>DASYAT010000175.1:0-32925 GCA_036501205.1 Streptosporangiaceae bacterium | reverse complement strand
GCCCTGTTCCGGCTGCTCAGACCGGCCGTTACCAGCGGAACGAGCGACATCGCCGGCTCGCACGGCCTCCGTCGAGTTCGGCGAATCGGCAGTCGGCCGATCCGAGTCGGCCGGCCGATCCGGCGGACGTTCCCGAACATTTCGGAACTCCATGGCGCACATCCAATCAGGATTGGCGCCGCTAGGTCCACCTATGGCTAATCACTGCGCCGGATGTGCGGGGAAAGCTCAATCCGGACCCGAGTCCAGGCCGTGTTCAATCGCGTACCTGACCAAGTCGACACGATTATGCAGTTGCAGTTTGTTCAGAGTGTTCTGCACGTGGTTCTGTACGGTTCGGTGGGACAGAACCAGCCGTTCGGCTATCTGCCGGTAGGCAAGACCGGTGCCGACCATGCGCAAGATCTCGGCTTCGCGATCGGTCAGCCTCGGCGTATCGGGATCTGAGCTGACCGCCAGGCGGCGGAATTCGCCGAGCACGAGCCCGGCCAGCCCAGGGGAGAACACCGCGTCGCCCGACTCCGTCCGACGGACCGCATCGATCAGTTCGGTGCGGCTCGCGGACTTCACGATGTAGCCGGTCGCGCCGGCTTTCACCGCATCGAGAACATCGGCTGGCTCTCCGCTGGCGGACAAGATGAGGACGCGAATGCCTGTGTTCGCGGCGACCAGGCCTCGGGTGACATCGACTCCGGACAGGTCAGGTAGCTGCAGGTCGAGAACTACCACGTCGGGGCGGACGGAGGGGGCGATGCGCAGTGCCTGCGCGCCTTCGCCGACGGTGGCGACTACCTCGCAGCCTGCCTCGGTGAGGTCGCGGCCGACGGCATCCCGCCACATCGGGTGGTCATCGACGATCATCACTCGCATGACTGCCTACGCTGCCTTGATCGTTCGCGGGACGCGCAGGCGAACCTCGGTCCCGGTGCCGGGAGTACTACTTATGTCCGCCGAGCCTCCGATATCCCTCATCCGCCCGCTGATCGCCAGGCTTACCCCCAGCCTGCCTTCGGCGGCGGCCTCGGCGAGTCGTCCCGGCGGAATTCCCGGGCCGTCGTCCCTGATCGTCACGCTCACCTCCGGGCCCTCGTCGTCGACCAGTACCCATGCCCGGGCCGACTCACCGCAATGCCTGCGCACATTGTCGATCGCTTCTCGCACGGCGGCTGTCGTTTCGCACACTGCCCTTTCATTAAGGAGAACGGGGACGGCCGGGGTAATCACCGAGACAAAGGCGGCCGCATCGCGGGTGAGCTGGACACTCAAGTCGAGTTCGCCCTCGGGCGGAGGTACCTGTTCATCGGCGGTGACGAGTGCGCGCAGGGCTGCCTCCTGTTCGCCCGCCAGCCGGCCGATCTCCGCGGCCGGACCGCCGAACTCGGCGCCGCGCCGCTGCACCATCGCCAGTACCTGCAGAACCGAGTCATGGATCGTA
Source organism: Streptosporangiaceae bacterium (assembly GCA_036501205.1). Classification (GTDB taxonomy): domain Bacteria; phylum Actinomycetota; class Actinomycetes; order Streptosporangiales; family Streptosporangiaceae; genus Chersky-822. The sequence continues at coordinate 31,490 of DASYAT010000175.1, read as the reverse complement.
CGGGCGAGCCGCTCGCGTTCGCGGCTGGCCGCCTCGATCTCGGTCGCGCGCTGCATCGCCTGCTCGGCTCTGGAGGTGAGCTTGGCGATGTAGCCGACCAGCATGGCCGCCATCAGCAAGATGACAGGTCCGTCGAGTGCGGTGCTAGACAGAATCTGACCAGACCGCAGGTGCCTCAGCCAGACGACGCTGGCGCCGATGAGGATCGCGGCGAACGCGCCGGCCCTGACGCCGCTGACCGCAGCCCAGGCCAGTGCCGGCCCGGCGATCCAGGTGGCGGTGATCGGCATTACGCCCTGCTGAACCGGGCGCGGGTACTGCACCAAGACCGTCGAGAGTACGGCGCCGATAGTCACCAGAAGATCGACGGCCAGCAGCAGTCTGGTGCGCCGGTTCGGCGTCGAATAAAGCGGTGATCTGTACCAGACTGTGGTGGCGACCGTCCAGATGGCCATCAGGGCGACAATGACCCAGGCCCAGCCCCAATGGCTGAAGTCATAGGGCCGCACGAACAGCAAGATCGCCGCGTAGGCGACCGAGGCGAACCTGAACGCAGCGATCGAGCGCCACAGCGGTGCCTGCAGGTTCGTGATGGGCCTTGGAGACAGCGAGGGCGGGAGAAAATTAGCGGGCGGTGCGAGAGGCACGTGGCGATAGTCGCACGTCACGGGCCGGCTGGGAAACAGTCTCCTGACGTATCGGGTAAATGCCTGGCCCCTCACCCTGGCCAGCGCACTAACAGCGGCGCGCCAGAAGAGTTCACCTACTCAGGTACGGCTGAGTATCTGGGCGCGAAAGCCTGAGTAGGCCAGCCGATGGCAGCACGGTCTTTCGGCGGCAGGGTGGTTCCATGACCACAGGTGCCCGCATTCCCACCGCCCAGCAAGTGGGAGAACTGCGCTGGATCGACGACGAGCTGGCCCGGGTCGATCGGGCCAGAACCTGGCTGATCAGCCGCAGGATGATCCTGCTAGCCGAGCTATCCAGGCCGAGCACCGCACCTGTCACGAGCATCGCACCGGTCGGCGACAGAGCGGCACCTCTGGGCCTGGAGCCAACTCGGCCTGAGCTGACCGGCCGGACAGTCGCCCAGATCTTGCTGGTGTCCGGGGCCGTCCTGGTCGTGATCGCGGCCGCTGTCTTCACGGTCGCGAACTGGAGCAGCATCGGAGCGGCCGGCCGTTGCGCGGTCTTGCTCGGGGTAACGGCGATCGTCCTGGCCGCACCCAAGCTGCTGACCCGCCGCGAGCTGACCGCGACGGCGGAGACAATTGCCGGAATTGGCTTGGCGCTGACGCTGGCCGACGCCTATCTGGTCGAGCACCTTCTGAAGTCGCCCGGCCACGGACTCAGGACCGCTGCGGGTAGTGCGGTGATCGCCGGGATCTGGATTGCCTACGGCAGGGCTACCAAGCTGCGATTGCCGGCCGTCGCCGGGATCGCGATGGCTCAGCTGCCGGCTCTGCTCGCGACCGCCGATCTGGCGAGCCGATCGCCTATCGGGCCGCTCTCCGTCGTCCTGGTACTCACAGCCGGGGCGGATCTGCTGCTGACGCGGGAGCTCTCCCGCCGCGATCTTCGCCCGGAAGCGCTGGCCAGCTCGATCCTGGCCGTCGCCACCGGCACGATCGGCGTCTGCCTGGTGCTACCCGTCGCCTTGCAGGCGCTGGCCGGGACCGGGACCAGGACCGCCAGCCCGGCCTGGTCGGCCGTGGTCACGCTGGGGCTGGCGGCCCTGGCCTGCATGGCGGTCTCGAACGACCGCCCGTGGCTCAAGGCGGTCGCGATAGGGCTCGCCGCACCAGCCGCCGGATCCCTGCCGGCGGCGATAGGCGCCACCGGCTGGGCGCGCACCGGCCTCCTGGACCTCGCGATAGCAGCACTGGCGGGCCTGGCGGCCGCAGCAGCGACCCGGCCGACGGGCCCAATTTCCCAGACCGGCCCAATCGTCACCGCCACCCTCGGCGCCATCGCCCTAGCCCTCAGCGCGACCGCGACGGCAACCGCGACCGCCGCCTCAGTCCCCGAATGCGCGATCCTCGCCCTGATCTTCGGCCTCGCCGCCGCCTTCGCGCGGAACCCGCACGCCGCCGTCATCTCAACCGGCGCCGCGCTGGCCGCGCTGACCGGCCTGGCCTTCGCCGCCCAGGCAGCGGCCGGCGTCCCGCTCGACCAGCGTGGATTCGCCGTCCTAGGCGTCGCCACGCTCGCGATCATCGGGTCGACCCTGCTACGTCGGACGCGGCCGGCGCACAGCCACGTCCTCGACCTTGGAGCCGGGGTAATAGTGGTCATAGCGGCCGTGGTCGCAGCAGGCCGGGCCGACTCATTCGCGACGGTAGCGACGGCGGCCGCGATCCTGGCCAGTTCGACCGCCTGGGTGCGCGGGGGAGCGCGGCGAACCATCGCGCTGGCCAGCGCCGGCCTGGCAACGATCGCCGCGATCGGCGTGCAGTGGCAGCCGCTGGCAACCGCGTGGTTCGAAACAGACAGCGCCAGAGCCTGGGGCGGCCAGCCGCTGGTCGGCGCGGCCGGACCGGGCCTGCCGTTCGCGACCGTGGTGTTCGCGCTCTGCCTAGCCGCCCTGGCAAGCACCTTCGGCGCCTGGCAAGGAGAACGCCGCGCCAGCCTAGACGCCCTCGCGATCGCGCTGCCGCTGGTGGTAGTGCCGGGCGCGCTCGCGGGCGGCCTAGGCTATTCGATCACCTACGCCGGCCTGCTCGCGCTGGCACTCGGACTGACGAGCTGGGCCGCGATCGACGGCCGCCTGGTCCCGGTCAGCGCGGCAGCCGTGGCGACAGTCCTAGCGCTCGCCTTGGCGCTAGCCACCCCGACCGCCACCCTGATCGCCCTTGGCTGCCTGACCGGCTGCTACCTGGCACTCGCATACAAGACGCCGGCGCGCATCGCGACCGCCGCGCTCAGCGTGCTCGCCGCGGCCGCCCTCGCCGGAGCCACCGCCCTGGCAGCGGGAGGCCCCGCCTGGGCGGCCGGCATCTCGGCGCTCGGCATCGCCGCCACCGCGCACCTGCTCGCGGCCAAGCTCACCGCCCGCCTGCCGCTAACCGCGATCGCGGTCGAGTGCGCAGCCTGGACCGCAGCCGCCGCCGGCACCGCGCTCTGCCTAAGTCACCCCGCCACCGCCAGCCTGGCCTTCTCGATCATCGGCCTCCAGTGCCTGGGCACGGCCGCAAGAACAGACCGCCGGCCCGCGCTCTGGATCGGCCTGATAGCACTAGAAACCGCCTGGTGCCTGCTGCTACTCACCCTGGGCGTCGAAACCATCGAGGCTTACACGATCCCAGCCGCCGCGATCGCGATCGCCTTCGCCCGGCGATCCCAAGCCGCCACCCGAAGCTCCTGGGCCGCCAGCCCCGGTCTAGCCCTGCTCTTGCTGCCCAGCCTGATCACCGTCTGGCACACCCACGGCTGGATCCGCCCGACCCTGCTCGGCCTCGCCGCCGCAGCGGTCGCCCTGGCCGGCGCCAGGCTGAAGCTCCAGGCGCCCCTGCTGATCGGCGCGGCCGTGGCCGCCCTGGACGCCGTCGATCAGCTAGCCCCAGACGTTCGGCGGCTCGCCGAATCCCTGCCTGGCTGGGTCCCGATCGCGATCATCGGCGCCACCTTGATCTGGGTGGGCGCGACCTACGAGGCCAGGCTCCGCGACCTGGTCAAACTTCGCCAGAGCCTGGCCAGTCTGCACTGAAAACGGTTCCAACCAAAGGCCCCGCATCGGCGTCTTCAGATCAACGCGGAACCATGTCCGCTTGACGAGAGATCGGGGCATTAATGGGAGTTATCGGGCGCGGCGTACCCATCGCCATCGCCATTCTCACCGCCGCCACGGCGACGACCGCAACCGCATCGGCCAGCGGGGGTCCGCCCCCCGGCAAGTTCATCGCGAACTCCACCAGTTGGATCAGCTCTTCGACCGGCTGGGTGCTAGGCCAGGTGAGTTGCGGCAAGAACAAGGTCTGCTCGCAAGTCAGGGAGACCGCCAACGGCGGTAAAACCTGGCAAACGATCGGCAACATTCCGGCCCCGATCCCCAAGCTGGGCAATCCGGGGGCAGGCATCACCGAGATCAGGTTCGCGTCCGCCGAAATCGGCTGGGCGTTCGGCCCTGACCTGTATCGCACCGCCGACGGTGGCAAGAGCTGGAAGAAAATGCCGCTTCCAGGCGACGGCAAGCAGGTACTCGACCTGGCCACCACGGCAACGGACGTCTACATCGTCGTCTCACCCTGCGCTTACGAGACCGGGATCTGCGGCAGCAAGCCACTCACGGCGTGGCGAGCCCTGAACGTGAAACCCGTCTGGACTGCGCATTCATGGACACTGATGCCAGTCAAACTGCACATCAACGTGTCCGCGAACGTCAGCGCGCTCGGCAACACGGTCTACGTGGTCAACTCGAACCTCGACGGCCCGAACCATCCGTCCCAGTTCTTCGCGAGCACCGACGGCGGCAAGACGTTCGCCGCCCGCCCGGTGCCCTGCACGGCCGATGAAGAAAAGACCCTGATCCAGGCCGTCCCCTACTCCTCCGCCAAGGTCGGCCTGCTCTGTGACGGCAACCCCGGGTTCAGCAAGGCGGTCAAGGCCGTCTACCTGTCCGCCGACAACGGCAAGACCGACAAGTTCGCCGGCATCATGGGCCAGTTCGGCATCCAGGCGGGCCTGGCGATCTCGCCCACCGGCAAGCTGGCGGTCGAGTCCTGGTCCGACGGCTCATTCATCTACATCAACGACAACCACAAGGCCAAGTGGTACATGATCATCGGCTCAGGCGACGGCGGTGCCGGGTTCAACGACATCACCTACGTCTCGCCCACGACCGCCTTCGTCGTGTTCGGGCCGGCTGACATGTTTTCCGGCTACGGCCAGCTCTACGCGACCCACGACGCTGGCCGGCACTGGGCCCTAGTCAAGATCTAAGACCCTTCTTAGGGAGAAAATTTTGCGGGGCTCGGGTTCCTGAGAACCCGAGCCCCGTCTAAGTTTCCCAAACTCAGTTCCCAAACTCAGTCAGTTAGCTCCCGCTGCAGCGACCGCATCAGCTTGATGCTCGCGGCCGGAGTGATCGCGTCGACGCACAGCCGGTCCATGACCGCCAGGTAGTTGTCGACGACCTCGTGCTTGTCCAGGTACAGCGAGCTGGTCAGCTGCTCGAGGTAGACCACGTCCGGCAGGTCGTGCTCGGCGAACCGCAGGATGCTGAACGGCCCGCCCGCCGCCGCGTGGCCGCCGATCTGGAACGGCACGATCTGGATGGTCACGTTCGGCCGCTGCGCCATGTCGATCAGGTGCTTGATCTGGCCGCGCATTACCTCAGAACCGCCGATCGGCCGCTTCATCACCGCTTCGTCGAGCACCACCCAGATGTTCGGTGGCGTCGGCCGGGTGAATACAGCCTGCCTGGCCAGCCGCAGCCCGACCCGGCGGTCGATCTCGCGCGACGCCGCGTTCGGGTAGCCGAGCAGCGTCACCGCCCGGGCGTACTCGCCGGTCTGGAGCAGCCCTGGAATGAACTGCACCTCGTAGGCGCGGATCTGAGTCGCGGCCTCTTCGAGCCCGACGTACGCCTCGAACCAGCTCGGCAGGATGTCGGAGTAGTCGTGCCACCAGCCCTGCTTGTTGGCGCGGGCGGCCAGCTCGCGGAGCGCGGTGCGCTCGTTCTCGTCCATGACGCCGTACAGGGTCAGCAGGTCCGCGATGTCGCGGTCCTTGAATCCGACCCGGCCGGTTTCGAGCCGGCTGATCTTGGAGTGCGACGCGCGGATTGCCTCGCCCGCCTCTTCGAGGGAGATCCGCTTGCCCTCGCGCAACCGCCTGAGCTGGGCACCAAGCAGGATCCTGAGCACAGTCGGTCCGCCGATGCCAGGGGCCGAAACCAGGCTGCTGACCGGGCTACCGTCTGTCCCTGCTGCGCTCATGCATCCTCCCGCGAAGCCAGGCTCTGCACCCAATCAATGGGCGTCAATCAAAGGAGTGTCCCATGGACAGGTGCCATTGGGCTACAAGCAAGGCCTAAGCGGGATCGGAATGCTGAAAACTCCCTGCGTACGGGGAATTTGCCCGCAAGCCACCCAGCATACCTCTCCGGGCTGGCTACCCGGAGGGCTCAAGGCTGTCTACCCGGCGTGCTCAAGGCTGTCGAAGTCCCCGGCTCTGGCGCCGAGCAGGAAGGCATCCCACTCGGCGTGAGTGAAGATCAGGGCCGGGCCGTCAGGGAACCGGGAGTTGCGTACCGCCACCTCCCCGGCGGGCAGCGCCGCCGTCTCGACGCAGTTGCCGCTCGGGTTGCTGAAGGTGCTCTTCCTCCACTGCACCCAGTCCAGCTCGGAGGCGATTACCCCGTTATACACAGTGTTCACCGTCAATCCCTTCACCGCCGCGTGTGGCCCCGACGACGGATTGGAGCCGTTCTGTGCAACAGCACTTGCATGTGCACGCTATTAATGGCATCGTAACGGACGAACAGGCGCTCATGGACTCGGGCTGGTATCGGTTGGAGTCCACACATGGTCACGTCGCAACGGGCTCTTCGCAACGACACGGCACTAGGGATATCAGGTGACATACGCGCAGACCTGGGATTTGAGCTACGGCACCGACGAGAACCCCGTCGGCGTTCCGCCGTGCGACCTCCCGCCGTTTGAGCCGGTGCCTGTTTCCAACCTGTCGCAGATCTTCCTGTCCGTTGCCCCCGAGGCGGCTAAGGCCGCGCGTGATTTCACCAAGGCGACGCTGGCGGAGTGGCGGCTTGACGAGCTGGTCACCGAGGCCGTGCTGATCGCCTCCGAGCTGGTCACGAACGCGATCAGGCACGGCGGCTGCTGCGGCGACGGTGCCCCGGTCGAGCTCGCCTGGCAACGGCAGGCCAGCCGGGTGATCTGCATGGTCACCGACTGCAACTCCAAGCCGCCGGTGCTCGGTGCCGCTGACCAGGACGCCGAATCAGGCCGCGGCCTGCAGGTCGTCCAGGCACTCGCGGCGACTTGGGGCTGGATGCTGATCGGCGCAACCAGCAAGGCCGTCTGGGCCGCGCTTACGACCTGACCCCGGCCTCATGCGTTGGCGGGCTCAGTACCAAAGATTCAGCGGCACGGTCACCCTCGCTGAGCCGAACTGGCCGCTCAGTATCAGGTCCAATGAGGTGGCGGCCGGGTCAATGGCCGGCGTCAGCTCCAGATCCACATTGGAGTGCCGGTCGTCGCCGTTCGAGGCCGAGCTCGTCACGTAGTGCCAGCGGCCGATGTTGCCGTGAGCCGACCAGCTGAACGCTTCCGTTGCTCCCCACGCCAGGACTCGCAGGTTGAACCCGGTCGGACGGGAGCGCAGGCCGGCGATTACCCAGCGGGTGCCATCCAGCTCCGGCAGAACGGCGGTGACCGGCGCGAAGCCGTCCGGGCCGAGGAACTGGCACTGCGGGCGAGCCGGAGCGTCAAGGCTGATCCGGTACGGGGCCGATCCCGGTGCGATCGTCAGGTCCAGCCAGTCCGCTCCCGGCTGGACTGGCGGCACCAGGTCAAGCTGGCCCATGTCATCGCCGAGCGCGCTGAACTCAGCCTGGTACCTGATTCCGCTGCTGTCGACTGCGGTCGCGAGCCAGAGAAACTCATAGCCGTCGTCGGTATCGGCTGGCGGCGCCATGGCCAGCGTGAGCACGGTCCGGTCAGGAGCCAGCACCATGGCCATCACTATGATCTCCACAGGCTGGCCGCCAACGGTGACGGTCATCTGCTCTCCGATGGCGATGGCCAGGAAGTCGGTATCGGCTTCGCCGGTCGCCGTTGGTGCTCCCAGTGATTGCGATGCCGTCATGACTATAGAGACGAATAAGGCAGCCGAATTGTTGCGTGAGGCCTATCGAAGTGGGCCGATCCCGCCGCTGACCCAGACGTTCGGCGAGTTCACCCTTGAGCAGGCGTACCAGATTCAGCTCAAGCAGGTCGAGCTGTGGAAGCGGGACGGCCGGGTGATCAAGGGGCACAAGGTCGGCCTGACCTCGCTGGCGATGCGGCGCCAGATCGGCGTCGACGAGTCCGACTACGGGCACCTGACCGACTCCATGTTCCATCTGGACAGCGAGCCGATCGACCTGGGCCAGTACCTGCAGCCCAGGATCGAGCCCGAGGTGGCGTTCGTGCTTGGCAAGGACCTCGCCGGGCCAGGAGTCACCGCTGCGGACGCGGCCGCCGCCGTCACCTTTGTACTGCCGGCCCTGGAACTCATCGATTCGCGGATCCGCGACTGGAAGATCACGCTCGCCGACACCGTCGCCGACAACGCCTCCTCTGGCGGCCTGATCCTCGGCAACTCCCCGCACCCGCTGGCCGGGCTCGACCTGGCTCTGGGCGGCTGCCTGCTCACGAAGAACGGGCGGCTCGCCGAAACGGGCGCGGGCGGCGCGGTGCTCGGTCACCCGCTGAACGCCCTGGTCTGGCTGGCCAACACGATCGCAGGGCAGGGCGTCGCGCTCCGGGCCGGAGACGTCGTCCTGCCCGGGTCGATCACGGCGTCAATGCCGGTCGCTGCGGGGGACACCGTGACCGCTACCTTCGCCGGGCTCGGCTCCGTGACGGCGGTATTCGCAGAGAGCACGGGCGCGTGAAGGCCGCGATCGTCGGTCCCGGCAACATCGGCACCGACCTGCTGGCGAAGCTTCAGCGGCTGGAGCAACTCGACGTTAAGTACATGGTCGGAGTCGACCCGGACTCCGACGGGCTCAGCCGGGCCAGGGAAGCCGGGATCATCGCGTCGAGCGGTGGCGTCGACTGGCTGCTGGGCCAGGACGACCTGCCTGACCTCGTGTTCGAGGCGACCTCGGCCAAGGCCCATCAGGTGAACGCGCCCCGCTACGAAGAAGCCGGCATCCAGGCGATCGACCTCACCCCGGCCGGACTCGGGCCGTTCGTCTGCCCGCCGGTTAACCTCGCCAGCGTCGCCGACGTGCCTAACCTCAACATGATCAGCTGCGGTGGCCAGGCGACGATCCCGATGGTGCACGCGGTCAGCCAGGTTACGACAGTCGACTACGCCGAGATCGTGGCCTCAATCTCATCTCGCTCGGCCGGTTCTGGCACCAGGGCGAACATCGACGAATTCACTAAGACCACCCGCCGCGGCATCGAAGAGGTCGGCGGCGCCGGCAAGGGCAAGGCGATCATCATCCTCAACCCGGTGAACCCGCCGATGATCATGCGGGACACGGTCTTCTGCTCACTGCCCCCAGAAGCTGACCCCGACGCGGTCACCGAATCCGTCCACGCCATGGTCGACCAGGTCCGTCAGTACGTACCCGGCTACGCGCTGCGGGCCGACCCGCAGTTCGACGAGCCGCGTCCGGACTGGGGCGGCAACGGCCGGGTCGGGATCCTGCTCGAGGTCGCCGGGAGCGGCGATTACCTGCCGCCGTGGGCCGGCAACCTGGACATCATGACCGCCGCTGCCGCCCGGGTGGGCGCGCTTCTGGCCGACCGGAAGGCGGCGCTCACATGACTGACGCCCCCACTAGTACGGACGTACGAGCGGAAGGCGCCGGCGGGCAACGCACTAGTACGGACGTACGAGCGGTTCATGCGGACGTTCGGCTGACCGACTCCACGCTGCGTGACGGTAGTCACGCGATGGCGCATCAGTTCACTGAGGGCCAGGTCCGGGCGGTTGTGCACGCGCTCGACGGTGCCGGTGTCCAGGTGATCGAGGTGACTCACGGCGATGGGCTGGGCGGGTCGTCGTTTACCTACGGGTTCTCGCTCACCGATGAGATCAAGCTGATCGCGGCCGCCGTCGACGAGGCGAGGCGAGCCAAGATCGCCGTGCTGATCCTGCCGGGCGTCGGCACGGTCGAGGATCTGCGCAACGCCTACGACGCGGGCGCGTCGGTGGCCAGGGTGGCGACGCACTGCACCGAGGCCGATGTGTCGCTCCAGCATTTCGCCGCCGCGCGTGACCTCGGCATGGAGACCGTCGGGTTCCTGATGCTCGCGCACCGCAGCGATCCGGTGTCGCTGGCTAAGCAGGCCAGGATCATGGTGGATGCCGGGGCGCAGTGCGTGTATGTCGTCGACTCGGCCGGTGCGCTGGTGCTCGGCGAAGCCCAGGACCGGGTCCAGGCTCTGGTCAGCGAGATCGGCCAGGAGGCCCAGGTCGGCTTCCACGGCCATCAGAACCTGTCGCTCGGCATCGCCAACTCGGTGCTTGCCTACCAGCACGGCGCCACCCAGATCGATGGTGCGCTCTGCGCGCTCGGAGCGGGCGCAGGCAACGCGCCCACCGAGATCCTGGCCGCGACGTTCGATCGGCTCGGAATCGAGACCGGGGTGGACGTCAGCGCCGCGCTGGCCGCCGCCGAGGAGGTCGTGCGCCCGTTCCTGCCGAGAATTCCCTGGGCGGATCGGTCCGCGATCGTGCAAGGCCACGCCGGGGTGTACTCAAGCTTCTTGCTGCACGCGGAGCGGGCCGCGCAGCGCTACGGCGTTCCGGCCCACGAGATCTTGCAGAAGGCCGGTGAAGCGGGCTACGTCGGCGGTCAGGAAGACATGATCATCGAGATCGCGCTGGACCTAGCCAAGGCAAGGCAGGCCTAGCGCCGTAGGCTGGACGCGTGCTGGGTCTACCGGAGAGCATCAAAGGTTGCCTGTTCGATCTCGATGGTGTGCTGACGCAGACCGCGAAGGTGCACGACGCCGCCTGGAAGGAGATGTTCGACGACTTCCTGCGGCGCTATCCCGGTCAGGCGCCGTTCGACCCGGTGGCTGACTACGACGACTATGTCGACGGTAAACCGAGAGATGAAGGAACCAGTTCGTTCCTTGAGTCTCGTGGCATTCACCTTGACACCGACGCCATCGAAGAACTCGGTAACCGGAAGAACGAGATCGTGCTGCGTCGGATCGCCCAGGACGGCGTGCAGACTTACCCCGGGTCGGTCAAATACGTCGAGGCGGTCAAGAAGGCAGGCCTGCGCCGGGCGGTCGTCTCGTCGAGCACCAACTGCAAGCAGGTGCTGGAGGCGGCCGGAATCGCGGACCTGTTCGAGGCCAGGATCGACGGGATCGTCGCCGAGAACGAGCACCTGCACGGCAAGCCGGCCCCGGACACGTTCCTGGCCGGGGCCAAGGCGCTCGGGCTTGAGCCGGGCGCATGCACCGTGTTCGAGGACGCCCTGGCCGGGGTCGCCGCCGGAAAGGCCGGCGGTTTCGGTTTCGTCGTCGGGGTGGATCGCGTCGGCCAGGCTGATGCCCTGCGCGAGCACGGGGCCAGCGTCGTCGTGTCAGACCTGTCGGAACTCGCATGATCAAGCAGAGCTCCTTCACCGTCGAACCGTGGTCACTGCGCGAGACCGCGCTTGACGTCGATATGCTCCCGCAGACCGAATCTGTGTTCGCCCTGTCCAACGGCCACATCGGCTGGCGGGCGAACCTGGATGAAGGCGAGCCGCACGGCCTGCCGGGCAGTTACCTCAACGGGGTCTACGAGCTGCGGCCGCTGCCGTACGCCGAGGTCTCCTACGGGTTGCCAGAGTCCGGTCAGACCGTGATCAACATCACCAACGGCAAGCTGATCAGGCTGTTCGTCGACGACGAGCCGTTCGACGTACGGTACGGCGAACTGCGGTCGCACGAGCGAGTACTCGATTTCCGGGCCGGCGTGCTGCGCCGCACCGCCGAATGGGAGTCTCCGGCCGGCCGCGCGGTCAAGGTCACCTCCTGCCGGCTGGTCTCTTTTACCCAGCGGGCGGTGGCGGCGATCAGTTATGAGGTGACGCCGGTTGACGCGCCGGTGCGGGTCGCGGTCCAGTCCGAGCTGCTCGCCAACGAAACGTTGCCGCAGACCGCCGGTGATCCGCGCGTCGCGGCCGTGCTTGAGCAGCCGCTCGAAGCCGAGCACTACAACTCCACCGACCACGCGGTCCTGCTCGTGCACAAGACCAAGCGCAGCGGGCTGCTGGTCGGCGCGGCGATGGATCATCTGATCGAGGGCCCGGACGGCGTGCTCACCGAGTCCAGGGCGTTCGAGGACGGCGGCCTGGTCAGCGCGACGACCCTGCTCAAGCCGGGGGAGACCCTGCGCATCATCAAGTTCGTCGCCTACGGCTGGTCGGCTGAGCGGTCGCTGCCGGCCGTCAGGGATCAGGTCTGGGCGGCGCTGTCCGGCGCGCGGCAGACCACCTGGGACGGCCTGCAGGCTGACCAGCGGTCGTTCCTCGACGACTTCTGGGGCCGGGCGGACGTCGAGGTCGACGGCGACGCCGAGGTGCAGCAGGCGGTCAGGTTCGCGCTGTTCCACGTCATGCAGGCGGGGGCGCGCGGTGAACGGCGGCCGATCCCGGCCAAGGGGCTGACCGGGCCCGGCTACGACGGGCACGCGTTCTGGGACACCGAGACGTTCGTGCTGCCGGTACTCGACTTCACGGCCCCTGATGCGGCGGCCAGCGCGCTGCGCTGGCGGCACGGCACGCTGCCGATGGCCAGGGACCGGGCGGCCCAGCTTGGGCTGTCAGGGGCGGCGTTTCCCTGGCGGACGATCGCGGGTCCTGAGTGCTCTGGGTACTGGCCGGCTGGAATGGCCGCGTTCCACGTGAACGCCGACATCGCCGACGCGGTCGTGCGGTATGTCGACGCCAGCGGTGACGACGCGTTCGAGGCCGGTCCCGGGATCGAGTTGCTAACCGAGACGGCCAGGCTGTGGCGATCGCTCGGGCATCACGACGCCAGGGGGACTTTTCATATCGACGGGGTGACCGGCCCGGACGAGTACAGCGCCATCAGCGACGACAACATCTACACGAACCTGATGGCCAGGCGGAACCTGGTCGCCGCGGCTGATGCCGCCGACCGGCATCCGGAGCGGGCCAGGGAACTCGGCATCGATTCCGAGGAGACGGCGAGCTGGCGAGACGCGGCCAAGGACATGCACATCCCGCACGACGACATGCTCGGAGTGCACCAGCAAGCCGAGCGGTTCACCCACCACCAGCACTGGGATTTCGCCGCCACCAAGCCCGAGCAGTACCCGCTGCTGCTGCACTTCACCTACTTCGACCTGTACCGCAAGCAGGTGGTCAAGCAGGCCGACCTGGTGCTCGCCATGTTCATGTGCGGCGACGAGTTCACCGCCGAGCAGAAGGCGCGGAACTTCGAGTACTACGAGCCGATCACGGTCCGCGATTCCTCGCTGTCGGCGTCGACCCAGGCGATTATGGCGGCCGAGGTCGGCCACCTCGACCTGGCCTATGACTACCTGGGCGAAGCCGCGCTGATGGACCTGCACGATCTGGAGCACAACACCCGCGACGGCGTGCACATCGCGTCGCTGGCCGGCGCCTGGCTGGCGCTGGTCTGCGGGTTCGGCGGCATGCGGCACAGCGGTGGCCGGCTGAGTTTCGCGCCGGTACTGCCGCAAGGGCTGACCAGGCTGGCCTTCAGGGTGATGATCAAGGGCTACTCGCTGAAGGTCCAGGTCACGCCGAACTCAACCAGATATGAGCTGACCGGCGGAGAGCCGCTCGCGATCAGCCACCACGGCGAGCAGCTACTGATCGGTCCTGATCACCCGCAACAGCGGCCGAACCCGCGTCCGGCGGTCCGGCCGCGCCCGGGCCAGCCGCCCGGGCGCGAGCCAGTCCGGCGCGGGCCTACGGCTGCTGGAAGTCCGGGGTAGTCCAGATCTTCTCTTTCAGGTACTTCTTGACGAAATTGATGTAGCCCTGGGCGGGCGCGGTGTGCCAGCGGCCGGCGAACCAGCGGCCGACGCAGCCCCAGGCGTCACCGGCCTTGTAGGTGCCGTTGTGCGGGACCGTGTTCAGCCAGGTCTCGTAACCGTCGAAGCAGGTACGCCAGATGCCGTAGGCGAGGTCGGCGTTCATCGCGGTCGACCTCATGATCCCGGGCCAGCTCGACTGCTCGAACGGGTACCGATTCTGCAGGATGCCCCAGCTCTGCGGGCATTTCCCGGCCATGCCATCCACGCCGGGTCCGTGACCGGGCGGGCAGCCGTTGGTTTCCCAGTCGCCCATGGTGGTCTGCCGCCACCAGCTCTCGACCGCCGCCTGGGCGAACACGATGTTCTGGTTAATGCCCCATTTGCAGGCCGCCCAGCGCAGGATCTCGGCCGTGGTGCCCTTGAAGTTGCCGTTGACCCGGGGCGCGATCAGCTTGTTGGCCTGCGGTTTGTCCCCGCTGAAGAAGCTGTGGCTGATCTTCTGGCCCCTGGTCTGGTTGTACTTTCTGTTGACGCCCTTGTCCTCCTTCAGCGGGCGGGACAGCACCCATTTGCCGCACTGCTCGCCGGTCGGCAGCTTCTTGCCTGGCGGCACCGTGTTGAAGAACTTGGGCCCGATCGGCTTGAGCGCGTGCGCGGGGGCGGCTTGCGCCCCGACTGTCGTCGCCAGCATCAGGCCGACTGTCATTACCGCAGAAATCCGGACGAGTCGCATGAGGAGCATGTGTACTCCTACCCAGCGGCCGCCGCAACGAGTTCGGTGCTACTGGCGGGCAGCTAGCTCACCTGAGGAAGGCGATGAACTCCGGACTTAGGCTGATGAGCAGCAGCAAGGCCGCCACTACGCTGACGATCCTGGTCGACAGGCGTCGCTTCCTGATCGTCGGGACCGGCAGGCCGTCGGCCACGAGCTGCCACCGCTCGGCTTCGGCCTGGCAGTACTGGCAGGCCGCCAGGTGGTCCTGGTCGCTGACCAGCTCGCCGCTGGCCATGGCGATCAGGTCTTCAAGCTCTAGGTGAGTCATGAGCCACGGCCCTTTCTCGTCTATATCTGAAGTGTAATCACCTCCAGGTCGCCGTCACCCGGGCTGGCCTCTACCTTGTGCGCTCCGTCGGCCTCACGCGACACGATCAGGTCGACGGTGGCGGTGCCGACCGTGAGCTGGTCGACCCGGATCTGGGGCAGCCAGTCCGGCAGGGCCGGGTTCAGCCGCAGTTCACCGGCAGCGGCGTCGGCGTCGAGCCCGAGCAGGGTCGCCATCAGGTGCACGACCGCGCCGGATGCCCAGGCCTGCGGCACGTTCGCACCGAGGTACTGCACAGGGAAGCCGCCCTCGTCCCTGGCTAGCCCGGCGAACAGCTCGGGCAGCCGCCGGGCCGAGAATCGATCGGCGGCGTCGAACAGCGCGCGGGCGATCTTGGCGGCCTCGGCGTCGAGTCCGTAGTGGCGGAACCCGGCCGCGATCAGCGCGTTGTCGTGCGGCCAGACCGAGCCGAGCTGATAGGAGAACGGGTTGTACGCGGCGTGCGCGGACGACAGCGTGCGAATGCCCCAGCCGCTCCACATGTCGTCGGCGAACAGCCGGGCCGCGACGCGGGCCGCCCGGCCGGGATCGACCGCGCCTGTCCACAGCAACTGGCCTGGGTTGGACGCGACCGACTCGATCGGCCGCTTGTCGCCGTCCAGGCCCAGGTAGTAGGTGCCCTCGGCCTCCCACCAGAACTTGGTCTCGATCAGCTCGGTCAGCCGCAGCGCCTCGTCCCGCAGCCGGGAGGCGGTGCTCGCGTCGCCGTAGACCCGGTCGAGTACGTCCGCCCAGGCTCGCTTGGCCGCGACGACCAGGCCCTGGACCTCGCACAAAGCGATCGGGAGACTAGCCGGCTTGCCGTCGGCGTGCAGGATCGCGTCCCCGGCGTCCTTCCAGTCCTGGTTGTAGTAGCCGTCCTTGGCTCTGGTCTTGTACTCCTGCAGGCCGTCCCCGTCGAGGTCACCTTCGGCGTCGATCCAGGCCAGCGCGCGCTCTACATTGGGCCGGATCTGGTCGAGGATGGCCCGGTCGCCGTGCCAGCGCCAGGCGGTCGCCGCCAGCAGCACGTACAGAGTCGTCGCCTCGTGCGTACCGTAATAAGGTCGGTGCGGCACCAGCTTCAGTGCGGCCAGTTCGCCGTGCCTGATCTCGTGCGAGATCTTGCCCGGCTGCATGTCGCGGGCGTCGTCGTAGCCGTCGGCCTGCAGCGCGGCCAGCGCGTTCAGGCTGCCCACCGCGAACCGGGGCGACAGCGCCAGCGTCTGCAGCGAGACGATCAGCGAGTCCCGGCCGAACAGGCTGACGAACCACGGCACCCCGGCGGCCGGCACCCAGAAGTCGGTCGAGTGCTCGGTACTGCTGTCCGTGACACTGGCGGGCGCGGCGACCGCGTCGTGCCGGTGCATCCGCAGCCCGGCCAGGTCATCGACGGCCTGGCGGACCGTTTGGGTCACGGCCGGAACGCTGGTCGTGAAGGTGGCGGACCGGTTCACCCAATCTCGTTTGACGTCGTGAACCTGGGTGTCGCCGACGAGGTCATTGCAGCGCGGCGGCGGGAGCGCGATGGCCGAATCGAGCACTGGCCGCCAGAAAACGCACGCATGCCAGCTCTGGCGCGGCTGCAGTTCGATCCGGTACAGCATTCCGCCGTTGGCGTACCTGGCCGGCGAGTCCGTTCGCGCCGGGTCGATGATCAGGCCGCGCTCGAACGGGCCGTTCTTATAGGTCATGGTCAGCTGCTGCGAGCCGGTGTTCCACGAGCTCTCCAGCGTTCCGCGCTGCAGCGGATGGTGCGACTTCACCTCGAACAGGTCGGCGAAGTCGGACTCGATGCTGATTTCGAGGTCGAGCAGCACCGGCTCACGGGCGTAGTTGGTCAGCTCGTAATCCTCGTGCAGCCCGTTCCCGATCGTCCGGTCCAGCCGCAGGTGCAGCGAGTTTTCCGGCAAATGGTCACCGTTCGCCTGCAGTATCGCCGGATTGGTGAATTCGAACCGGGCCGAGTGGTGCGCCACCGCGGCTGAATTCAGCAGCACCAGGCGCTGATTGCCGAGTTTGAGCCGGTAACCGGACACCAGCCTGGTGTCGGCCGCGAAATAGCCCTGCTCAAGCGTGCTCGATAGTTCGGCGTTCGGCGCGCAGACGCAGAACTGATCATCGGCGTGAATGGTGACCGTGGGCGGGCCGACGCTTATCTCCATGGGCACAGACTTTCCATGGGCGCAGACGCTACTCCGCGACCGCCCCGAAGTCAGCGAAGCCCGACGGGTCATGACGGCCGATGCTCGCGTGCTCGAACATCCCCCAGCCCTCTTCGCCGTCCAGCACGGCCCGGGCCAGATGGTCGATCACCCCGTAGGGGACCCGGCCGGTCACAGCCGGATCGGTTAGGTCATAAACGTGGGCGGCGGACCAGTCCCGGCCCATCCAGCGGCCGTGCGACCAGTCCGGGTCGCCGTTGTAACCCGCGCCGACGTGCAGCGGGATCGAGGTCAGCGTCTCGACCTCCAGGCTGACCGGTGCTCCGGACGGGTCGGTCAGCGCGAGCTTGGCCCCCTTGGGGTGGCGGGTGCCGGGCTCGTAGCTGATCTCGATCCTGGGCCAGCCGAGCTGCTCGATCCGGCCGTCGGGCCAGACCCGCTTGGCCGTGTTCAGCGTGCGGTAGCCGTCCGGGCTCTCCTGGATTATCAGGATCAGCGAGCACGACTCGAACCGCAGCGGCATGTACACCCACCAGAACCCGAAGTCCGGATCGTCCGCCGGGCGTCCGGCCGGCTCGGACTCGCCGACCGGCCTGATGCCCCACGACCGGTCCCTGGCCCCTGCCCACTTGTCGTCGCTCACCGTGTAGCTGCGGCCGCCGATCCGCAACTCGCCGTTCCAGGCGCCGAGCTGGGAGAACCGGGACGCGTCCAGCACCGGGCGGTTGTTGCCGCCGAGCAGCAGATGCGGGTCCTCTTGGACGGCGTCGAACGAGCCGGTCCAGCGCAGGTCGAAGTCCAGGCTGCCGTCCGGTGACGAGCATTGCAGGCGCAGCTTGGACAGCGGCTCGACGACGTCGATCTGGTAGCCGCCGACCTTCTGGTCCAGGCTGCGCTCGGCGAGCGCGTCGGAGAACTTGGTGCTGTAGATCCGCGTCCCGACCCGGGCGGCGGCATAGGCGTCGACGACGCCGAGGTTGGGGTACACGCCAAGGCCGGTGACCAGGAAGATCTCGCCCGAGCGGTCGTGCGCGTTCAGATAGCAGCGGTCATAGAAGTTGCGGTCGCTGCTGACGACCCGGCTCATCGGCAGCGGGCTCTGGTGAATCGGATACTCATCGAGCGCGATTGGCACGGTTCCGTCCCATCGGTAGGTTCAGTCCCAGCGGTAGGTGCCGTCGAGCATCTTCTGCAAGCTCGGCCGGTGCAAGACGTAGTCGTCGATTTCGTCGGGTACTTGATCTTCGCCGAAATGAACCATCCGGCGCTTGATCCTGGCCATCACGATCGCGTGCCGCAACGCGGCGTACGTCAGGTAAAAGTCCATGTCGCGGGGCTGGTAGCCGGAGAACTCGGCGTAGCTGGCCTCGACCTCTGGGCGCTTCAGGAAATCAGGGATCCCTGGCAGCTCGAAGAATTCCGCGATGTCCTGGAAAAATCTGTGAAGGAAGATAAACCAGGACAGGTCGATTTCCCTCGGGCCGAATCCGGCCATCTCCCAGTCGAGTACCGCTACCGGGGTGAATTCGTCGTAGATGATGTTGCCGATCCTGGCGTCTCCCCAGGACAGCACGTCAGGTCCGGGATCGGCCGGCCAGTGCTCCTCCAGCCACTCGAAGCTCCGGTCGATGATCGGGATACGGAAGCCGTCATCGAGCAGCGCCCACTGGTAGTACTGGCGCTGTCCTTCGACGTGGGCACGGAGTGCGTCGCCCGCCGGGACCAGCCAGCCGAACGCGGCTGCGGGGTTATCGATCGCGTGCAACTGGGCCAGCACCTCGACGCTGCGACGTTGCAGGTCGGCGCGCTGCTCGGGGGTCGAATCGTAGAGCCAGTCGCCGAACACGTACGGCGGGTTGTCCCGCGGCACGCGGCCGGCCACCTGGTCCATCACGAAGAACGGAGTGCCGAGCGGTCCGCCGTCAGGCTCGTTCCAGCGCAGCCTGGGCAGGGGGATCGAGGAGTGTTGCGCCACCGCACTGATCAAGTTGTACTGACCGGGCAGATCGTAGGTGGGAAATACGGGAACCGCGCCCGCTTCGGGTGCCATCCGAGCGACATACGAGCCCTCGCAAAGCTTTCCACCCGAAGACCATGATGCTTCGAACAGAACCGAAGTACTGGAAAGCCCGCCGAATTCCGGCACCCGCACACCGCTGATCGTCGGCTCGGTGCCGAGGCGTTCCGCTAGCCAGCCGCCGAGCGCGACGGCCAGGACCTCGGGGTCGCGCTCGCTGACCGTCATCTTGACCTTCTCGCCTGGCGCGCGATCTTCCTGAGCGGTCATGCGGCTCTCCCGACCCCAAAAGTGGAACAGGTTCTAGCGGACGTTATCGAGTCGGTAGTGCGCGGTCAATGCCCAGAAACACCGCTGTCAGACTGGGACCGTGACTGATCCGCGTGCTGCCGAGATAGCCGAGGTCAACGCTTTTTGGCATGGGCTTGGGCTGCCAGGGCTAGTCGACGTGCATGTCCATTTCATGCCGCCGAACGTCCAGGCCAAGGTGTGGGACTACTTCGCGCGCGCTGGTGAGGGACGGCCGTGGCCGATCGTCTACCGGATGGACGAAGACGATCGGGTGGCGCTGCTGCGTTCCTTCGGGTTGCGGTGGTTCGGCGCGCTGGCCTACCCGCACCGGCCGGACATGGCGCAATGGCTGAACTCGTGGTCGGGGGAGTTCGCGGCGCGCACACCGGACGCGCTCCAGAGCGCGACGTTCTTTCCCGAGCCTTCGGCGGGGCAGTACGTCGCCGAGGCGATCGAGGCCGGGGCGCGGCTGTTCAAGGCGCATCTGCAGGTCGGCGGATACGACCCGCGCGATGAGCTGCTAGAGCCGGTGTGGGGGCTGCTGGCGGAGTCCGGGGTGCCGCTGGTCATGCATTGCGGCTCGGGGCCCACGCCGGGGGAGTTCACCGGGCCGGGGCCGATGTCGGAGGTGCTGGCCCGGCATCCTGGCTTGACGTTGATCGTGGCGCACATGGGGGCTCCGGAGTTCGATTCGTTCCTGGGCCTGGTCGATCGGTATCCGCGGGTCCATCTCGACACCACGATGGTGTTCACGGACTTCTGGGACGACATCGCCCCGTTTCCGGCTGAGTTGATGCCCCGGCTGGCGGACCTGGGGGATCGGATCTTGCTGGGAACTGACTTTCCTTCGATTCCTTATCGGTACATGACGCAGCTGGAGGGGCTGGCCAAGCTGGATCTGGGAGATGACTGGCTGCGGGCGGTCTGTTACGGGAATCCGGTGCGGCTGCTCGGCTTGTGAGTCACCCGTGCTTAGATTGGGCACCGTGCTTGATCAGGAAATTGGAACCTGGCTTGATGAGCTGGCGTCGGCTGCTCCGGCGCCTGGCGGCGGCGCGGCGGCGGCGATGGTGGCCGCGGTCGGAGCCGGGCTCGTTGAGATGGTGTGCAATCTGACGATCGGCAAGCCCCGGTACGCCGAGTATGAGGAAATCATGCGGGCAGTGCTGGTCTCGGCGACTGAATTGCGGCTGTCGGCCGGGCAGCTCGCGGCGGAGGACGCTGTCGCCTTCAATGCCGTTTCGCAGGCTTACCGGCTGCCCAGGGAATCCGATGAGGAGAAGGCGGCTCGGGCTCAGGCCATCCAGGGCGCGCTGGTTGAGGCGGCCGACGTGCCGCTCCGGGTTGCGGCGGTCGCGGCCGAGGTGATCGGGCTGGCGGACCGTATCTTGGCCGGGGCGAATGTGAACGTGATCTCTGACGTCGCGGTGGCGGCGTCGGCTGGCCGGTCCGCGCTCGATTCGGCGGTGATCAATGTGGAGATCAATCTTTCCGCGATGAGCGATTCGACGCTAAGAGCGGCATTGCGCGGGGACCTGGATCGACTGGCGCCGGCCTCGGCCGTGGCCGACCGGGTCGTGGCCGCGGTGCGAAACCGGATTGGCGGTTCTGAATGACGCGGCTGATCGACGGGCGGGCAATCGCTGGGCAGCTCGCCGACGAGGTGAAGGGGCTGGTAGCACGGGCGCCGCGGGCGCCTCGGATCGCGGTAGTGCTGCCGTCCGATGACGAGGCGGCCGGCTGGTATGCGCGGTCGATTCAGCGGGCGGCCGGGCGGGTCGGGATTCACGTCCAGGTTGACGAGCTGTTTGAGGCTGGCGGCTCGGCGCTGGCGCGGCGGCTCGAGGTGCTGTCGGGCGATCCTGATGTGGACGGGATTATCTGCCAGACACCGTTGCCTGACGGGCTTCGGCTGGCCGATGTGGGCTCGTTTATCGCGCCTGGCAAGGATGTGGACGGGGCCAACCCGGTCAGCCTCGGGCGGCTGGCGGCGGGGATGCCCGCGTACGCGCCGGCTACGGCGGCCGCCGTTCTGGAGATCTTGAAGCGGGAACAGGTGCGGCTGTCCGGGGCGCGGGCCGTCGTGGTGGGGCGGTCGATCGTGGTGGGCAAGCCGGCCGCGTTGCTGCTGCTGGCGCAGGACGCGACGGTGACGGTGTGTCACTCGCGGACGGTTGATCTTGCTGAGGTGTGTTCTTCGGCGGATGTGCTGGTGGCTGCGGTCGGGCGGGCCGGTTTCGTCGGGGCTTCCTTTATCAAGCCTGGGGCCGTTGTGATTGATGTGGGCACGAATCCGGTCGAAGGCGGCGGGTTCACGGGGGATGTCGCGGCGGACGAGGCGGGTGCGGCTTCGGCGCTGACGCCGGTGCCTGGCGGGGTGGGATCGGTGACGACGATGATGCTGATGCTGCATACCGCGCGGGCCGCCACGAGTTGACCGGGCCTGATTTCGACGCCGTGGTGACCCGGCTGCGGGCCGCTGGGTGCGTGTTCGCCGAGGATGAGGCGGAGTTGCTGGTCTCGGCGGCTCGTGATCGGCGTGAGCTTGAGGCCATGGTGCGGCGGCGGGTTGACGGGCAGCCGTTGGAACACGTGATCGGGTTCGCCGAGTTCTGCGGACTGACGGTCTTGGTCGATCCTGGGGTGTTCGTGCCTCGGCGGCGTAGCGAGTTCCTGGTCGGTCAAGCGGCCAAGCTGACTCCCGTCCGGGGGATCGCAATCGATCTGTGCTGCGGGTCAGGGGCGCTTGGTCTCGCGCTGGCGGCGGCGGTTGAGCTGGCCGGGTTGCACAGCGTGGACGTTGATCCGGCAGCGGTGCGGTGCGCTCACCGGAACGTCGCCGCAACCCAGCCGCCAGCACACTCCTCAGCCAGCCTCCGCGTCTACCTGGGTGATCTCTACGAGCCGCTGCCTGACTCCCTGCGCGGGCGTGTCGATGTGCTGCTGGCGAACGTGCCTTACGTGCCGACAGGGGAGGTGCCGTTCCTGCCGGCGGAGGCTCGGGAGTACGAGGCCCGGGTCGCGCTGGATGGCGGGGCCGACGGGCTTGACGTGCTGCGTCGAGTGGCGGGCGGGGCGGCGCACTGGCTGGTGCCTGGCGGTCACTTGCTGATCGAGATTAGCGAGCGGCAGGTGCCGGCCGCCGAGGCGGCGTTTGCCTCGGCGGGCCTGCGTCCGGCGGTGGTCAGCTCGGAGGAGCTGGGAGCCACCTTGATCGTCGGTGGCTCGCCTGCTTAACTGCCTTGCTGCCTCAACTGCTGACCTTGATGGTGGTCGTGCCGTTGAAGTAGCTCGCCGCCGAGGCGACCGCGGTGTCGGTGCCTGGCTTGGCGCCCTTGGCGAACGTGACGGTGACCTTGCCGTTCTTGCCGGTGGTCACCGTCTTGCCGGCGACCTTGACCTTCGCGCCCGAGATCGGGTCGCCCGCGTCGGTCACCGTGAACGTGACCTTGTTCGCGTGCGTGTTCGTGATCTTGCCGTGGTTGGCGGAGATCGACAACGTGGCCTCAGACTGGGTCACGAAGATGGTCGGCTTCGTCTGCTTGACCGACAGGCATTCCAGGCCTACGTCCAGCCGGCCGTCATTGCCACTGGTCAGCGCCAGATGGGTGTTGCCGTCCTGGAAGCACGGCACCGGGAACGAATGAGCCGGACCGAACCGGTTGTCGGCCTTGTTGGTCCGCATCACCAAGACCCGGTTCTGCTGCTCGTTGTACCAGGCAAGCCAGAGTCGGCCGTCCGGGCCGGCCGACATCGCCAGGCCGACCGCCACCTTCGTGCCCGGCACGGTGATCGCCTTCTTGGCGCCTGCCTTCCACAGCAGATAGGTGGGGCAGTTGGCCTTGTCCGTGCAGTAGGCGACGTAGATGCCACCGCCATGCGCGTTCGGGCTGGCGATCGAGGCCCGTTGCCCGGCGGCCGGGCTCCAGCCCACGCTCTGAGTTCCCGAGTGCGGCGCTCTGAGCAGTGTGCCGTCCGTGGTCAGGTCCTTAACGTAGACGCCGTCCTTGCTCGCGTTCTTGGAGAAGAAGCGGTAGAAGGCCAGGTAGTCGTCGCCGTTGCCCGAGGTGTTGTTCGCCAGGGCGACCGAGCCGGCGTGGGACAGCGTGAGCGTGATCTGCTTGTCCTTGCCGGTGGCAGGGATGGTGGGAGAGATGCCGATGCGGTACTCCGCGCCTGACCCGCCGGCCCAGCCGGCCGCCAGCTGGCCCGACTTGTTCTCGGTGGCGTCACCGTAGCCGACGTTGGAGAACACGCAGTTGCTCGACAACGACCAGCTCTGAACCGCCCACTGCGGGCTAGCTGGCTTGGCGCCGACTACGCAACCCGCTGCTAGTCCGCCCGAGCTGCCTTTCTGACCGGAGAAGATGAGCAGCGGCGACTTTCCGTTCGGCACCAGCGTCGGCTGGAAGCTCACGCCGGACCAGCCCTTGATGATCGCGGAAGGCTTCCCGACCTTGCCGGTGGCGGACATGATCGCCAGGTTGTACCCGCCGGTGCTGAGCTGGGTGGTGGCCTTGGACCACACGACCCAGCCGCGATTGTCAGGTCCTAGCCAGAGTTCCGGCGGTGAACTTTGCGACAGGCCAAGTTCGGTCCAGTGGCCGAGCGCCGGGCTGGCCGGCCGGTGCGCGGCGGCCTGGCTGGCGGCGGCGCCCGCGAAGATCATTGAGCAGCTCGCGGCTGCTGTCGCGATGATGGCGAGGTGGCGGGTTAGCGGGAAACGGCTCATCGGCGTGCCCTTCGACGGCCTAGCGGCGAGGAGTCGATTGTTGCCCAGATCAGCCGCTTGCGCCAGCCATCAGTGTTAGCGCTCGATCGCCCCCGTAACGCCATTGACGGCCGGATCGCTCTAGTAGGTGTTCGAATGATCGCCTCGCAATGCTGAGGCCTCACCGAAGGAGACTCATGCGCTCATCCCGAGTGTCAGTGCTAGCACGGTTCGGCTCGGCCGCCGCGGTAGCGGGCTTGGCCTTGGCCGGCGCGCTGGCGCCGGCTACGGCCAGCGCAGCCGTGCGCCATCACCACTCGCATCACAAGATCGCGACGCACCTGTTCGTCCGGGCGCACGCGGTCAAGGGCACTGGTCACAAGTCAGACACGATCGCCGGTCTGCTGCTGGCGGCTCGTCACCGGATCGTCGGCAAGACCGTCGTTCTGGAGAGCCGGACGCACAAGACCAAGTTCGCTGTCGTGGCCTCGGCCAAGACCGACAAGAACGGCCTGGTGAAGTTCACGGTCACGCCGACCACGAAGACCGCCTACGTGCTGGTCTTCAACGGCACGGCTAACTTCCGGCACAGCCACAGTGCCGTCGTCGTGCTGAAGGCGCCGAAGGCCTAAGCAGCCGCGGAAGGTCGCAGGCCGGCGGGATCGCAGACTGCCTTACTCCTCTAAGGTGGCCCGCGCAGACCCGTCGGCATGCGACCCTAGCAGGCGCGATGGTGACATGGACTGACGACTTGGGTGGTGCGCTAGCCCGCGCCCAGTCGGGTGACGAAGCAGGATTTCTGGAGCTGTGGCAGCAACTCCAGCCTCGCCTGCTGCGCTACCTGCGCATCCTGAATTGTTCCGACGTTGATGACGTCGCCAGCGAGACCTGGCTGCAGGTGGTGCGCGACCTGCCCAAGTTTCGCGGCGGTGATGAGGATTTCCGGCGCTGGCTGTTCACCGTCGGACGGCACCGGGCAATCGACGACGCCAGAGCGCGCAAGCGCCGGCCGACGATCCCGATGCCGGAGACCATAGCTGCTGTACCCGATGATGACTTGGTCGAGGATCAGGTGCTCCACTCGTTGTCGGTACGCAAGGCGGTCAGATTGCTGGCCGCGCTTCCTACCGAGCAGGCCGAAGCGGTCGCGCTCCGGGTGCTGGCTGGCCTGGACACGGCGGCTGTGGCCGGCATCCTCGGCAAATCTCCTGGCGCGGTGCGAGTAGCCCTGCACCGCGGGCTCCGTTCCCTGGCCAACGATCCGAATGTTCAGGCCCTTGCGAGTCCGAGGAGGTGGACCTTTGACAAGGGATCCACTCGATGACCTCGGGATTCCGGAGTTTGAGGCGCAGCATCCAGATCTGGGCCAGTTGTTCAGTGACCTGGCCAGTCCTCCGGTTGACAGCGAGTTGGCCGGTCAGCAGGCGGCGCTGTCGATGTTCCGCGCCGTGCGGGCCGAGCAAGCGGCGGCGACCGCACAGGCCACGGCTATGCGGACCGATCCCGCGACCGCAGCGCAGACGCGGATACTCGGGCCGGCAACCGGCAAGCCGACCCGACGCCCGGCCGGATCGAATCGGGCCCGGCGTACTTCAGCCAAGCCTGGCAGTTCAGTTAAGAAGGCCAGGGTCGGCGGTCGGCTAGTGGCGTTCGCGCTGGTGCTCGCCTTTGCGGGCAGCTTCGCGGCGGCCGGCTATGCGGCCGCGCTCCCGGCGTCGCTGCAGCGGGTCGCCCACCAGATCCTCGGCTTCGCCGGCGTTCCCGATTCGCCGGACCGGCAGCCCCAAGGCACCCCCACCTCGCCAGCGACCAGCCGCCCGGTGGGCCACCACAGCCCAGCCAGTTCGCCGTCGAGCCCAACCTCCCCGCGGCCGTCCCGGCACAACTCCCCGAAGCCGAAGCACAAGTCGCACTCGCCGTCGCCGCATCCGAGCTCACCCGGCCGCTCGACCGGCCCCGTCCAGATCGCGATCGCGGCCAGTCAGCAGGAAATCACCGCCGGCCAGAGCGTGCAGATCACCGCCTCGCTGACCAAGCACAGTCAGCTGGCCACCGGGATCAAGGTCACCCTGCTGGAACTCGCGGCCAGCCCGTCCGGGCAGAAGGGCGGACCCGGCGGACCGGGCGCGCCCGATCGGCGCGGCTGGCAGGTAGTGGGGAAGACGGTTACGGACTCCCACGGCCAAGCGACCTTCCCGGTGTCGGACCTGACCACCAACGCGATCTTCCGTATCGCTGGCCCAGGCGGCGCGGTCAGCCAGCGACTCGCCGTCGTCGTCGTGCCGCCGATCACCGCCACCTTGGAATCCGGGCCGCACCCGAAGCTGGACCTGCTAGTGGCCTCAAGCCCGCTCGCTCAGCGCGGCGATATCGTCGAGCTGGAGGCGGACAAGAACGGCCAATGGCGAGTCGCCCGCGTGCGCCACCTGCACGAGAACGGCCAAGCCGTATTCAACGTGCCGCTCCGCAAAATCAGCGTCACCTACCGGGTCGTCCTGCTCGCGACCCGAGTCCACGCCGAGTCTGAAAGCAGCCCGGTCCCTGCCCCGGCCCGCCCCCACCACGCCAAGCAACTCCCGCACTAGGGTCGCTGGCCGCCCGTCCCGGCTTCCACTTGCACTATTCGCCGCGCAGAAGTGCCGTATAGGGTTGACCGATTTGTTTGGAAAGTATACAAACTATTTCAGGTATGGAGCTTGGCGTCGGTCGGTTGGATTCGTTGGCGGGGGATGGAGGGAGATGTTCCGTGAGGCCTCGAAGCAGGTATCTGTGGGCGGCCGTTACCGCTAGCACGTTGCTGGCGAGCGGATTGGTCGGCGGGCTAGGTGTCGCGTCGGCAGCGCCGGCCAGTTCGGCGGGTGCGGTGACTCCCGCGAGGGTGTACGCGCCGTACTTCGAGGCCTACCTTTCCGGCAGCCTCGCGACGGCCAGCAAGCAGTCAGGCGTCAGGTTCGCGACGCTCGCGTTCGTGCAGGCGGCAGGCAAGACGGGTTCGGCCGCGTGCACGCTGACCTGGAACGGCGACAAGAACCAGCCGGTCAGCAAGGGCGCCTACCGCACTGGGATCCAGCATCTGAGGTCGGTCCACGGGGACGCGATCGTGTCGTTCGGCGGGTTCAGCGCCGATAACGGCGGAACCGAGATCGCCGACTCCTGCCACAGCGTGCCGGCGATCGCGGCCGCCTACGAGCAGCTAGTGCGGACCTATAACCTGCACCGGCTGGACATGGACATCGAGGCCAAGTCGGTGAACAATGCCGCCGGCATCGGCCGGCGGAACCGCGCGATCACCATGCTCGAAGCGTGGGCGAAGAAGCGGGGGATCCCGCTGTGGATCCAGTTCACCCTGGGCGTCGAGCCGAGCGGCTTCGACCAGCCGACGCTGAACATCCTTCGGAACGCGGTCAAGAACCACACTGAGGTCAACTCGATCAACCTGATGGTCTTCGATTACTACCTGGGCAAGGAAAAGCACCCGCTGAACATGAGCGCGGATGCGATCAAGGCGGCTAACACCGTGCACAGCCAGATCGCTCGCGTCTATCCGAAGGTCGGCAGCGCCGGGCTCTGGCGGAGACTAGGGTTCACGATGCTGCCGGGGATCGACGACTACCCGGGCAAGACCGAGATCACCAGCGCCGCCGATGCCCGGACCATCATGAAGTTTGCCCGAGCGCACGGGATGGATTTCCTGTCGATCTGGGCGCTCCAGCGAGACAACGGCGGCTGCCCAGGCGCCATCGACAGCAACACCTGTTCTGGCATCAAGCAGGCGACCTGGACGTTCAGCCACCTGCTTGAGCCGTACACCGGCTGAGCTCACGAGAACGACTCACAAGAACGCGGCGGCGACCGGAGCTAGTTTGCGTACTTCCTCCGGTCCCGCCAGGTCAGGCAGCGAGACGAAGACGGTGCTCACGCCGCGCTCGGCCAACTGGCGGTAGCGGCCGATGTGGTCGACCGCCGTCCCGGCGTGGTGGGCGCGGGCGAAGGCGGCAGCCGACGTCCGGCCGCGCAACCGCTCGACGATTGCGCCGGTATCCTCGCGGTCCTGCCCGATCACCGGCAGGTCCAGCACGGTGATGAGAACCTCAGCCGGATCACGACCGGCTTGCTCGCAGGCCGATCGAAGCTTCGGCAGCTTGCTGTCGAGCAGTTCAATCCTGGACGGCAGGTTGCAGCCGTCGCCGAGCCTGGCGGCGATCCCGAGCGTTCGGTCACCCGAGCCGCCGACGACGATCGGGATCGAACCGACTGGCCTTGGATAACAGGTGGTCTCCGGCAGAGTGACGCGATCACCCGCGTAGGCCTTGGTCCCAGGGGACCACAGCGCCCGCATCGTCTCGATCGTGAGCTCAAGCTGGTCCAGGCGCTGCCCGGCCGACGGAAACGGCAGGCCGAACCCGGCGTGCTCACGCTCCCACCAGCCCGCTCCCAGCCCGCAGAACACCCGCCCTCCACTCAGGGCGTCCAGCGTCGCCACCATCTTGGCCAGCAGGCCGGGCGCCCGGTAGGTCACCGGCGTCACCAGCGTGCCGAGCCGAAGGTCGGATCCTGCCGTCAGCCCGGCCAGCACGCCGAGCGTCACCCATGGCTCGGGGATCGGATCCCAGGCCCGGCCTACCTGAGGGATCTGGATGAGGTGGTCCATGAGCGCGAGCCCGGCCAGCCCGGCTTCACGCGCCGCCGTGGCTACCGAGGCCAGCCAGGCGGCCGGATCTTCGCCCCACGGAAACTTCGAGATCTGGAGCATCAGGCTCAGCTGAGCCGGCCGGCTGCGCTGCGACGCGGCCGCCGCCTGGCTCCCGGCGCTATGCGAGGGCTCCACGATCAGGTCGTCGTTCGCCTCGACGACGGTCCAGCCTTCGGCCCCGAGCTGACCAGCCATGTCTGGCATCCGGCGGAGCTGGTTGTCGAGCACGCCAGCCGGAACTGGCCGCGCGCGCGTGCGGTTCCGGCGCCGGCACTCAGCCGGGTCGGTGCGGAACAGCACGGCCACCGCAGGCAGCCCAGCCCGCTCGGCCAGGCCACGCTGACTGACCCGACGATCCGCGTCGAACCCGAGCGTGTCGACCACCGTCGTCAGGCCGCGCCCCAGCCGGGCCGTGACGATCTGATCGAGCACCGCGAACGCGTCGGCCGAGGCATCCAGATCATTTTCACCGCTGCCCACGATGCCTCGGAGCTGGTCAGAAGACACGATCTCGGCCGCCCGGAATCGGCCCCCCGCCCAGGTCGACTTCCCTGATCCTGACGGCCCGACCAGCAGCACGAGTGCGGGATCGGGAATCGTCGACTCATGCACCGTCAGATTTTATGGCCGGCTCCCGCCAGAACTGCTGAATCCCTCATCACGCGGGCTTGATGTTCTGGTTGGCCTTGAAGACGTTGTTCGGGTCGAACTCGGCCTTGACCGCGGCCAGGCGGTCGTAGTTGTCCGGGCCGAAGGCGGCTCGGATCCGGTCCTGGCCCTCATCGCCGATGAAGTTCAGGTAGATGCCGCCGCTGGCGTAGCGGTTGATGTCGGCCCGGAAGCGCCGCGTCCAGTCGATATTGGCCTCGTTGTCTTCTGAGTTCTCCCAGACCGCGAACGGGTGGGTGATCCACTTCGCCGACCGGTTGGCCATCGGGGTGCTGCCGTCGTCACCCCGTTCCACCGCGCCGCCCCAGGGGAACATGATCTGCTGGGTCAGCGGCGACGGGCGCTCGCGGCCGTACTTCACGAAGATGTCGAGCGCCTCGTCGGGGAAGTAGTCGTGGTAGTCGGCGCTCCAGTAGTGCCGCAGGCCGTACGGCTCATCGATCATGCACTGGAAGTTCGCGTACGGCATCGGCGCGACCAGGTTCGCGTCCGGGTCCAGGTCGACGAACGGCTTGGCGAAGTCCTGGCCCTCGTTCGGATCGCCCGCCCACAGCAGCGCTATCGCGGCGATCGTGACGCCGCGCAGGTGCTCGGGCACGAATTCCTCTGGCGGCCCGGTCAGGATTACCAGCCCGGAGCCGAGCTCATCAGGGGAGTCGAAAGCCAGGTCGCGGTAGACCCTGGCCACCTCACCGGCCTGATCGGCTGGCCAGGCGAGCAGTCCGGCCAGCACCGTGGGCCCGAGTGGGTAGAGCTGGAACTCGAAGGCCGTAGCCACGCCGAAGTTGCCGCCGCCGCCGTGCAGGGCCCAGAACAGCTCGGGCCGCTCGGCCCGGCTCGCGGTGATCTGCTGGCCGTCGGCGGTGACCAGGTCAACCGAGATGAGGCTGTCGCAGGCGAGGCCGAACTTCCGCTCGGCCCAGCCCGAGCCGCCGCCGAGCGTGAACCCGGAGACCCCGGTTGTCGAGACCCGCCCGCCGGTCGTGGCCAGCCCGTGCTCCTGCACCGCCCGGTCGAACTCGCCCCAGGTCACCCCCGCCCCGACCTTGGCGGTCCTGGCGTCCGGATCGACGCTGATCGTCTTCATCGGGCGTACGTCGATGACCATCCCGCCGTCATTCACCGACATGCCCGCCACCGAGTGGCCGCCTGACCTGACGGCGACCGCGTAGTCCTCCCGGTCCGCTAGCTGGAGTGCGTGCGCTATGTCGGACGGCGTGGCGCACTTGGCGATCACCGCCGGCCGCCGGTCGATCATCGCGTTGAATACCGCTCTGGCCTCGTCGTATCTGGCGTCGTGACTTCCGATGAGCTCCAAGATCTGTCCCCTCCTTCTCGGGTTGCGTGCCGGGAGGCAAGTTGACAGTGAATGTGGGCCATGTTGACGCCAGGTCTGGTTGAGGTGCAGATGAGATGGAAGCCCGACCGGTATCGTCAGGCGGGTGAGCCAGGCCATCCCTGCTGAAGCGCGAAACACAATCGATAGCTATCTGGCTCAACTGGATCAAGCGCTGCCCGGCGTGTGCGTGGGCGCCTACCTGACCGGTTCGATCGCGCTCGGAGACTGGTGCCCGGGGCGCAGCGACCTGGATGTCCTGACCGTCATGACGCGAAAGCCGGACGACGCTGAGACCGACGTCCTGGCCGAACTGCACGCCCGGCTGTCCGGCCGGCCGTACCTGGATGCGATCTACCTCGGCCCCGGCGAGGTCGGGCGAGTTCCCGAAGCCGAGACTCCTGGCCTGCCTCATTCCGTTGACGGAGTTTTCTCCCTTAATGGGTATGTGCCAGATCCGGTGCTATGGGCGACTCTTGACCGGTGCGGCGTGACTGTGCGGGGCAAGGCAGCGCAGGAGCTGGGAGCAGCGCCCGATCCGGCCTGGCTGAGAGCGTGGAATCTCGGCAATCTGGCGTCGTACTGGCGGCCGTGGGCGGCACAAGCGCGCAGCGTGCTCGACCGCCGGGAGCCGGCCGCGCCGGGCAACGCCGAGGCCGTGGCGAACGACGTCGTCCGGTCTAGCTGACCCGGCCGGCCCGGCTGAGCGCGGCGGCCAGTCCCGGCTAGAGCGGCAGAAGCTGTCCTTTATGGGAAAGGCCAGGGGCGTTATCGGCCCCGCAGCCGCGCTCGGCGGCCAGGCTGCACATCGCG
>DASYAT010000174.1:0-70857 GCA_036501205.1 Streptosporangiaceae bacterium | reverse complement strand
TGCACGTGTAAGGCCGGCACCTGAACGGGAGTGGCACCGCGGGCTTTGCCTGAGCCGGCCGCCGCCGCCGCGGTGAGGCTGCGAGGAACTGCACCGGAGCCCCGCTGGTGTAGTTGCTTCCCGGGAAGCAGCTACACCAGGTGAGCAACGGTGCAGTCAGGGCTGCACCAGGGAGGCAGCGGTGTAGCAGCTTCCCTGGACGGAACTGCACCAGAGAGGCTCCGGTGCACCTGACCGGCAGCCAGCCCGCCAATCTGACCCCGGATCCGGAAACCCTGATGCACCGAACCCGATTTGCCACCTCCGGGGGATGAATGTGCATATTCATCCTCGACAAACCAGATGAAACCGCATATTCATCCGCACCGAAAACGATCATGGAGGTACAATCTGCGATTAGCGGTGCGTTTGGGGTCTGTGCGAACCGCGTCGGTCTCGGCGAGGCCTGCGTGGCCGTGGGCATGACTGTCACGTGGTCACTGAGTCGCCGTCAGCCGTGACTGCCCCGGCGCGGGCTTGGCCGGCCGGGCCGGCCTGATCACGCCGGCAGTGGCAGGTGCCGGAGCGCCCCGCTGATTCTTCGGTGCGCTGGAAGCCAGAGTGGTCGGCTTGCGGATTGGTTTGGTGGAAGAAAGCTTTGCGATGGCCCGGTTGTCGCAGCCAGAGGTCAATGCGGTCGCCAGGGACTCGGCTGGCCGGTGGCGGGTCTGAGTTCGGGTCGGGCGGTCGGGTTCGCCGGGCGATCCGACTTGCGCAAAATTTTCCCCTTCATAGCGGTTTTGGGTTTGGGGGTTGGCCGGCTTCTGTGGTTGGATCGCAGGCGATATATCGTGTGTATGAAATTTGGCGGGGGGACCGATGAGGAGGCGGGCGATTGATTGAAGTACGGGGAGTAACTAAGCGGTTTGGCGACAAGGTCGCCGTCGACAATCTCAGCTTCACCGTCGAGCCGGGCCAGGTGACGGGCTTTCTCGGCCCGAACGGGGCGGGCAAGTCGACGACGATGCGGATCATTGTCGGGCTTGACCGGCCGCAGAAGGGCACGGCGACGATCAACGGCGTGGCCTACCGGGATCTGCTCGACCCGCTACGGACGGTGGGCGCGCTGCTCGAGGCCAAGGCTGTGCACACGGGTCGCAGTGCCCGCAATCACCTGATGTTCCTGGCTCAGAGTCAGGGCCTGCCGGTCAGCCGGGTGGACGAGATGCTTGAGTTCGTCGGCCTCAAGGAAGTGGCGAGCAAGCGGGCGGGCGGGTTCTCGCTCGGGATGGGCCAGCGGCTCGGCATCGCGGCCGCGCTGCTCGGGGATCCCAAGGTGCTGCTGCTCGACGAGCCGGTCAACGGACTGGACCCGGAGGGCGTGCTGTGGATCAGGAACCTGCTGAAGCAACTGGCCAGCCAGGGGCGTACGGTCCTCGTCTCTTCGCACCTGATGAACGAGATGGCCGTGACCGCCGATCACCTGATCGTAATCGGCCGGGGCAAGCTGATCACGGCCGAGAGCACGGCCGAAGTGATCTCGCGTGGCACCGAGAAGTCGGTGCGGGTGCTAACTCCTGATGCGGCCAAGCTGACCGACCTGATTGCCGCCGATGGCGGCGAGGTCAAGTCCGGCTCGCTGATTCCGGCTGACGCTGAGCTCGCTGATGGTGCTGACCTGCTCATCGTCACCGGCCTGAACGCTCGCCGGGTGGGCGAGCTGGCCTCGTCAGGTTCTGTGCGGCTGTATGAGCTGACGCCGCAACTGGCGTCGCTTGAGGAGGCATTCATGGAGCTGACGGCAGGAAGCCTGGAATTTGGCGTGCATAGTGGCGATGCCATTGGCCTCAGCGATGCCATTGGCACGCAGAAGGAGGATGTCCGATGACGACAGCGACTCCTGCTGCCCTTGGCAGCCGGTCGGCGGCCGGATCAGCTCGGTCGCCGGTCGCCAGGTTCGCGGGGCTGCTCGCCGCCGAATGGACCAAGATCCGCTCGGTGCGTTCGACGGTCTGGACGCTGATCCTGTTCGTCGTGCTGACCGTTGGCCTGACCGCTGGCCTGACCGCGATTATCGTCGCGAACTGGAATGGGCCGAGGGGGGCGGTGCGGAACGCGCCGATCATCCTCGATCCGGTCGGATTCGTGCTCGGCGCGGGCATCGGTCTTGGTCAGCTGACGATCTGCGTGCTCGGCGTGCTGCTGATGACGACCGAGTACTCGACCGGGGTGATCAGGGCCTCGCTGCTGGCGGTGCCGAAGCGGCTGCCGATGCTGATCGCGAAGATCACGATGTTCGCGGCGATGATGGTCGTGCTCGCTGAGATCGTGTCATTCGGCTGTTACTTCGTCGGCACGCTGCTGCTGCACAGCAAGGTCGCGGTCTCGTTCAGCGATCCTGGGGTGACCAGGGCCGTGGTCGGGGCCGGCCTGTACCTGGCGGTGCTCGGGCTATTCTCGCTCGGAATCGGCCTGCTGATCAGGCATACCGCGGGTGCGATCGCGACCGCGATCGGCGCGGTGTTCGTGCTGCCGATCCTCACCCAGTTCCTGCCCGATAGCTGGGGCCATCACATCAACGCGTACCTGCCCGAGCAGGCCGGATCCGTGGTGTTCGCGGCGCACGCGAACTCAGGTCAGTTGCTGTCGGCGTGGGAGGGTTTCGGCGTGTTCTGCCTGTGGACGGTGGTGCTGCTCGGCGTGGGCGCTTACCTGCTGCAGCGGCGGGATGCTTAGCTCCCCGGACTTCGGCTACCCGACTCGTCCTTAGATCAGGCAGACCAAATGCAAGTGGCCTCCGGCTTGTCGCGCCGGAGGCCACTTGCTGGTTAGCTGCTTAGCTGGTTAGCTCAGCGGGTGATCTACCTGGGAACTCCGGGCTGGAAGTACACGGACGACTCCTTGCGCCAGAGCAAGACGATGGCACCAAGACCAATAAGCCAGGTCACCAGGCTGGCGATGAGCCCGCCCGCGAGGCCCGTCCTGGCAATGTTTATCAAAAGGAACAAGGTGTTGAGCCCGAAGAGAACCGAGGACACGATCCTGGCGTAGTTGTGGCCGCCCTTGCTAGCGAGGGCCATCCAAATCCACAGACCGATGCTGATCAGGCCGATGATCACAAAGAACGCGACCGCGACCGCCTCGGCCGTGTTGACCTGGGCGTTGGTGAGAGTCGGGGACGCCGTTCTGATTGCCGACTTCAAGGCGGACAGGCCGATGAACTCAAGGATGAGCCCAACTGCTGTCAGGCCTGCCCCCACGAACATGAGCCTGACCGCATTGGTCACCGAAGGGGGAATAGGTGGGCGAGGTGCCGGACTCATTGGGTCCGCGCCACCGCCCGGGTACGGCTGGTACATATCAGCTCCAGCGGGAAGCAACTGCGCGTGATTGTCAGAGGCTCAGCCTACAGTGGTTGCGTGCCTTGTGAGGAGAAGCCATGCGCCCGGTGACCGACTTGCGGCGACGTGTCGCGCCTTTCGAAGTCGTGACCGACATGAAGCCGGCGGGTGACCAGCCCTCGGCCATCGCCGAGCTGCAGAAACGAGTCTCGCACGGATCGCCGCACACGGTCCTGCTGGGCGCCACCGGTACCGGCAAGACGGCCACAGTGGCCTGGCTGGCCGAGCGGTTGCAGCGCCCGACCTTGGTGATGCTGCCCAATAAAACGCTGGCTGCGCAGTTTGCCAATGAGTTGCGGGAGATGCTCCCGAACAATGCGGTCGAGTACTTCGTGTCCTATTACGACTATTACCAACCCGAGGCTTACCTCCCGCAGACGGACACGTACATCGAGAAGGACAGCTCAGTCAACGACGAGGTCGAACGGCTGCGGCACTCGGCCACGAACTCGCTGCTGACCAGGCGGGACACGATCGTCGTGGCCTCGGTCTCTTGCATCTACGGTCTTGGCACCCCGCAGGAATACGTCGACCGGATGGTCAAGCTGAAGGTCGGTGAGTCGATCGAGCGTGACTCGCTGCTGCGCAGGCTGGTCGCGATGCAGTATCTGCGCAACGACATGGCGTTCACTCGCGGCACGTTCCGGGTCAGGGGCGACACGATCGAGGTCATCCCGGTCTATGAGGAGCACGCCGTCCGGATCGAGATGTTCGGTGATGAGATCGAGCGGCTGATGACGTTGCACCCCCTCACCGGCGAAGTGCTGACCATGGACGAGGAGCTGTACATCTTTCCCGCCTCGCACTACGTGGCCGGGCCGGAGCGGATGGAGCGGGCGATCGCCGGGATCGAGGCCGAGTTGGCCGACCGGCTGGCCGAGCTCGAACGGGGTGGCAAGCTGCTCGAGGCGCAGCGGCTGCGGATGCGGACCACCTACGACCTGGAGATGATGCGCCAGGTCGGCAGCTGCGCGGGCATCGAGAATTACTCGCGGCACATTGACGGCCGGGAGCAGGGCAGCCCGCCCAATACCCTGCTCGACTACTTCCCCGAGGACTTCCTGCTGGTGATCGACGAGTCGCACGTGACCGTGCCGCAGATCGGCGCGATGTACGAGGGCGACGTGTCGCGTAAGCGAATGCTGGTCGACCACGGGTTCAGGCTGCCGAGCGCGATCGACAACCGACCGCTGACCTGGGAGGAGTTCGGCGACCGGATCGACCAGACGCTGTACCTGTCGGCAACGCCGGGCCCGTATGAGCTGCAGCGGGTCGGCGGCGACGTGGTCGAGCAGGTGATCAGGCCCACCGGGCTGATCGATCCCGAGATCATACTCAAGCCGACCAAGGGCCAGATCGACGACCTCGTGTACGAGATCAGGCTCAGGTCCGAGCGGTCCGAGCGGGTGCTGGTCACGACGCTGACCAAGAAGATGTCCGAGGACCTCACCGACTACTTGCTCGAGCTCGGCATCAGGGCCAGATACCTGCACAGCGAGGTCGACACGCTGCGCCGGGTCGAGCTGCTGAGGGAGCTGCGGCTCGGCGAGTATGACGTGCTAGTCGGGATCAACCTGCTCAGGGAGGGCCTTGACCTGCCCGAGGTCTCGCTGGTGGCGATCTTGGACGCGGACAAGGAGGGGTTCCTGCGGTCGGGCACCTCGCTAATCCAGACGATCGGCCGGGCGGCTCGTAACGTGTCCGGCCAGGTGCACATGTACGCCGACCAGATGACCCCGTCGATGAGCAAGGCGATTGACGAGACGACTCGACGCCGGGCCAAGCAGGTCGCCTACAACGAGGCCAACGGGGTCGACCCGCAGCCGCTGCGCAAGCGGATCGCCGACATCACCGATCTGCTGGCGCGCGAGGATGCCGACACCGAGAAGCTGCTCGGGGGCGGCGGTCGCCGGCAGAGCCGGGGCAAGGCGCCGGTGCCCGGTCAGGCCGCCCGGGCCAGAGCGGCAGCGGCTGCGGCCGGGGTGCGCAACGCCGAAGGCGAGCCCGGCAGCGGCGGCGCGGCCAGGGACGACCTGATCGCGCTGATCACGACGCTGACCGAGCAGATGCACGCGGCGGCGGCTGAGCTCCAGTTCGAGCTGGCGGCTCGGTTCAGGGACGAGATACGGGAGCTTAAGGCCGAGCTCAGGGGCATGCAGGCCGCAGGGGTTTGAGGCGCGGCGGTTTGAGGCACCGGGGGTGGCGCAGAATGACGACCGTGACTAATCGTAACGGCGTAGGGTCGTCAGCGTGTTCTTGAGTCTTGCTGCGGCCTTGGCCGCAGCATTTTGTTATGGCATCGGAGCCGTGATGCAGGCGATCGCCGTCCGGGCGGCAACGCGGCGTCCGGTGCTCGCCGCGGCCGGCCTGACGGAGCGCGTCGATCCCGGCCTGGTAATCAGGATGTTCCGGCAATGGCCGTTCGTGCTCAGCCTGCTCATTGACTTCGCGGGGTTTGTCGGCCAGCTCATCGCGCTGCGGCGGCTGCCGATCTTCGAGGTGCAGGTCATCATCGCGTCGAACCTTGCGGTGACGGCCGTGTTCGCCTCGTGGCTCATGCACACCGTGCTCCGCCTGCGCGAGTGGGCGTCCGTGCTCGCGGTCGTGGTCGGCATCGGCCTGCTCGGCTCATCGGCTGGAGCCGAAGGCGCGACGAAGGTCGGAATCGACTTTCACCTGGCGCTGATCGCGGCGCTGGCGGTGATCGCCGTAGGCGGCTTCGCGGCGGGGCGGCTGCCCAGTGGCGTTCGTACGCCGGTGCTCGGAGCGGTCGCTGGCCTCGGCTTCGGGGTGGTGGCTGTTTGCGCGCGGATCCTGCCCGGGTTCACCCCGGCCATCTTGATCAAGTCGCCGGCGGCCTACACGCTGGCGGCGGCCGGGATCATCTCGTTCATGCTGTACGCGGCGGCGCTGGAGAGCGGCAGCGTTACGGTCGCGACCGCAGCGGTTATCTTGCTTGAGACCGTGCCGCCGGCGTTGATCGGCGTGCTGTTCCTTGGCGATACGACCAGGCCGGGGATGGTCGGGCCGGCGATTGCCGGTTTCGTGCTGGCGCTCGTCAGCGCGGTAGCGCTGGCTCGGTTCG
Source organism: Streptosporangiaceae bacterium (assembly GCA_036501205.1). GTDB lineage: Bacteria > Actinomycetota > Actinomycetes > Streptosporangiales > Streptosporangiaceae > Chersky-822. The sequence continues at coordinate 64,392 of DASYAT010000174.1, read as the reverse complement.
GGGAGGCCGGGGTACAGAAGGACCGGGTACAGAAGGACGGCGCACAGAAGGACGGTGCACAGAAGGGCGCGGCACCCGAATCCCGGCCGGACGACGGCCCGATAACTGAGGTGATTGGCCGGGTCGTCGTGCGCGGCGACTCGTCCGATCAGGCGGACAGGGACCGGCCGCGTGATCAGCCGTGGCTGCCGACCGGGCGGAACAGCGGATAGCTTTCTCCGGCTGGAGGATGGACGAATTCGACCTCGACCGGCATGCCCGCGCGTAGGTCGGCTAGGCGGGCCAGGCTGGTCAGGTAGGTCGGGTTTTGGTCAGGCCCGGACCCCGACCCCGATCCCGTCCCCGGCCCTGGCAGGTGCAGGGTGGTCGACAGCCACGGACCCTCGTCGAGCCTGACCTGGGCCGGGATGGCCACCGGACCGCCCAGCCGGGCATGCACGACCGACCAGCTGACCAGCTGGCCGCGCCCGGTGACGGGCGCCCATTCCAGCTGGGAGTCATCATCGCAGCTCAGGCAGGCGCTGGCGGACGGCGGCAGCCACTCGTCGCAGCGGGCGCACCGCTTGATCACCAGCTGTCCGGTCGCCGCCGCCGCGAAGAACGGGCCGCTCTTCTCATCGGCCTTCACCACGCCGATGCTGGCGACAAGATCGATGTCAGCGCCCGGCCCGTCGCCTGGCCCTTGGCCCGGCCCGTCGCTCGGCCCGGCGGGGCTGACCTCCGCCTCGGCGGGATCGCTGGCCTGAGGCTGCGGGCGGGCGGCGGCGCCGCCCCGACGGGCAGGGTCATTCGCGTGCGGGCTGAGGATCAGCGTGCCGTGGTGAGCGAGGATGCCGCCGTTTCCGCTGACCAGGATCACGTCGGTGGCGGGGGACTGGCGGCCGCCGCCGTCGCCGCGGGCCTGGATGACGGCCTCGGAGAGCGGAGTGAACCCCCACATGTAGTAGCTGGAGAGCTGGCCTCCGCCGGTGTTCACGGGCAGCGCTCCGCCGGGCCCGAGGGCGCCGCTGGCCACGAAAGGACCGCCTTCGCCCTTGGCGCAGAAGCCGTAGTCCTCCAGCGTCACCAGCACTGTGTACGTGTAGCAGTCGTAGAGCTGGCCCATCGTGACGTCGGCGGCGCTCACCCTGGCCATGCCCATTGCCGTCCGGCCGGCCTGGCCCGCGCCGGTGACCAGGCCGAACTCGCTGTCACCCGCCATCTGGTAGCCAGGATGACCCTGCCCCCAGCCCCAGATGTGCACGGGCGGCTTCGGCCCGGCCGCGGCGGCCTCGGCGGAGGTGACGATGACGGCGATCGCGCCGTTAGACACCAGGGAACAGTCGAGCAGGTGCAGCGGCTCGGCCACCCAGCGCGACTTCTGATGGTCGGCCAGAGTGATGACCTCGCGGAACTGGGCCAGCGGATTGTCCGCCGCCCATTGCCGCTGGGCAACCGCGACCGCGCCGAGCTGCTCGCTAGTCGTGCCGAACCGCTCCATGTGCCGCTTGGCCGCGAGCGCGTAGTAGACGTTGACGCTGCGGAACCCGTACCCGGCCGTCAGCCCGCCAAGACCGTGCCGCTCGGCCGGGAAGCCTGGCCCCGCGGTCCTGGTCTCCCGGCCGAACGCGCTGCCCGCCGGGACGCCCTCCTGCAGCGGCGTGTCGGCGAACACGCAGGCCACGGCCTTGGCGACGCCGCTGGTCACGGCCTGGGCGGCGGTCTGAACGGCCACGGTCGCCGATGCCCCGAAGCTGTTCACTACCGCGAGCACCGCCAGGTCGCGTAGGCCAAGCGTGGCCGCGAAACTGACGTCCAGTCCGCCGGTGATCCCCGGGCAGATCAGCAGGCCGTCCAGGTCCTGGATCGAAAGGCCGGCATCAGCCGCCGCCCGGCGGATCGCCTGCGCGGCCAGCCGCCGCTGGTTGTTGCCAAAGACTCGGCCGAGACCGGTCAGGCCGAGACCGGCAATAGCAGCGCCCGTTCTGGGTGCATCCACAGGTACCCCGTTTCGCCGCGGCATCGTTCTCGCCTGGCGATCCGCCGCAGGCGCAAGTCCAAGTATCTAGATGCGCCTGACCTGGCCGTGATACCGGGTTGGCGGTCATCCCCTCCCGCCAACCAGCTGCACTTTTCGTCAATTGCGATGACTTATCACCGATCGGGTTGCCCCAGGTTGCGGCACGCCGTCGCGTCGGTCGCGTCGGTGCAGGTCAAAGCGACACCTTCCTGATATTCTGATACCCCGTGGGCCGACGGGTCAGCACCGTCGGCACGGACCACGGGAGCCAATTTGGCGAGGCCAGCGCATGCCGCACGTTCAGTATTGACCACGCACGTCTTCGTGACCGGGGGCGTGGCTTCGAGCCTGGGCAAGGGACTAACAGCGTCCAGCCTTGGCCGGCTACTGAAGATGCGGGGGCTGCGGGTCAGCATGCAGAAGCTTGACCCCTATCTGAACGTCGATCCAGGCACGATGAACCCGTTCCAGCACGGCGAAGTCTTCGTTACCGACGACGGCACAGAAACCGATCTCGATGTCGGTCACTACGAGCGGTTCCTGGACACCCGGCTGCCGGGTTCATCGAATGTCACGACCGGTCAGGTCTACTCGACCGTGATCGCCAAGGAGCGCCGCGGCGACTACCTCGGGGACACCGTTCAGGTCATCCCGCACATCACCAACGAAATCAAGAGCCGCATCATCGACATGGGCGGACCGCAGACTGACGTGGTCATCACCGAGGTCGGCGGCACAGTGGGCGACATTGAGTCGCTGCCGTTCCTGGAGGCGATCAGGCAGGTCAGGCACGAGATCGGCCGGGACCGGTGCTTCTTCCTGCACGTCTCGCTGCTGCCCTACATCGGCCCGTCGGGCGAGCTCAAGACCAAGCCGACCCAGCATTCGGTGGCGGCCCTGCGCAGCATCGGCATCCAGCCCGACGCGATCGTCTGCCGGTCGGACCGCCCGATCAACGGCGGGCTGAAGCGGAAGATCAGCCTGATGTGCGACGTCGACGAAGAGGCAGTGGTGTCCACGCCGGACGCGCCCTCGATCTACGACATCCCGAAGATCCTGCACTCCGAGGGCCTGGACGCCTACGCCGTGCGCCGGCTGGGCCTGCCGTTCCGCGATGTGGAGTGGAGCGACTGGAACGAGTTGCTCGGCCGGGTGCACCGCCCGGCCCGCAGCGTCACGATCGCGCTCGTCGGCAAGTACGTTGACCTGCCCGACGCCTACCTGTCGCCGGCCGAGGCGCTGCGCGCGGGCGGATTCGGCAACGACGCGAAGGTCGACATCCGCTGGGTGGCCAGCGATGAATGCCAGAGTCCGGATGGCGCCGCCCGCCATCTCGATGGCGTCGACGGCATCTTGATTCCTGGCGGCTTCGGCGTTCGCGGGATCGAGGGCAAGATCGGCGCGGTCAGGCACGCCCGGCTGAACAAGATCCCGATCCTCGGGCTTTGCCTTGGCCTGCAGTGCATGGCGATCGAACTGGGCCGGGACCAGGCGGGCCTGGCCGGCGCGAACAGCGCGGAGTTCGACCCTGATACTCCTTTCCCTGTGGTGGCCACGATGGCTGACCAGGAAGACGTCGTCGCCGGCGAACGCGACATGGGCGGCACAATGCGCCTAGGTCTCTACCCGGCGGTGCTTGCCGAAGGCAGCCTGGTCAGGCGGCTGTACGGAGCCGAGGTCGTGCACGAACGGCACCGGCACCGGTACGAGGTCAATAACGACTATCGCCCGGCGCTCGAGGCGGCCGGCCTGATCTGCTCCGGCTTGTCACCCGACGGCAGGCTGGTCGAGTTCGTCGAGCTGCCGGAGACCGAGCACCCGTTCTTCGTCGCCACCCAGGCCCATCCCGAGTTCCTGTCCAGGCCGACGAGGCCGCATCCGCTGTTCAGCGGGCTGATCGCGGCGGCGCTCGAGCGGTCCCGCGTCAAGCCGGCCGGTCAGTCGCTGCCCGCAGTTGCCGGCGGCCGCTCGGTCGCGAGCGCATGAGCGAGCAGTCGTGGCTCTCGGACGTGGTCGAAAGCTGGCCAGTGACAGCCTCCAACCTGCTGGCCAAGAGCAACATCGTCAACGTTAAGCGGGACACCGTCCAGATGCCCGGCGGCGAGGAGGCCGACCGCGATGTCGTGGAGCATCCCGGTGCGGTCGCCGTGTTGGCTTTGGATGAAAATTTTTCGGTGCTTTTGATCCGGCAGTATCGGCATCCAGTCGGCCGGTTGCTCTGGGAGATTCCTGCCGGGTTGCGTGATGTGCCCGGTGAGCCGCTCATTAAGACAGCTCAGCGTGAACTACTTGAGGAAGCCGGCTACCTGGCCTCAGACTGGCATGTGCTCGCAGATATCTACACCTCGCCAGGGATCAGCAGCGAGCGGCTCAGGGTCTTCCTGGCCAAAGATCTCACGTATGTTCCCGACGCCGAACGCGATTACATTCCCGATCACGAGGAGGCGCATCTCATGGTCGAGTGGGCACCGCTCGATGTGGTCGTGGCCCGCTTCCTGGCCGGGGAGCTTCACAACGGAGTGACGGCTGTCGGGGTGCTTGCGGCGTTCGCCGTGCTGAACGGCAAGGTTGCCGAGCTGCGCGGGACGGATGCTCCGGAACGCTAGGAAGGATGCAGGGCCAATGAAGGTAGGCATTCCTAAGGAAGTCAAGAACCACGAGTACCGGGTGGCCATCACCCCGGCGGGCGTGCACGAACTCGTCAGGAACGGACACGAGGTATTCGTCGAGCAGGATGCCGGCACCGGCTCATCCATCCCAGATCAGGACTTCGTCGACGCCGGCGCCGCGATCTTGCCGACCGCCGATGACGTATGGCAGACCGGTGACCTGGTACTCAAGGTGAAGGAGCCGGTCGCCGAGGAGTACCACCGGATGCGAAAGGATCAGGTGCTTTTTACCTATCTGCACCTAGCGGCGTCCGAGGCCTGCACCGACGCGCTGCTCGGGGCCGGGATCACCGCGATCGCCTACGAGACCGTGCAACTGCCGGACGGCTCGCTGCCGCTGCTCGCCCCGATGTCGGAGGTGGCCGGCCGGATGGCGCCGCAGGTCGGTGCCCACCATCTGCAGCGGGATGGCGGTGGCCGGGGCGTGCTGATGGGCGGCGTCTCCGGCGTGTACGCGGCCAAGGTCGTGGTGCTGGGCGCGGGCGTGTCCGGCATGAACGCGGCGGCCATCTCACTCGGCATGCAGGCCGAGGTGCTGCTGGTCGATAAGAACGTAGCCAGGCTCCGGTCGGCCGACGCCATCTACCAGGGTCACCTGCAGACCGTCGCGTCGAACGCCTACGAGATCGAGCGGGCGGTCATCGACGCCGACCTGGTGATCGGCGCGGTGCTGGTGCCTGGTGCGAAGGCGCCGATGCTGGTCAGCAACGAGCTGGTCTCGCGGATGAAGTCAGGCTCGGTCCTCGTCGACATCTCGATCGACCAGGGCGGCTGCTTCGAGGACTCCAAGCCGACCACGCACGCCGATCCCACCTACCGGGTGCACGACTCGGTCTTCTACTGCGTGGCGAATATGCCAGGCGCCGTTCCGCACACGTCCACTTATGCGCTGACCAACGTGACCCTGCCGTACATCATGGAGATCGCCAAGTACGGCTGGCGGGACGCCTTGCGCAAGGACCCGTCGCTGGCGCCCGGGCTCAACACGCACGACGGCGCGATCAACTGCGGTCCGGTGGCCGAGGCGCACGGATTGCCGGTGACGCCGCTGGCGGAGGTGCTCACCTGAATGCGCGCTGAGTTCGGGTGCTCAGTTTGGGTGCTGAGTTAGCTGACCTCCGTGGCCGCAGCGGTCCGCCGGTATCTCGATCATCTTGCCGTCGAGCGCGGGCTGGCCGCTCACACCCTTGAGGCGTACCGGCGCGACCTCACCAGGTACGCGGCGACGCTGAGCGCGGCCGGCCGGGCCGAGGTCGAGGACGTCACCACCACGGACGTCGCCGACTACCTGGCCGGCCTGCGCGCGGGGGACGATGAGCACGCCCCGCTGGCGGCGAGCTCGGCCGGGCGGGCCGTGGTCGCCGTGCGCGGCCTGCACGCCTTCGCGCTCAGCGAGGGGATCAGCGAATCGGATCCGGCCAAGTCCGTGCGGCCTCCGCAGCCGCCGCGGCGGCTGCCGCACGCGATCTCCGTGCCCGACGTGGCCAGGCTGCTGCAGATCGCGGGTGACTCGCCGGCCCAGCGGCGGGACCGGGCACTGCTGGAGCTGCTCTACGGGACCGGCGCCAGGATCTCTGAGGCTCTCGGCCTGGACGTCGAAGACGTCGACCTCACCGGCCAGCGCGGTCCTGGCGATCAGGTCGCGACGGTTCGGCTGACCGGCAAGGGTGACAAGCAGCGGATCGTGCCGATCGGCAGCTACGCCTGCCGGGCGCTTGAGTCTTACTTGGTGCAGGCCAGGCCCGCGCTCGCGGCCGGTGCCCGCACCGGTCAACACGGTGTTAGCCAGGACAGTGCTGGTCAACACGGGCGGGCCGTTTTCCTGAACGCTCGCGGCGGCCGGCTTACCAGGCAGGGAGCCTGGGGTGCGCTCCGGGCGGCCGCTGCCAAGGCGGGCCTGGACGAGATCTCGCCGCACATGCTCAGGCATTCGTTCGCGACGCACCTGCTCGACGGCGGCGCCGACGTCCGGGTCGTCCAGGAGCTGCTGGGTCACGCCTCAGTGTCGACCACCCAGGTGTACACGCTCGTCACGGTGGACAAACTACGCGAAGTGTACGCAGCCGCCCATCCGCGGGCACTCGGTTAGTCCAGGCCGGGCCGGGCCGGCCCTTGGTCTGGGCCGGGCCTGGGATGCTGGCTCGTCGGCATCTCACTCCAGTCACATCACCACCACGAGTCCCGCTAGTTGCGGATCCTCGGCCATGATCACCAACCTTGAACCGGGTGAAAGCGCATATTCATCCGGGTTCGCGGGGATGAATATGCGTATTCATCCGGTCAGGTGCGACACGGCCCGGTCCGGTAACCACCTCATCGCCCCCACCAGCCCCAACGGCAGCATCGACCCCAATCCCTCTGCCCACTGCCGCTGCCAACGCCAACGTTGGCGCGGGCAAACCGTTGGACGGCATTTGGCGCGCCCTGACATCGTTGGGTGCCATGCGGCACGAGGACGTCTGGGATCATCAGGCCGCCCGGCAATACGACACGCCGGGCGCCGGCATGTTCGCTCATGAGGTGCTTGATCCGACTGTGGACCTGCTCGCAGAACTCGCCGGTGACGGCCAGGCCCTGGAGTTCGCAATCGGCACCGGCCGGGTCGCGGTGCCGTTGTCTCAGCGCGGGGTGCCAGTGACCGGAATCGAGCTGTCTGGTCCGATGATCGAGCAACTACGGACCAAGGTCGGGGAGGCGACCATTCCGGTGGTTGCCGGCGACATGGCTAGCGCCCGAGCTCCTGGCAGTTACACGCTCGTCTACGTCGTCTACAACGCGATCTCGTGCCTGCAGACCCAGGCCGAGCAGGTCGCCTGTTACCGCAACGCGGCCCGGCACCTGGTTCCCGGCGGCCGGTTCGTCGTCGAGTTGTGGGTACCGGAATTGCGCAAGCTGCCGCCGGGACAACATGTTCTGGCCTGGAATGCGGAACCCGGCCGCATCATCGTGGATACCGTTGACGTGCTGCACCAGCACCTGGTCTCGCATCACTTCCGCTTCAGCTCCGACGGGACGGCCCGCCTGTGGCGCAGCCCGCATCGTTACATCTGGCCATCAGAACTTGACCTGATGGCGCAACTCGCCGGCTTCGAGCTTGAGGTCCGGCACGGCGACTGGACTGGCATCGAGTTTACGGACGTGTCCGGGTCGCACGTCTCGGTCTACCGGCTCCACGTGACGCCCTAGCGCTACCTGGGTTGCGGTGTTATCCGCTCACCAGCTAGGGCTGCCGAATTGACCGCAAACGGTGAGTCGGCTTGCCGGGGCTTATGGCAAGCTCTAGAGTCCGGAACGCAGCAGCTAGCAGCGTGCATAGCTGCCTGGGAGGTGCAGCAGTCGTGGCAGCATCGGTGATGTCGGAGGTGTTCACAGGCAAGATCGGCCCTACGGGCCGCCCTCTTCCGGTATTTCCTGAGCCAGAGCAATTGCTCAGGCATGGTCCGGCCAGAGTCGTCGCCGTCTGCAATCAGAAGGGCGGCGTCGGCAAGACCACGACCACGATCAGCCTCGGGGCGGCGCTGGCTGAGGTGGGCCGTCGGGTGCTCCTGGTCGACTTCGATCCGCAGGGAGCGCTGTCGGTCGGCCTTGGCTTCCAGCCGCATGAGCTGGATTCCACCGTCTACAACGTCCTGATGCAGACGGGGGTCGCCGCCGCGGATGTGCTTTTCCAGACCAGAGTCGACGGCATGGATCTGCTGCCGAGCAACATCGACCTGGCCGGGGCCGAGGTCCAACTGGTGCACGAGGTCGGCCGCGAGTTCATACTCGGCCGGGTCCTCGCGCCGCTGCTCCCCGAGTACGACATCGTCCTCATTGACTGCCAGCCGTCACTGGGGTTGCTCACCGTTAATGCCTTGACCTGCGCTGATGGCGTGCTTGTCCCGCTGGAATGCGAATACTTCGCGATGCGCGGCGTCGCCTTGCTGATGGAGACCATCGACAAGGTGTCCTCCAGGCTCAGCCCGAAGCTGACCATGGACGGGCTGCTCGCGACCATGTACGACTCGCGTACGCTGCATACACGGGAGGTGCTCGCCGGCGTCGTGGCGGGCTTCGGGGACAAAGTGTTTCATACGGTGATCAGCCGCACGGTGCGGTTCCCTGATGCCTCGGTCGCTGGAGAGCCGATCACGGTCTTTGATCCGACTTCGAATGGCGCGGCCTCCTACCGGGAGCTCGCCAGGGAGGTGCTGGACCGGTGGCACAGGGCCGAACTGGCAGGTCAGGTCAGCGCCGGGTAAAGGTACCCGGCATTTCCGAACTGCTTCGCCCTCCTACCACCAGTCCAGTCGACCCGAGCGAGTTCAATGTTGACTTGCGACCGGCCAGCGGCCGGGAGAGTCATAGCCATAAAATTACCGTGTATCTGTCTAGTGCCGAGTTGCTTGATCTAGAGCAGGCGAGGGTGACACTGCGCGGATACGGCATATCGACCGACCGCGGCCGGATCGTCAGGGAAGCCCTGACGTTGCTGCTAGCGGATCTTGAAGCCGGCGGTGAGCAAAGCCTGATGGCACGCCGGCTACGTGAGGGACTTTGACCGCAATGCTTATGGGCGGGCCCGAAGAGAACGCCGGGACCCGGATGGCTAGCTCCTTTCAAGTGCACCTTGATGTGTTCGAAGGGCCGTTTGACCTGCTGCTTGCGCTGATCGGCAAGCACAAGCTCGATATCACCGAGATCGCCCTGTCGACGGTTACCGACGAATTCATCAGCTATATCGGGGCGCTGGCCGACCAGTGGGACCTGGATCAAGCCAGTTACTTCCTCCTGGTGGCCGCCACGCTGCTCGACCTCAAGGCAGCCAGGCTGCTGCCATCGGGCGAGGTCGACGACGAGGAAGATCTCGCGCTGCTTGAAGCCAGGGATCTCCTCTTCGCCCGGCTGCTCCAGTACCGGGCCTACAAGGAGGTCGCGGCCGTCCTGTCCGGCCACCTGGCCAGGCAAAGCCGCCTGTTTCCTCGGCGGGTGCCGATGGAGCCCAGGTTCGCCGAAATGCTACCCGAGGTGCTGCTCGGCCTCGGTCCCGATCAGTTCGCCGCGATCGCGGCCAAGGTGCTCGCGCCGCGTAAGCCGCCCGTGGTGTCCACCGCGCACCTGCACATGCCGCGAACCACGGTCAGGGAACAGGCCGTCATCCTCACGCTAAAATTGCGCGCTGTCGGTCGGGCATCCTTCCGTGAGCTATCGGCCGATTGCGGGGACACCTACGAGGTCGTGGCCAGGTTCCTGGCCGTGCTTGACCTGTTCAGGGACAAGTGCGTGTCGTTTGAGCAAGTGGCGCCGCTCGGCGACCTGTACATCACCTGGTCAGGCGAGGACGAATCTAACCATCTCGATGATGAGCAGGAATGAACGAAGAATCACCGGATGTCAGCACCGAGCCGACGCTGTTTGACCACCCGCCCGGCCCGCCCGGCCCGGCCGGCCCGGCCGAGCAACGATCGCTGGCCGATCTTGAGCCGAGCCTGGAGGCGATCCTGCTGGTCTCAGACGAACCGGTACCCCAGACCGTGCTGGCCCAAGTGCTCGAACTGCCGCAGGACGCGATCGCGACCGCGCTGCGCGGGTTGGCCGAGCAGTACACGTCCCAGGGACGCGGCTTCGACCTGCGCGAGGTGGCCGGCGGCTGGCGGTTCTACACCAGGTCGGAGTTCGCGCCCGTGGTCGAGAAGTTTGTGCGCGACGGCCAGGAAGTGCGCCTGACCCAGGCGGCGCTCGAGACGCTCGCGGTCGTGGCTTACCGCCAGCCGGTCGGCCGGGCTCAGGTGTCGGCGGTCCGCGGCGTCAACTGTGACGGTGTCATGCGGACGTTGTCGCTCAGGGGCCTGGTGGAGGAGGCTGGCAACGATCCGGAGACAGGCGCGATATTGTTCCGCACCACGTCGTATTTCCTGGAACGGCTAGGTCTGGCCAGTCTGGACCAGTTGCCTGAACTGGCGCCGTTCCTGCCCGATCAACTCGATGACGAACCTGAGGCGGGGCCAAGCCGTGCCGGATCGCAGTAAGCACTCCAAACGTGTCGGCCAGCCCGGCGCCGGCCGCGCTCGTCCCAAACCAGCCACGCCCGCCCGGCCGGCCAAGACGGCCACACCGGCCAAGCCAGTCAAGCCAGTCAAGCCAGCCAAGCCGGCCAAACCGACTCATCCGGCCAGGCCGGCCAGCCCGGTCACGTCGGCCTTTGATTTCGATGACGACGACTGGGGCGATGAGCCAGGCGAGCGCGACTCCTTGATCGATGACCCCACCGGGGTCAGGCTTCAGAAGGTGCTCGCCGCCGCGGGCGTCGGCAGTCGCCGGAGCTGCGAGGAGCTGATCGGGGCCGGCCGGGTCGAGGTGGACGGCGAGGTCGTGCGCAGGTTCGGCGCCAGGGTCGACCCGGAAAAGCAGATCATCCGGGTGGACGGCAGGCGGATCCCGGCCCGCGCGAGCCTGACGTACCTCGCGCTCAACAAGCCGCCCGGCGTGGTCAGCACGATGTCCGATGACCGGGGCAGGCGAACGATCGCCGACCTGATCGGCGATCACGACGAACGGCTGTTCCACGTCGGCCGCCTCGACTACGACACCGAGGGCCTGATCTTGCTGACCAACGACGGCGAGCTCGCGCACAGGCTCGCCCATCCCAGGTACGGGGTGCTCAAGACCTACCTGGCTGAGGTCAGCGGCCCGCTGCCCAGGGACGTCGGCCGGAGGCTGACGACCGGAGTCGACCTCACGGACGGTAATGTGGTCGCCGACCGGTTCCGCGTGGTTGACCAGGCCGGCTCGCGCGTGCTCGTTGAACTAACCCTGCACGAGGGACGTAAGCATGTCGTGCGGCGGATGCTGGCCAAGGTCGGTCATCCGGTGAGCCGGCTGGTGCGAACCCAGGTCGGCCCGGTCAGCCTCGGCTCGCTTCGCCAGGGCGCCACCAGGCGGCTGACCACGGCCGAGGTTGGCGACTTGTACGCCGCCGTCGGGATGTAAGAGCTTCGGTGAAGGAGAGTCGTGGCGATCAGAGCCGTCAGAGGCGCAGTCCAGGTTGACGTGAACGAACGTCAGGCCATCCTGGACGGCACTGCTGAGCTCGTCACCGAGGTGATGAGCAGGAACAACCTGAGCACCGACGAGGTGGTCAGCGTCATCTTCACGGCCACTCCCGACCTGACCATGGAATTCCCCGCGCTCGCGGCCCGTTCCCTTGGCTTTCAGGAGGTGCCGCTGTTGTGCTGCACCGAGATGGCGGTGCCGGGTTCGATGCCAAGGGTGGTGCGGCTGATGATGCACCTCGAGACCGAAGCCGCCCGCTCGGCGATCCAGCACGTCTACCTGCGCGGTGCGGCGGCCCTGCGCCTGGACATCGCCCAGTGACGACGATCACGCCCGCTCCGAAGTCCGCTGTCGTCATCGGCACCGGGCTGATCGGCACTTCGGTGGCTCTCGCGCTCCGCGAATCCGGGACCGAGGTCTGGCTCAGCGACGCCGACCAGGGCAACGCGCAGCTCGCCGCCGACCTCGGGGCGGGCCGGCTGCTCCCGGCGGACGGCAGCACGCCCGAGCCCGCCGAGATCGCCGTCCTGGCCATGCCCCCGGCGGCCGTGGCGCCGTGCCTGGCCGCGGCTCAGCGGCGCGGCCTGGCCAGGTGGTACACAGACGTGGCCAGCGTCAAGCAGTTGCCGCTATCGGCCGCCGCTCACCTGGGTTGCGACCTGTCGACCTACGTGCCCGGCCATCCGATGTCGGGCCGGGAAAGGTCCGGTCCGGCCGCCGCCAGGGCCGACCTGTTCGCCGGCATGCCGTGGGTTATCTGCCCCACCGCTGACACCAGCCCGGAGGCCGTTGCGGCCGTCACCGGCCTGGTCGGTGCCTGTGGCGGCCAGCTCGCCCAGATGCCGGCGGCCGAACACGACCGCTGCGTCGCTCTCGTCTCGCACGTACCGCACCTGCTGGCCGTATCGATGGCCGCCCGCTGCGCCGACGCCGCGCCCAGCACCCTGGCGCTGGCCGGACAGGGGCTGCGCGACGTGGTCAGGATCGCAGGCAGCGACGCGAACCTGTGGACCGAGATCCTCACCGCAAACGCCGAGCCGGCCAGGGAGATCCTGCTGACGGTCGCCGAACGGCTCACCGGCGCCGCGGACATGCTGGCCGAATTGGCCGCAGGCACCGAGGATTCGGCCAAGCGGCTGACCGAGTTGCTGGAGACCGGGCGCGAGGGCGTCGCGAAGATTCCCGGCAAGCGCGGCGGCCCGGCTCCGCGCTACGCGGCCGTCCAGGTGGTGCTGGGGGACCAGCCCGGCGAGCTGGCCAGGCTGTTCGCGGCGGCAGGCGCGGTGGGCATCAACATCGAGGACGTCCGGATCGAGCACTCACCCGGCCTGCCGGTTGGCGTCGTGGAGCTGTTCGTCCGCCCGGAAGCCGCCAGCGAGCTGTCGACCGCGCTGGCAGCGGGCGGCTGGCCGGTAGCATCACCACCGTGACAAATATGGTTGCCCGATCCCGTGACGACTCCACCCCGAGCGTCGACCGGCCAGATCCGGGTGAGGCTGATTACGTCGATGCCGGGCTGGTCGTAGCGGTCGATGGCCCGTCCGGATCGGGCAAGTCCTCTGCCGCTCGCGGCGTCGCGACGGCGCTTGGCCTGCGCTACCTGGACACCGGGGCGATGTACCGGGCGGTCACCTGGTGGATGCTTGAGCACCAGGTCGACCTGGCCGACACCGACTCGGTGATTAAGCAGGCGCTCGGCCTCCCAGTCGAGCTGAGCACCGATCCGGCCGCCGAGCAAGTGCGGGTGGCCGGATTCGAGGTAACGACGCAGATCAGGGAACGCGCCGTATCCAACACGGTCAGCCGGGTCGCGTCGATTCCGCGGGTACGCGGCTACCTGATCGCCATGCAGCAGCAGATCATCGCCGACGCCGTCGCCACCTCAGGAGGCATAGTGGCCGAGGGGCGTGACATCGGCACGGTCGTCGCCCCCGACGCCGGCGTCAAGGTCTTCCTGACCGCCAGCGAGCAGGCCAGGGCCGAGCGCAGAACGGCCGAGCTGGCCAGCCAGCACTTCGACCAGGTCCTGGCGGCAGCCGGCCCGCCAGACGCCGAGCTCACCAAGCGGGAACAGGCCACGCGCGACCGGCTCGACGCACCACAGACTCAGCAGGCGGCCGACGCGGTCGAGATCGATGCCACCGAGCTAGGCCTAGCCGAGGTCATCGCCCGGATCGTCAGCCTGACCAGATCGAAACGGGCAACACAATGAGCAACGCGGAATCCACCGACCTGGCCGGCGACGTCGACCTGGACAACGAAGTAACCGAAGAAAACGAAGATGACGGCACCGGCGGCCCGACCCCGGTACTCGCCGTCGTCGGCCGTCCCAATGTCGGCAAGTCGACGTTGGTTAACCGCATCCTGGGCAGCCGCCAGGCCGTCGTCGAGGACACTCCCGGCGTCACCAGGGACCGGGTGGCTTACGACGCGACCTGGCGCGGCCGGGCCTTCACGCTGGTGGACACCGGCGGCTGGGAACCCTCGGTCGAGGGTTCAGGGCAACTCGCCGCCAAGGTCGCGGCTCAGGCCCGGGTGGCCGTCGACGCTGCCGACGCCGTGCTGTTCGTCACCGACGCCGTGGTCGGCGTCACCGACGCCGACGCCGCCGTCGCGGCCGTGCTTCGCCGGTCGAAGAAGCCGGTCGTGCTGGCCGCCAACAAGGTCGACGACGCGCCCGCCGAATTCGGCGTCCATTCGCTGTGGTCTCTGGGCCTCGGCGAGCCCTACGGGGTCAGCGCCCTGCACGGCCGGGGGAGCGGCGACCTGCTCGACGTGATCCTGGACGCGCTGCCGCCGGCGCCGGGCGAACGGCTCGGCGAGCAGAAAGGCCCGCGCCGGGTAGCCCTGATCGGCCGTCCGAACGTGGGCAAGTCCAGCCTGCTGAACAAGCTGGCCGGACAGGACCGGGTGCTCGTCGACGCGACCGCCGGCACGACCCGCGACCCGGTGGACGAGCTGATCGAACTCGGCGGGAAGACCTGGCGATTCGTGGACACGGCCGGGATCAGGCGGCGGGTCAGCCACACCCAGGGCGCGGACTACTTCGCGGCGCTGCGCACCGAGCGGGCGCTCGAACGGGCCGAGGTCGCGGTCGTGCTGGTCGATGCCAGCGAGCCGCTGGCCGAACAGGACCTGCGGATCATCTCGATGGTGATCGAGGCGGGCCGCGCGCTGGTGATCGCCTACAACAAGTGGGACCTGGTCGACGAGGACCGCAGGCATTTCCTGGACCGGGAGATCGACCGCCAGCTGTACACCGCCCGCTGGGCCCCCAGGGTGAACATCTCGGCCGCGACCGGCTGGCACACCGACCGGCTGGTCCCGGCGATCGAGAAGGCACTGGAGAGCTGGGAGACCAGGGTGCCGACCGGCAGGCTGAACGGGTGGCTGACCGCCCTGATCGCGGCCACCCCGCCGCCGGTTCGCGGCGGCAAGCAGCCCAAGATCATGTTCGCCACTCAGGCCGGCATCCAGCCGCCGCACTTCGTGCTCTTTACCTCTGGCTTCCTGCAAGCCGGATACCGGCGCTTCATCGAGCGACGGCTCCGCGAGGAGTTCGGCTTCGAAGGCACCCCGGTGCACGTGTCCATGCGACTGCGCGAGAAGCGGGCCAACACCGGCCGGGGCGGCCGGTCCGGTCGCTAAGCCCATGCCGGTAGGCGATAACGCCACGCCCGAGCTCATGCTGCCGGCCATGGCCGTCAAGGACTCGTTCCTGGCCGGGTCGCGCGACATGTGCGTGGAGGAGGGCACCGCCACCGACTGGCTCGATCAGGCGGACGCGGATTTCGACACGCTGATCAGGGTCCGCTCGGTCACCAGGCGGATGTGGGGAGTGCCGGTCACTGAGCTCTGGTACGTGGACGCGGACCGCTATATCGGCACCGTGATGATCAGGCACGAGCTGACCCCGGAGTTGCTGCGCGACGGCGGCAACATCGGCTACCACGTCGTTCCCGGCGAGCGCAGGCGCGGCCACGCGACCGCGATGCTCGCGAGCGCCCGCGACTATTGTAAGGACCTCGGCCTGACCAAGGTGCTCGTCACCTGCGATCGTGACAACCCGGGCTCGCGCCGCGTGATCGAGGCCAACGCCGGGGTCCTGGAGAGCGATTCCGGCGGCGTACTCAGGTACTGGATAGATCTGTAGTCCGCCCGAGCAGCGCACCCAGCAGGTCGAACGACTCCTGGTTATTCGCGTTGCCGCTATGCGGCTCGGTGAACTCGCTGACCGCGAGCGCCAGGTCGGCCAGGTCCCACCGTCGCCGGAACAGCTCAAGCGCCTCAGGCATCAGTACCGTGCCGGTGGCCCGCTCGTAGGCGGCCAGGATGGATCCGTCGCCCGGATCGAGGTTGCACAGATCGCGTTCGGGCGGCGAGATCAGCGCGGTGTCCCAGTCGATCAGCACCCAGCCCGCCGCCGTGAGCATGGAGTTGCCGACGTGCGGCTCGCCGTGGGTGAGCACGGCCCGCTCCGGCCGGGCCGCCACCTTGGCCGCCAGCGCGTCGTAGGCACCAAGCGACTCACCGATCCCAACCTCGTACCGGGCGATCAGTGCCAGCGTCGGCTGCTCAAACGGGCCGCACGGGGCCGAGCCGGCCGGGGGAGCCCAGCCATCCAGCACCGCGTCGAGTTCGGTTCGATGCTGCACCGCGAGGTCATCGCGCACCGCGTTCCTGCGGGTTACCGCCGGGGCGGTGTGGATCGCGACCACGTGATCGAGC
Organism: Streptosporangiaceae bacterium; assembly: GCA_036501205.1. Lineage (GTDB taxonomy): Bacteria > Actinomycetota > Actinomycetes > Streptosporangiales > Streptosporangiaceae > Chersky-822. The sequence goes on along the minus strand of DASYAT010000174.1, from coordinate 47,964 downwards.
ATCGCCCGGCGATGCTCAGCCGAGAAGTGCTCTCCCCACTCATAGCTGCGTCCTGAGATGAATGCATAGAGCGCGAGCGAGAACTCCTCGCCGAGCCTGACCAGCGGCGCACCGGTCAAGGTGGGAACCGGCGAGTGCACGAAGTCCAGGCCAGCCTGGCGCAGGTCGGTAGCCGCCGCCAGCGATGAGCGCAGCCGGCCGAACGCCGAATCCAGCGTCTCATCCCGAGATAGCCGTTTGACCGGCAGCTCATCGAGCGTGGCGAACCAGCGGCCGCCCCCGGCCGCGCCGACCTCCCAGTGGTGGCTGCCGAACCCGAGCGCCCGGTAGTCAAGCTCGACGCCGGTCAGCCCCCAGTTCGCGGTGATCGCCGCTTCTAGCAGGTCAGTCCGCAAGCTATCGGGCGGGGTCAGCATCGCCTCAACCTAGGGCGATCCAGCCACGCGGTCGACTCAATTTCGCTGTCAGACCTTCCGGCTACGGTGTCAGCAATTCCGAACGACCGAAGGAGACCGATGTCCGCTGAATCCGTGCGCCAGCTAGCCCGCGCGCTCGATGCCACCGGCCAGGTGGTAGACGCGGTCACCGCTGATCAGTGGGCCGCCGCCACTCCGTGCACCGACTGGACCGCCGCCGAGCTGCTCCGTCATCTGGTCGTCGGCAACGGCAGGTTCGCGGCCGCCTTCGGCGGCGAGACCCGGCCAGAGGCCGCTTGGCCAGACGCCGAACTGCCAGCCGTCTATCGCGACACAGCCGCCGCGCTGCTAGCGGCGTTCGGCGCGCCCGGCGCCTTGGACCGGATCGTCACGATTCCCTTCGGCACCGTACCGGGCTCCGTCGCCCTGCATCTGCGGGTAACCGAGGTGCTCGTGCACGGCTGGGACTTGGCCAAGGCGACCGGCCAGTCGGCCGCCGGCTTCCCCGACGACATCGCCGAGCAGGAGCTGGTTTTCAGCCAGTCCGCGCTTGAGCGGTTGCCGCCGGACCGCCGCCCGTTCGCGCCGTCGCAGCCGGTCGGCGGGGGTGCCCCGGCGATCGAGCGCCTGGTCGCTTGCCTGGGCCGGAGCGTGGCCGCGCCCGCATAGTCAGGCCGCCGATAGGCGGTCGGTACGATCGGCGTGGCGCCAATGCGATGGTACGGGCGATCGGCTAACAAAGGCGGAAACATGCGATATGGGCCACTCGGCAACTCTGGTCTGCTGGTCTCGGCAGTCGGGCTCGGCTGCAACAACTTCGGCAGCAGACTCGATCTGGCCGGTACCCGGGCCGTGATTGACGCGGCCATCGAGGCCGGGATCACGCTGTTCGACACCGCCGACACCTATGGCGGCGGCGGGCGGTCAGAGGAACTGATGGGCGAAGCGCTGACCGGCCGTCGCGACCAGATCGTTCTGGCGACCAAGTTCGGCCACCAGAACGCCGACATGGGCTACGGCCTGGCGGCAGGGGCCAAAGGCGGCCGCCGGTACATCAGGCACGCCGTCGAGCAGTCGCTGCGCCGGCTCAAGACGGACTACCTCGACCTGTATCAGATCCACACCCCCGATCCGAAGACGCCGATCGCCGAGACCCTCGCCGCGCTGAACGAACTGGTCGCAGAGGGCAAGGTGCGCTACTTCGGTCACTCGAACTTCAAGGGCTGGCAGATCGCCGAGGCCGCCATGCTGGCCGGCCAGCACGGCCTGCAGCCGTTCATTTCCGCGCAGAATCACTGGTCGCTGCTCGAACGCGCCGTTGAAGCTGAAGTCACTCCGGCCGCTAAGCACTTCGGTCTCGGCGTTCTGCCTTACTTCCCGCTGGCCAACGGCCTGCTCACCGGCAAGATCCGGCGCGGCCAGCCGGCCAAGGAGGGGACCAGGCTCGCGGCCCGCGAGGGCTACGTGACCGACGTCAAGCTCGACATCGTCGAGTCGCTCGCCGAGTGGGGCAAGGCTCACGGCGTCTCGCTGCTGCAGATAGCGATCGGCGGCCTGGCCGCCCAGCCCGGCTGCTCAAGCGTCATCTCCGGGGCGACCTCAGCGGAGCAGGTCAAGGCCAACGCCGCCGCCGACTGGACCCCGTCCGCCGAGGAACTGGCCGAGGTGGACGCGATCACGCTCGGGCTGACCAGTTAAAAACCTCAGAAAAGCTTTCTGAAAGGAGAAAGATTTGCGCCGGCCGAGTCGCCGGCCCAGAGGCTAATCGCCCGGTCAGCCAGCCGCCAGCCGTGAGTCGACCTAGGCAATGCAGCCGATCAGGGGCAGGCCGTCTGGCCGTCGGTTAGAGCTACCCGGATGACCGATCGGGAGGGGATCAGCGGGTCTTGGCGGCTCGCCGGTACAGGGCCTTGATGTTGGCTGCGAACGCTGAAGAGTAGGAGATGCTCGGGGAGTCGCCGCCCTGCTGGTAACCGCCGATTACGCCGATGACCGCGCCGGTGTGCTTCGACTGGCCGAAATCGCTGATCATCGGGCCGCCGCTGGTGCCGTCGGTGAAGCCGGGGCAGGCGAACATGACCTGCTTCAGCGTGCCCGGGTCGAACGCCACCGCCCGGGTCGAGCAGGACACGGGCCGGTCGCTGCCGTCCGGGTAGCCGATCGCCGTGATCGGCGTTGGTAGTTGGGCGCCGAACCTCAACCGGTCCGCTCCGGCGATCTCGCGCACCGTCGCGCCTGGTTTGGTGAGCGGGACACCGGCAGCGAGCCCGTCCGTCCTGGTGATCGGTCGCACGGCGAGGAAAGCGACATCGTTGTCCGGATCCTGGTGCGCTGACCAGCGGGAATCGGTGAATCCTTTGATCACGACCCACAGCCCGCGCGGGAACTTACCGCCCGCATAGCCAGGCGCGAACAGCAGGTGGCCCGGCTTGACCAGCTTGATCCCGGCCACGCAGTGCGCTGCGGTGATCAGCAGATCACCGGACCGGCTGGTCACGACGCTGGCGGTGCAGAAATGCGCGCCCAGGTGATCGCCGTCGCGGGAAAACAGCGCGCCAACCGGATCGGCGCGGCCGGCACCAGCCTGCTGCGGTGCTGGACGCCGAGCCAGCGGCCCGGCCGAGGCCGACCGGCTCGGCTGGCGGGTCGGTGCCTGGTTCGCGACCGGTCTCGCGGCTGGCACGCTGGCCGGGGATCTGGTGAGCGCGAACACCGTGATCGCCGTGCCCAGGCTGACGATGGCGACGAGCGCCCAGCTCCGCCACCAGGATCGATTTCTCGTCTTCGCCGGGCCGGTGTTCATCGCTGCCGCACTTTAGCAGTCGTCGCAGCGACAGCAACCCAGCCAGCGAATAGCTCGCCGGCGGCCTGGCGGCGACGATTCATTGCCTCCCCCGCAGTGCTACCCGCAGGGGGACGACCACTGAAACCCCCGCGGAAACAGACCAAACTGATTCAGTTCTATCCTGCTACTGCTGAAATAAGCAGAACCCGGCCGAAGTCAGCCGCGCCGATTCCGCTTCAGTTGCGCAACGGATGGCGAATTGACCGGCGCGTAGGATGCCCATGCCGAAAACGCTGCGCAGGAGGAGTCGCGGATGACCCGCCATCGCCAGGACGGCCCGTCGGTGCGGGCAGTCGCCATGCCCGCAGTCATGCTGGCGGTCGCGGTCGGGCTCGCGACGGGGGGCTGCACCGCGTCGCCCCGCGTGGTCTCACGGTCGGCCGAGGCGGCCGCACCGGTCGCGGTGCCGCTGGCGGCCGGCGCCTTCGTGCCCGGCGCTAGCTGGGCGACGGTGCGGACCGGCGGGCCGAGCGTCGGTGGCCGGTTCTGGCAGTTGCTCGCGCAGGACCGCGCGACCGGCAAGTGGCGGCTAGTCACGCCGCCGGGGGTGGCCGACAACGCCGGCCTCGCGGTGACGAGCGCGCCGGACGGCACGATGACGGCTGGGTTCGTGCCTGGCCAGCTCCTGAAGTTCTCGCCGCTGGCAAGGAGTACCGATGACGGCGCGCACTGGGCTCAGGGGCTGCTGCCGGCCGGCCTGGCGGCTGACCCGGACAGCCTGGCCGCGCTGCCAGATGGCCGGCTGGTCGCGGTTACGCCAACCGAGGTGGAGGAGTCGGCCGCCGGGGTTGCAATCACAGCGGCGAAGAACTGGGCGTCGCTGGTCACGTTGCGGGCGCTGGCCGCGACGCCGGGTGGCCGGCGCTGCGGGTTGACGAGCCTGACCGGGACGGCCGCGGTGCCAGACGGCTCGGCGCTGGTCTCAGGAACCTGCAGTCGGCCTGGCCGGCTCGGCTTGTTCAGCAACACGGGCGGCAATTGGCAGGCGATAGATCCGCTGGTGTCGCGGTCGGCGAAGTCGGCAGTGGCGTATAAGCCCGCCGGCGGGCCGGCAACCAGGCCGGAGAGCGTGCTCGGCCTGGATTCCTCGACCGCCGGGGTGTCCGTCCTGATCGACGTCGGCACTGGCAGCGGCCATTCAATCGTCGGGGCCCGGCTCGCGGCCGGGGCCAAGGCCTGGACCTTCTACCCGCTGGCGGGCGACACCGCTGGTGCGGTCACCTCGGTGTCCGGCTCACCCAGCGGGGGCTGGGTAGTGATGCTGAACGGCAGTCGCGCCGTGGCCGCAGAACCGGCGGCGGGCCAGCCGGCCAACAGCGCGTCGGCCCGGGCCACCTCGTTCCTCGCTCCTGGCCCGGACGCGACGATCGTGCCGTCGGCGTCCGGCGGGTTCACCGCATTGGTGCCGGGGCTCAGCACCGTGACCGTCTGGCAGCAGGGCGCCAGCGGCTGGCACCGCACCCAGACGATCGACGTTGCCTCGGCTCCGGCCGGGCCGTCGTCCTGAACCCGCTACGCCGGATGGCCACCGGCTCTGGGCGGCCGGTCAGGCCCGTCCCGGCGTAGCTCGTTGGACCACGCCGGGACGAGCCCAGGTTTTACGGGGTCAGCCGGTGCAGGTCACGCGGAAAGGCCGTGACCTGGCGGACGTTGGCCGCACCGGTCAGCCGCGCGGTCCAGCGCTCAAGCCCGATCGCGAACCCGCCGTGCGGTGGCATGCCGTGGCTGAATACCTGCAGGTAAGCGGCGTACTGGGCCGGGTCAAGGTCGCGGGCCGCCAGCGCGGTCAGGTAGGCGCCGTGGTTGTGAAGCCGCTGCCCGCCGGTGACCAGCTCAAGCCCGCGGAAAATCAGGTCGAAGCTGCGTGAATAGGCCGGCCGGTCCGGGTCATGCTGGGTGTAGAACGGGCGCTTGCCCATCGGATACCCGGGCACGAACAGGAAGTCGCTGCCATGTTCGCGCAGCGCCCATTCGCCCAGCCAGCGTTCGTCGGCCGGGGACAGGTCGGGCTCGCCGCGCGGGTCCCAGTCGGCATGCTTGGCGATCAGTTCCTGCGCTTCGACGAAATCCAGTTCGGGAATCTGGGCGGGGACGACGGGTACCCTCACGTCGAGCAGGTCGGCCGCTTCCCGCGCGTGCTCGCGGACCGCCGCCGCCATGCCGGCGATCGTGTCCCTGAGCATCGCCATCACGTCCCGGTGGTCGGCGATAAAACCGAACTCGGCGTCCAGGCTGGTGTACTGAGCCAGATGCCTGGCCGTGTCGTGCGGCTCGGCCCTGAACACCGGGCCGACCTCGTAGACCCGCTCGAACACGCCGACCATCGCCTGCTTGTAGAACTGCGGTGACTGGGCCAGGTAGGCGGGCTGGCCGAAGTAGTCGATCGCGAAGACGTTCGCGCCAGACTCGGTGGCCGACTGGACGATTTTGGGCGTGTGAATCTCGGTGAACCCGTGACCGTCAAGCGTGGCCCTGAAACCGGCCTCGCTGGCCGCGGCTAGTTCGAGACCCGCCCGCAGCACTGGATGCCGCAAGGTGGTCGGCGCGTGGTCGAGTATGGTCGGCAGCGCCGCGGTGACCGAGGGCCTGTACAGGTCGAACGGCGGTGGCTGGGCCGGCTCACTCAGGGCGGTTACCACCGGCTCGGTGAGCTCCGCTCCGCCGGGCGCCTGGCTGTTCGCGGTGACGGTGCCGGCGACGCTGATCACGGTCTCCTCGGTCAGCCCGGCCGCCGAGTTGATCGCGGCCTGATCGGCCAGCACGGCCTGGGCCAGGCCGCTCCGGTCCCTGATGATCAAGAAGGTGACTGACTTGAGTTCGCGGCGCCGGTGCAGCCAGCCGGAGACGGTCACTTGGTGGCCGACGTGCTCGATCAGGTTCGTCGCGAGAATTCGCTGGATAGCGGTCATGAGGCACTCCTGGAATCGCTGGTGCCCCTTGGGAGTGCGGGCGAGAAGGGAACTCGCTGTGCCACCACACCTTCGCCGGGTCGCTGGCGAGCGCTGGCCCGGCCTTATAGGCCCGGTCACGGGGGCTAGCCGGCGGGGCATTGGGCGCGTCCGCTGGCGGCGGGCACCGTTCCTCCCCGCGCTCGGGAGGGTCTTGACGTCCGGGTGCGAGTCCGCCTTCGCAGCTTCCGGCGGCTCTCTGAGCTCGCGAAACCGTGCGCTACTTATCTCCGTCTGCGCGTTGCCGACCAGTCTAGCCGAGCGCCTAAGTACACGGAAAGGTGCGCTACTTTGGCACTGCCGACAGTCAAGGAAAGGTAGCGAGTGCTGATGGCTGGATATCCGCCGCCTCCTGCGCCCGGCTTCGCGTCAGACAACGTCTCGGGTTACGGTCCGCGCGGCCCGGCCGACGATCACCTGTGGGCGATGCTGTCCTATCTGCTGACGTTCGTCGGGGGGATCCTGGCGCCGATCATCATTTACGCGGTCAAGCTCAATGAATCTCGCTACGTGCGCTTTCACGCGGCTCAGTCACTGAATATGGCGATCACGGCCCTGATCTACGCCTTCGGCGGGTTCCTGGTCGCGCTGGTCCTGGGTCTTCTCACCCACGGGCTGGCGTTGTTCCTGATCATCCCGGCTTTCGCGGCCTACATCGTGGCCCATCTGGTGTACCTGATCCTGGCGGCGGTCGCCTCCAACCGAGGCGAGTACTACCAGGTGCCGACCCTGATCGCCCTGCCGATGGTCAACTAGCCGTGCCGACCCGTCATGCCGACCGGCGTACTGCGCTATGATCTGTCCGGTCAGTAGGGCAACGGGACGTGGCCCAGCTTGGTTAAGGCGCTGGTCTGGGGGACCAGAGAGCCCGGGTTCAAATCCCGGCGTCCCGACATATTCTTCGCGATCCGCGCGTCTTGCGCGCGTCGCGGGTTTGGCGCTAAGCCCAGACGCGATACGTTGCCATCAGCGATGAGGACGCAAGGGTCGAGTCAGTACAGCCAATCCTGGTGGACGCCTGCTCCAGCCGGGGCAGCACCGCCAGCACAGCCGTCGCGCCGTCGGCGGGGGTTTCTGCGACTCGTCTTTAAGCTCGTACTCGGGCTCGTGCTGTTCGTGGTCTTCGCATCCGGGGTCATCCTCGCGATCACCCCGTCGGTGGGTTCGGCCTGGTCGATCGCCCGTAAGCAAGCCAGCACCCATCATGCGCCGTTCCCCGGGCCGCCGGTGTCGAAGCGGTTCTCGTCCGCGCTGATCGCCACCGAAGATCACCGGTTCGGCTCCGAGCCAGGCGTGGATCCGTTCGCGATCGGCCGGGTGATCTTCGCCGGACTGACCGGTGGCGGTGACCAGGGCGGAGCGACGCTGTACCAGCAGCTCGCGAAGGTGCTCTACACGCCGAATCAAGGCGGCGTGCCCACCGAGATCAAGCAGATCGCCCTGGCGATCAAGCTGAAGTTCAGCTACACCGACCCGCAGATCCTGCGGATGTACGCCGCGGTCGTCTACTTCGGCCATGGCTTTTACGGCCTGCAGGCCGCCAGTTGCGGCTACTTCGGCCGGCAGCCCAACCACCTGTCCTGGCCCCAGGCCGCCGTCCTGGCCGGCCTAGTCCAGGCGCCATCGGCCTACGACCCGCTCGAGTTCCCCAAGCTGGCCCGTTCCAGGGAACAGCACGTGATCTCCAGGCTGGTCGCGACCAAGAATCTGACCAGGCATCAGGCAAACGTGGCCATGGCCGTCCCGATCGCGAAGCTAACCGCCAACTCCGGCGGCTGCCGTGCCTGAGCCGGCCCTGCCGTCTCGCGCCGCCTACTGAGTGGCTCCACGCTCTGGGTACGACTGTTGCCGCTGGGGCGATAGTCGGTTTTTTCGCTGCATCGCCTCTCCGGCGGCCAGATGAATCTGCGCATTCATCCCCGGAAGGTTGCAAATCGGGTTCGGTGCATCAGGTTTTCCTGGTCCGGGGTCACATTGGCGGGCTGGCCGCCGGTCAGGTGCACCGGAGCCCCTCTGGTGCAGTTCCGTCCCGGGAAGCTGCTACACCGCTGCCTCCCTGGTGCAGCCCTGACTGCACCGTTGCTCACCTGGTGTAGTTGCTTCCCGGGAAGCAACTACACCAGCGGGGCTCCGGTGCAGTTCCCCGCAGCCTCACCGGAGCGGCGGCGGCCGGCTCAGGCCAAGCCCGCGGTGCCACTCCCGTTCAGGTGCCACTCCCGTTCAGGTGCCACGGGGCATGGGTGGCGCGGGGCCTGGGTGGCGGGTGGTAGTTAGCGGGTTAGTTCTGAGCGGGTTTGGTTTTGGGGGGTTGAGTGAGCGCCTTTGCGGTGGCGGCCTCGGGTTAGGTTGGTCGCTTCCTCTGGGTGGACCCAGATCCACTTGCGGTAGGACCAGAACCTGAACAGCGTGCCGATCCCGATGCCGACGAGGTTCGCGACCGTGTACCAGATCCGGCCGGAAAGGCCGAACACGTCAGTCACCAAGAAGATGCTGCCGTACTGGATCAGCAGGCCAACCCCGTTGAGCAGGAAGAACATGATCGTTTCGATGCGGGCGCCGGCGCCCTGGCGGTTGGCGAAGCTCCAGTAGCGATTCCCGAGGAACGCCATGATCGTCGCTACGACCGTGGCGATCGTGACGGCGGTGAACTTGCCGAGGCCGAACTCGAAATGGAGCACGTCGGAACCGACGAGAACCACGATGACGCCGGTGCCGCCGACAATCAGGAACTTGGCGCCCTCATGAATTACTTCGCGGAACCGCTGATATGCCCTGCTCAGGAAATGCGTCTTCTGGCCGGCGCCACGGCCATCGGTCAATGTGACTTGCCGACGGGAGTGCTAGTCGTCGAAGCCGGCGTCACCACTGAGTTGCCGGCCACGGGAGCGAGCACCGGCTCGATGGCCTCATGGGCGATCGGCGTGTCCTGCGGCTTGTCCGCCCACACCCACTTGCGGTAGGACCAGAACCTGAACAGCGTGCCGATGATGATGCCGACGATCAGCGCGAGGTTCGCCGGGACCTTGCCCGAGGAGCCGAGCACGTGCACCGTGAAGCCCAGGCAGGCCAGCTGGATTCCGAGGCCGATGCCGTTGAGCACGAAGAACAGGATGCCCTCGCGGCGGATGCTGGTGCGCTCACGGTGCTTGAACGTCCAGTACCGGCTGGCGAAGTAGGCGAACGTGGTCGCGATGATCGTCGCGATGACGTTCGCGGTCAGCCAGCCAATGTGAAGACTCGACCGCAGTACGTTGGTGCCGCCGTCAGTGATGATGACGCCGATGATTCCGACGATGCCGAACTTAGCGCCTTCATGGATGAGCACCTTCGAGCGCTCATACAGACTCCTGGCACTATCCACCGAGGCGGCCTCCGTTCGATTTGCATCATCACGCGGGTGTTACCCGCACGGTGCTACCCGCACTAGCGGGCATCGAAGCACCGACCGCAAGATTACCGTGCGAGCCAGGATACGTGGTCCGACCCAGCGATTCACTCATGCGGATGTTGCGTACGATAAGCGATTAGATTACCCATCGTAACTGATTGACCTTCTCGGGTGACTTAGCGCTATCTGGAGCGCCGGAGGGCTTCTGCGGCCCGAAAATACGTTCGGAATGTCAGACCCTCCGGGTAGGGTCGCGGGCGTGGCTGATCAAGAAATCCTGATTCGGGCGAGGGGACTGCGCAAGCAATTCGGCGACTTCGTCGCCGTCGACGGAATCGACTTCGAGATCAGCCGCGGGGAGGTATTCGGCTTCCTCGGACCCAACGGGGCGGGCAAGTCCTCGACCATGCGCATGATCGGCTGCGTCTCTCCGGCATCAGGCGGCGAGCTGACGATCCTCGGCCTCGACCCGGCCAAGGACGGCCCGGCGATCAGGGCCAGGCTCGGCGCGGTTCCGCAGGAAGACACCCTCGACCTCGAGCTCACCGTCCGGGAGAACCTGCTGATCTACGGCCGGTACTTCGGCCTGCGCCGGGATGTGATCGCCGAGCGCACCGCCAAGCTGCTCGAGTTCGTGCAGCTCACCGAGCGAGCTGACGATCAGGTCGAGCCGCTGTCCGGCGGTATGAAGCGGCGGCTGACTATCGCCAGGTCGCTGATCAGCGAGCCGGAGATCCTGCTGCTCGACGAGCCGACGACCGGGCTCGATCCGCAGGCCAGGCACGTGGTGTGGGACCGGCTCTACCGGCTCAAGCAGCAGGGCGTGACCTTGGCGCTGACTACCCACTACATGGACGAGGCCGAGCAGCTGTGCGATCGGCTCGTGGTCATGGACGGCGGCAAGATCGCCGCCGAGGGCTCGCCGCGCGAGCTGATCGCCAGGTACTCGACCCCCGAGGTGCTTGAGCTGAGGTTCGCGTTCGCCGAGCAGGAGCACGCGCCGGACAAGCTGGCCGATCTGCCGGTCGCGAGGATGGAGGTGCTCGCCGACCGGATCTTGCTGTATGCCCAGGACGGCGAGGCGGTGCTGACCTCGGTCAGGGCCCGGGGGCTGGAGCCGGAGACCTCACTGGTGCGGCGGAGCACCCTGGAGGACGTCTTCCTCCGGCTGACCGGCCGTCGGCTGGAGGACTGATGGTCGCGGTCCAGAGCCCGGATAGGCAAACGCCGGCACTGCCCGCACGCTCGTTCGCATACCGGCAGCTCAAGTTCTGGCTGGTCAACTACCGCCGGACGTGGCGCGGCTCGATCTACTCGAGCGTGCTGAACCCGGTGCTCTACCTCGGCGCGATGGGCCTTGGTCTCGGCCAGCTCGTCGACGCGCGCAGCACCGCCAGCCTCGGCGGCGTCAGTTACCTGGCCTTCCTGGCCCCTGGCCTGCTGGCCGCCGGCGCCATGCAGACCGCGGTGGGGGAGACGACCTACCCGATCATGGCCTCGGTCAAGTGGCTCAAGACCTATCAGGCCGCGATCGCCTCACCGCTGCGGCCGGTCGACCTGTTCCGGGGCCACCTGCTGTTCGTCGGGCTCCGGCTCGTCATGAACGCGGTGATCTTCCTGATCGTGATGGCGGCGTTCGGCGCGATCGAGTCGGCCTGGGCGATCGTGATGATTCCGGTCGCGCTGCTGACCGGGCTGGCGTTCGCCGCCCCGCTGGAGGCGTTCGCGATCACGGTCGAAAAGGAGACGTCCTTCTCGCTGATCTTCAGGTTCGGGATGATCCCGCTGTTCCTGTTCTCCGGCACGTTCTTCCCGGTCAGCCAGCTTCCGGTCGCCATCAGGCCGATCGCTTACGTCACGCCGCTATGGCACGGGGTCGAGCTGTGCCGCTCACTTTCACTGGGCACCGCGGCGCTCTGGCCGTCACTCGGGCACGTCGCCTACCTGCTCGCGCTGACGGCCGTCGGCGTCTCCGTGGGCGGGCGCACCTACCGGCGGAGGCTCTATGCCTGAGCTAGCACAGTCTGAACTAGCACGTTCTGGACTAGCACGTTCTGGACTAGCACGTTCTGGACTAGCGCTGCGGATCTTGCCGCTGCCGTTGCTGCGGACCAGGAAGCTCGGCCTGGGCGGCGCGGGCAGCGGCTATCTCGTCGAACGGCACGCCCGGGCGTATAAGCACGCCTGGGGCATCTTCGCTTCCGGGTTCTTCGAGCCGATGTTCTACCTGCTATCCATCGGCGTCGGCATCGGGAAGCTAGTCGGCACGGTGACCGGCCCGAGCGGCCATCCGGTCGGGTTCACCAGCTTCGTCGCTCCGGCTCTGCTCGCCACCTCGGCGATGAACGGCGCGGTGCTCGACTCGACCTTCAACGTCTTCTTCCGGCTTAAGTACGCCAAGCTCTACGACGCCACGCTGGCGACCCCGATGCGATCGGACGAGATCGCGCTCGGCGAGATCGGCTGGGCGCTGATCAGGGGCGGCCTTTACAGCATCGCGTTCATGATCGTCATGCTGGCGTTCGGGCTGGTGCACTCGCTCTGGGCCATCGCCGCGGTCCCGGCCGCCCTGCTGATCGGCTTCGCTTTCGCCGGCGCCGGAATGGCCGCCACCACGTTCATGACCAGCTGGCAGCACTTCGAGTTCGTGACGCTGGCGACCCTGCCGATGTTCCTGTTCTCGGCCACGTTCTACCCGCTCAGCGTCTACCCGCGGGCGCTTCAGATCGTGGTCGAATGCACCCCGCTGTACCAGGGCGTAGAGCTGATCCGCGGGCTCACGCTCGGCGTGGTCGGCCCCAGCCTGCTCGGCAGCGTCGCCTACCTGGCGATCATGGGCGCGGTCGGGCTGCAGGTGGCCGGCCGCCGGATCTCCGGGCTCCTGCTGAAGTAACCGAGCTGAAGTAACCGAGCTGAAGTAACCGGTCAGATCCGGCTCAGTATCTCGCGGAGCGGGTCAAGCCCGATCGAGCCGAGCGCGAGCGCCTGGCTGTGGAACTCCCTCAGGTCGAACTGCGCGCCCTTGCGGTTCATCGCGTCGTCGCGGGCCTGCAGCCAGATCCGCTCGCCGATCTTGTAGGACGACGCCTGGCCTGGCCAGCCGAGATAGCGGTCGAGCTCGAAGCGCAGCATCTGCTCATCGACCTGAACCCGGGAGCGGAGGTACTCCCAGGCCAGCTCAGCGGTCCAGGCCTCACCTGGATGCCAGGGCGAGTCGGCCGGGATCGGCAATTCAGCGTGCACGCCGAGGTCGACTACCACCCGGGCGGCGCGCAGCAGTTGCGCGTCGAGCATGCCGAGCTTGTTGCCGGGGTCGGACAGGAAGCCGAGGTCGTCCATCAGCCGCTCGGCGTACAGCGCCCAGCCTTCGCCATGACCGGACACCCAGCCCATCAGTCGCTGCCAGCGGTTGAGCTGGTCGGACAGGAACACGGTCTGCGCCACCTGCAGGTGATGACCGGGAACGCCCTCATGGTAGATCGTGGTCAGTTCCTTCCAGGTGGAAAACTCCTCCACCCCGTCCGGCAGCGCCCACCACATCCGCCCTGGCCGGCTCCAGTCCTCGCTGGGACCGGTGTAGTAGATGCCGCCATCCCCGGTCGGCGCGATCATGGCCTCGATCCGGCGAGCGGGCTCAGGGATATCGAAGTGCGTGCCGTCCATCTCGGCGATCGTGGCGTCCGCGATGCCCTGCATCCAGTCCCGCAGCGCGTCCCGGCCGATGATCCTCCGGTCTGGATCGGCGTCGAGTTCGGCCACCGCGCTGGCGACCGATCCGACCCCGCCGGTCACGATCTTGGCGGAGATCCGTCGCATCTCCTGCTCGATCCTGATCACCTCGGTCCAGCCCCACGCGTAAGCGTCATCCGGATCGATGCTCGCGCCGAGGAAGTTCCGCGACGCGAGCATGAACCGCTCGCGCCCCACCGAATCCCGTTCTGGTGCCAGCGGCAGCAGTTCGGCGGTGAGAAATCCCCCGATCTCCGCGGTGGCGGCGTTGGCCGCCTGGGCGGCTCGATCAAGATCGTCCCTGAGTGCTCCGCTGGCCGGGATCCGGGCGGCCAGGCCGTCGAAGAAGCCGGTGCCAGCCGCCGACCACTCGGCGCATTGCCTGGCGCAGGCTTCCACTTGGCGCCGTGGTGCCACCATGCCCCTGGCCGCGCACTCCCGGTAGGTCTGGGTCAGTCCCTTGAACGCCTGCGGCACGAGCGCCATTCGCACCGCGACGTTCCGCTGCTCCTGCTCGGTCTGCGTCGGCATCAGATCGAAGATCTGCCGGACACCTTGCAACCACGAAGCGATCACGTTCAGCTCACTCATGGTCGCGCCCGACTCGTGCAGTTCGTCGGAGACCGTCAGCCGTTCGATCATCGACGCTTTGGCAACCTGCTCCCGCTGGCTGCTTGCCTGCGCTCCCGCGATCGCCACGAGCGTGCTTTTGGTGAGCTCGGCCCTGGCCTCGAACCCGGCCGGCGTGAGATCGGTCATCAGATGGTCATAACCCGCGATCCCCGCCGCCGTGGCGGACACCGGATCGAGCTCCGCGCTGCGGGTGACATAGCCATCGGCGATCTCATCGATAGTGCTCATACATACGAATTTACTCTTGATTGCCTTCTTGATCGCCATGCGTTAATTCCGCGCCGGTGATCATGAGATCCGATGATCGTGATCTGGTCATCCCTTGAGCGCCGGCCTGGCCGGGCGTTCACTGGCTGCTGGCCAGCTTCTCTCTTACTTTGTCGGCGTCGGGGTGATGCAGGTCGTCCAGGAGCCGCAGCGCCTGGAGCCAGGCGGTGCGGGCGGATGGCAGGTCGCCAGCGGCTTGGTGGGTGTCGGCCAGGCTGGTCAGGGCGTCGGCCTGGTGGTAGCGATCACCGATCAGGTGAGTCAGCTCGACCGCACGGCGTGCGCTGGACAGGGCAGCGGGATAGTCGCCGAGCTGCCGGTGACAGTAGCCGAGGCTGTCCCAGGCGGCCGCTTCGCCGACCTGGTCGCCGAGGTCGGCGCACAGCTCGACGGCCTGCTGGCAGGGCAGGATCGCGCGCCTGCCGTCTCCCAGCCGGGCGTAGTACCAGCCGACCGCGTTGAGCGCACGGCCCTGGCCGGCCGGATGGCCGGCCGCCTGGAACAGGTCGAGGGCGTGCTCGGCGTGGTCAAGTGCCTGCGCATCACGTCCGGCGAGCTCGGCCGCCAGCGCCAGGTCCAGGCTGACCCTGGCCTGGCCGACCGGGTCCCCGAGTTCGCGGTACCCGGCCCGGGCCGCGAGCAGGTGCGAGCTGGCTTCGTCGTGAGAGCCGAGCGGGATCAGCGCGGTGCCGAGGGCTCGGTGCGACCTGGCTATCGCGGTCTGGTCGGTCAGCTCGGTGGCGGCGGCCAGGGCGACACGTTGCAGCTGGATCCAGTCGGACCAGCGGCCCTGCCGCTCAAGGTAGACGGACAGGATCCAGCCGAGCTGCCAGGCGTGGCTGGCGAAGCCCGCCGGGGCGGCCGCGCCGCGGATCGGCGAAGGGAGGCACGAGTGCGTCAAGAGGAAATCACCGTCCCGCTGACGGCGACGATGCTGGCGGCCATGACCCCGAGCGATTTCAGGGCGCGCGGCTGCAGCCAGCTCAGGCTGGCGCAGCCGGTCTCGCTTGGAGCCGACGCCGAATTCGACGTGTCTTTCGTCCGGTTCCTCAGGGAAGCGCTGAGCTGCCTGCTGACCGTCGAATGGACGATGGCGGCCCTTGGGTCGCTGGAGCTGAGCGCGGTCTGTCATCTGCCCCCGCCGACAGCCGGGCCGTACGCGGAACGGTGGCGCGGCGAGTACGGCTTCGGGTACTGCTTCTACCGCGTCGGCCCCGGGTTCATTCACCTTGTGGACGTGCGCGACGCCGACGACGCGGCCAGGTTCCTGCTCGACGACCCGGCCACGGTCGAGGCGTTCAGCCAGTTGGTTGGCGTGGTCAGGCTCAGCGAACTCCCGCCGCTGGCGGCGCAACTAGCGGACCAGCTTGACCAGGCCCGCCTGTTGCTGCGGCTAGGCGACTGGGCGACGATCTTGCCTTGTCGTCTGCGACGCTGGCCGATGTCCTGTGCCGCCGTCTAGCTGGCCGCCTTATGGTCGGCTGAGCCGGATTTGCTGTTCAGCCGCAGCGCCACAGCGGTGACCCACGGAATGCTCAGGCCGACCACGAGCGCGAGGCCGAAGATGAACGGCGGGGGCCGCAGGGCCGCGATGCCCAGGCAGATGGCCGCCGCGGCGGCACAGGTGCGGGCCAGCGGCCGGTAGAAGGCGCGATCTTGGTCCCAGTCCGCGAGGCTTGAAGCGATCAGCATGGTCGCGGCCAGGACTAGGGCAGCGCCGCCGCCGAGCATCCAGGCGGTCGCGGCTGGCGCCCGGCCGTCGTGGGCGTGGCGGATGAGGCTGACCATCGCGGCCCCCATGGCGGCGATCGCCGCGGTCAGCGGCAGGTGACCGAGCATCCACCGCAGCGCGGCCGAGCGTCCCTCTTTGAGGTGGCGGTGACCGGCAAAGTCGAAGTAGGTCCACCAGGCGCCGAATCCGACGACAACCGAGATCAGCCCGACGCTGAGGGCGGCCGCGCTGACGGACTCGCTGATCAGTCCCTGGACGACGCCGGTCAGGGTTTCACCGAGCACGATGATGATCAGCAGCCCGAACCGCTCGATCAGCGCCTCGGTGATGGTGAGCGAGCCCGCCACGGCCGGGGGAGCGGTGAGCATAAGAGCCGCGTACCCAGCCAGATAGGCCAGGTCGATCGCGCCCCAGGCGATCACGCGCGGGCCGGCCGGCGCGAACGCGCTCGCGATCAGGGCAACCGCGCAGACAGTCGTGCCCACGACGTACATCCGGCTCGTACGGCGGTATTCAGCGCGATCACCGCGCGCGGCCAGCAGCCAGAGCCCGGCCAGCACCATGAACAGCACGCCGGCGGTGATGGCGAAAGCCGCGCCGTGGCGTCCGCCCGCCTGCGGGATGAAGCTGCCGAGCGCGACCAGCAGCAGGATCTGCAGGAGGAAGGTGTTACGGGCCCGGGCGTCTTCGTGGCCGTGCAGTTCGTGATGCAGGCTTCCGTTGGCCCAGGCGATCCAGACCAGCGTGAATACGACCGCGAACTCGCCCAGCCCCGGCCAGTCCAGCTGGGAGGCAAGGTGGCGGGCGGCCTGGGCGACCAGGACCACGACGGCCAGGTCGTAGAAGAGCTCGAGCGGGCCTACGGTTCTTTCGTGCGGCTGCTCGCCGTGCGGGCGCGGTGGCTGCCACAGGGAGCGCCGCAACCGCTGCCAGCGTCCAGGCTCAGCTGGCATTCCCGGCAGTCTCTCCGGCGAAGTACCGGCGCGGATTGCCGACCAGCATCGCGTCGAGCTGGTCGGCGGTGACACCGCGCTCGGTCAGGGCAGGCAGCACGAACTCGTGAATGAAGGTGTAGTTGCCCGCCCGCGACTCATCGTGCGGGAACCAGTCGATATAGCAGGCCGCGTCGTGCGAGAGCACGATGCGATCGGCATGACCCCGGCGGCACAACTCGGCGATCACGTCGGTGCGGCGCTCCAGGGACGGGGACATGCCGATGCCGAACCGGTCCATCCCGAGCAGGCAGCCCGCGTCGGCGACCTGTGCCAGGTAGTCGGGGTCCTTGCTGTCGCCGCTGTGCCCGATCACCACCCGGCGCAGCTCCGCGCCCTCTTCGCGGAGCACGCGAACAACCTCGAGCCCGTTGCGGGTCCCCGGATGAGTGTGCACGGTGACCGGCGCTCCGGTCAGCACGTGCGCCCGCGCTACGGCCCGCAGCACCCGCTCGACCCCGCGCGTCAGCCCGGCCTCGTCGACCGCGCACTTCAGGAACGCCGCCTTGACCCCGGTGCCGGCGATTCCCTCGGTCAGGTCGCCGACGAAGCAGTCGGTCATCGGGTCCTCGCCGCTCGCCGTCATCCGCCTGGTCCGGTAGCGGAAGTAGAACGGCACGTCGTTCCAGGTGTAGAGGCCGGTCGCCGCGATGATGTGCATCGGCGTCAGCGCCGCGACCTTCTTAATCCGCACGATGTCGCGCCCGAGCCCGATCACGGTCGGGTCCGCGATCGCCGTGATCCCGGCCGCGACCGCCTTGTTGAGCTGCGCGGCGGCGTGGGTGATCCGCACGTCCTCGTCCCACTCGGCCGGGTAATTGAGCCGGATCTCCTCGTTCAGCACGAACACGTGCTCGTGCATCAGCGTCGTCCCGAGCAAATCCACATCAATCGGGCCACGTACCGTCTCGACCATCGCCATGAAGTGACCGTAACGTGTCCTCGTACCGGTCGGTAGTTTTGCTGACTAAGCGCCCGGTTACGCTTGTCCGAACGTCTCGGGAGGCAGCAGATGGACTTTGGATTCGACGCGCGAACCGAGGAGTTCAGGGGCAAGTTGCTCGCCTTCATGGACTCCCATGTCTATCCCGCCGAATCCGTCTTCGCCGACCAGGTCGCGCGGGCCGCGGCCGACGGCGACATCTGGCAGCGGCCCGGTGTGATCGACGACCTTAAGACGCAAGCCCGCAGCCAGGGCCTGTGGAACCTGTTCCTCACGGTGAGAACCCACGGGGGAGGCGAGGACCAGGCCGGCCAGATCGCCGCCAAGTACGGCGCGGGCCTGACCAACTTGCAGTACGCCCCGCTCGCCGAGATCACCGGCCGCTCGGGCGCGATCGCCCCCGAGGCACTTAACTGCGCCGCGCCCGACACCGGCAACATGGAACTGCTGGCCGAGTTCGGCAGCGCCGAGCAGATCGAGCGCTGGCTGCGCCCGCTGCTCGAAGGCGAGATCAGGTCGACGTTCTGCATGACCGAGCCGGACGTAGCCTCCTCCGACGCGTCGAACATCGCGACCTCGATCGTCCGCGACGGCGATGAGTACGTGATCAACGGCCGCAAATGGTGGTCCTCCGGCGCGATGGACCCGCGCTGCAAGCTGCTGATCGTGATGGGCAAGACCAACCCGAGCGCCGACCGGCACCGCCAGCAGTCGATGATCTGCGTCCCGAAGGACACTCCTGGCGTCAACGTCAAGCGCAGCATGCGGGTGTTCGGCTTCTCCGACTCCACTCATGGCGGGCACGCCGAGATCGAGTTCAAAGACGTGCATGTCCCCGCGAACAGCCTGATCGCCGGCGAGGGCGACGGGTTCGCGATCGCCCAGGCGAGGCTGGGCCCCGGCCGGATCCACCACTGCATGCGGCTGATCGGCATGGCCGAGCGCGCCCTGGAGGCGATGTGCCGCCGCGCCACCGGCCGGGTCGCGTTCGGCAAGCCGATCGCTGACCAGGGCGTCGTCCAGGACTGGATCGCCGAATCCCGGGTGCGGATCGAGCAGGCCAGGCTGCTGGTGCTGAAGACCGCCTGGCTGATGGACACGGTCGGCAACAAGGGCGCGCACACCGAGATCCAGGCCATCAAGATCGCGGTCCCTTCGATGACCGAGTGGATCCTCGACAAGGCGATCCAGGCTCACGGTGCCGGCGGGATCAGCCAGGACTTCCCGCTCGCCCAGGCCTGGGCCGGAGCCCGGTCCCTGCGGTTCGCCGACGGTCCCGACGAGGTGCACAAGCGTTCGCTGGCCCGTCGCGAATTGCATAAGTACAGCTAGCTAGCGGCAGGCCTACCCGGGGGGGTCCTGGGGGGTCGTCCCCCCCGGGTTAGCACAGCAGGAGCAGAAGGGATAAAGATCTTTATGGGAGAAAGCATTGCGCGGGTCGCTGTCGTGACCGGAGGCGCACGCGGCATCGGGGCGGCCATCTCGAAGCGCCTCGCGGCCGACGGCCTGGCGGTCGGCGTGATCGACCTCAAGGAAGGCGATTGCGGGGCAACGGTCGACGCGATCAAGGCGGCCGGGGGCCGCGCGTTCGCCGCCGGAGCGGACGTGAGCAACACCGAGCAGGTCACCGCGGCCGTCGACGCGATCGCCGCCGAACTCGGGCCGCCGGCCGTGCTGGTCAACAACGCGGGCGTGCTCCGCGACAACCTGCTGTTCAAGATGTCAGACGATGACTGGGACATGGTGATGAACGTGCACCTCAAGGGCGCGTTCTTGATGAGCAGGGCCTGCCAGAAGTACATGGTGGAGCACAAGTACGGCCGGATCATCAGCCTGTCGTCCAGCTCAGCGCTTGGCAACCGGGGCCAGGCGAACTACTCGACGGCCAAGGCCGGGCTGCAGGGCCTGACCAAGACGCTGGCCAAGGAACTGGGCCAGTTCGGCATTACCGCCAACGCGATCGCGCCCGGGTTCATCGTGACCGACATGACGGCCGCGACGGCCGCCAGGGTCGGCGTTGACTTTGAGGACTTCCAGAAGGGCGCGGCGGCCGGGATTCCTGTGCGCAGGGTCGGCCAGCCAGAAGATGTCGCCCACGTGGCGTCTTTCCTGGCCAGCGAGGGCGCCGGGTTCGTGTCCGGCCAGGTGATCTACGTGGCGGGCGGCCCTCTTTGCTAGGGGAAACGGCGGGCGCCAATGGCCAGGCGCCAGAAGTTGCGCAGCAACTGAGGGACCAGGTCGCAAATTTTCTCGCTGAAAATGATCCTGCGACCACCGACCGGCTCGACTTCGTGCGGGCCCGGTTCGACGCCGGGCTGGCCTGGGTGCATTACCCGGCCGGGCTCGGCGGACAGGGGCTGCCGCGTACGTTGCAGAAGGTCGTGGACGCCGAGTTCACCGCCGCGGACGCGCCGACCAACCGGCCCGAGCGCAACGCGATCGGTCTCGGCATGGCCGCGCCGACCGTCCTGGCCTACGGCAACGAGGAGCAGAAGAAGCGCTGGCTCAGGCCGCTGTGGACGGGCGAGGAGATCTGGTGCCAGCTGTTCAGCGAGCCGGGGGCCGGCTCTGACCTGGCCAACCTGGCCACCAGGGCGGTCAGGGACGGAGACCACTGGGTGGTCAACGGGCAGAAGGTCTGGACCTCATCGGCGCACATGGCCGCCCGCGCGCTGCTGGTCACCAGGACCGACCCTGACGTGCCCAAGCACAAGGGGCTGACCTACTTCAGCGTGGACATGAAGTCGCCTGGAGTCGAGGTCAGGCCGCTGCGCCAGGCGACCGGCGAGGCCGAGTTCAACGAGGTGTTCCTGTCCGACGTCCGGATCCCGGACACCGACCGGATCGGCGAGGTCGGCCAGGGCTGGGCCGTGTCCACCGCGACGCTGATGAACGAGCGGGTCGCGCTCGGGGCGTTCTCGCTGCCGCGCGAGGGCGGCATGATCGGCTTCTCGGCCGCGACCTGGCGGGAGAACCCGGGCAAGCGGACGCCGGGCCTGCACGACAAGCTGCTGCGGCTCTGGGCCGCCGCCGAGGTGTCCCGGCTGTCGGGGGAGCGGCTGCGACAGCAGCTCGCCTCCGGGCAGCCAGGGCCGGAGGGCTCAGGGGCGAAGCTAGTCTACGCGAAGCTCAACCAGGAGATCGCGGACTTCGAGATCGAGCTGCAGGGCGGCGCCGGGCTCCGGTACAGCGACTGGACCATGCGCCGGCCTGAGGGCGCGGACTTCTACGGCCGCGACGCCGGTTACCGGTTCCTGCGGTCGAAGGGCAACTCGATCGAGGGCGGTACCTCGGAGATCTTGCGCAACATCGTCGCCGAGCGGGTGCTCGGCCTGCCGCAGGAGACCCGGCTGGATAAGGACAAGCCATGGAAGGATCTCCCTCGATGAATGCCGAAGGCGCGGGGGGTGCGGGGGGTCGTCCCGCCGCAGGCAGCACAGCCGTGCAAACCGAGCAGCAGCGGCGGCTGCCCGACCTGACCTATACCGAGCAGGAGACCGAGCTGCGGAACGCGGTGCGGTCGGTGCTCGAGGAGAAGGCCGCTGCCGCCGACGTCCTGGCCAGGACCGAAAGCGGCGAGACGTACGACGCCGGGCTTTGGCACACGCTGGCGGCCGAGATCGGCTGCGCCGGGCTGCTGATTCAGCAGGAGCACGGCGGTGCCGGGGCCTCGTTCCGCGAGGTCGCGGTCGTGGCCGAGGAGATCGGGCGGTCGGTCGCGGCGGTGCCGTTCCTCGGCAGCGCGGTGGTGGCCACCGTCGCGCTGCTTTCCGCCGGCGACACCGAGTTGCTGGCTGGTCTCGCCGACGGCTCGGTGACGGCCGCCTTGGCGGTGCCGTTCGAGTCGATGCCCGGGGGAATTCCCGAGGCGAAGGTTCGGATCGGGCCGGCGACCAGTGAAGACCCGGACGGAACTTACCGGCTGTCAGGGACGGTGTCTGGGGTTGCTGACGCGCTGCCGGCTGACGTCCTGATCGTGCCCGCCGACGGGGTGCCTTACGGGCTCTACGTGGTGCAGGCCAGCGCCGCCGGGGTTTCGAAGTCGCCGGTGATCTCGCTGGACATGACCAGGCAGTTGTGTGACATCACGCTGGATTCGGCGCCGGCCCGGCGGATCGCCGGCGGGCCGCAGGCGGACACGGCGATCGAGGACGCGCTGCGGGCCGGGGCCGGGATCCTGGCCGCCGAGCAGCTGGGCCTGGCCGAGCGGGCGCTCGACATCACGCTGGCCTACGTCAAGCAGCGGTATCAGTTCGCCAGGCCGGTCGGCTCCTTCCAGGCGCTCAAGCACCGGTTCGCCGACTGGTGGGTGGCGGTCACCCAGTCCAGGGCGGCTTCCAGGTACGCGGCCGCTTGCCTGGCGGGCGATGACCCCGACGCGAAGGTGGCGGTCGCGCTCGCCAAGTCAGTGTGCTCGGAGACCGCGTTGCTCGCCGGGCAGGAGATGATCCAGTTGCACGGCGGCATCGGGTTCACCTGGGAACATCCGGCGCATCTGTACCTTAAGCGGGCAAAGACTACGGCGCTGGCACTCGGCACCCCAGACCGACATCGGGCCAGCCTGGCGGCGCTGGTGGATCTTCCGCCGGCCCCGTAAGTTAAGTACGTAGCCTCGCGTGTTTGGTGGGGCGGCGGGCGGCCGGTCTGCGCATACTGTCTCATGCTCTCTTTAGCTACCGACCAAGAGGTCGATGCCGCCGCCCGCCGACTGCGGGCTAGCCTGACCACGCCCGGCCTCGGTTCCGCCGTCGCCGCCTATTTCAATGAGCCCGGATTCGCTGGGATGACCTTCAGCGATCTCGGTCACAACCCGCCGTGCGAATTTACCGCCGACGACCTGCTGGCGGTGGCGCTGCTGGATATCACCTGGCGGCCGCAGGTGGTCCGGATACTGCTGCAGACTCAGCGGCGGCAGCTAGCCGAGATGCTGGCCGACATACCGACGGACGTTGACCTGTGGGATGCCTGCGACGTGACGCTCAAGCAGGTCGACATCATGTGGGACCTGCTGACCTCGATCGAGGGGATCGGCACCGCCAGCGCGACCAAGCTGCTGGCCCGCAAGAGGCCCCGGCTCTGCCCGATCAGCGACAGCCTGGTGATCAAGGCCGTCGACGTGCCCGGCCGGACCTGGGATGTGCTCCGTCACCTGCTCCAGGACCCCGGAGCGCGGACTGACGTCGAAGCGCTCCGTCCGGCTGCCGCAGCGCAGGCCAGCTTGCTCAGGATTCTGGACGTGGCGCTGTGGGTGTCGCGCAGCAAGTCGGCTGCCGCCCAGGAGATTCGCTTGGACGCCGGCCTGCCCGTCGGCTAGTCCTCTGCTGTAGCTGACTCAGTCGGCGTTATGTCGCTGAGGGTGCCGTCTTCTCTTGCCGTCCACCGGACTCCGGCCGCGTCCCTGAACGTCAGGAATGCGGTCAGGGAGCTCGGGTCGATCGCCTGGCCGGGCGGCTCGGCTGAATGGCTGCCGCGCTCGAAACAGACCTGCTGGCCAGGCATCAGCTTGGTCGTCGGGTCCGGCCGGCCCATCCGCTCCGTGCCGAGCTGCCAGATCACGTACAGGTCGTAGACGGGCTGGCTGCTGGCGTTGTGCACGGTCGCGGTGATCCGCCAGGGGAGCGCCGTCGCCTCTGGTGCATTCGAGGACGCGGGCACCTGCTTGAGCGGCGTGCTGCGGTCAAGATCGATGAAGACGTGGCAGGCTTGGGCGCGGCGCCGTTCGTCCACTGACAGGCGCAGCGCGCTCGCATGCAGCCTGGTGGCGTCGGTTAGCTGGGCGACGAGTTCCCGCTGCTTAGTCCCGAACGCCTTGCGGACGTAATAGACGGCGGCGATCACGCCGACCGCGATGATCACGGTGGCCACGGCGTTGATCCAGGCCGGCACGGTCAGCGGCATGACGGCAGCTTAGGGCGCAAAGAGCCGTCTGAGCGGCGTTGTCGCGGAAGTTGCAAAGGTACTAAATGTACCAGATGGCACCTTGTGGCAAACATGTCATTGTTTGGCTCTGGGGTTTGGGCACTGTGCCCATCCGAGCCCGCCGTGATTCACTGGTTTTCATGAGAACCGACGCTTCGCGCGCAGGCCTGGACGAGCGACAGCTCCATCGCATCACCGAGCATCTGCAGCACCGCTATATCGAGGCCGGCCGGATAGCCGGCTGTCAGGTCGCCGTGGTCCGGCACGGTCAGGTCGGGTACTTCAAGTCGTTCGGCTCGCGGGATCTGGAACGGTCGGCGCCGGTCGAAGAGGACACGATCTGGCGGATCTACTCGATGACCAAGCCGATCACCGGCGTCGCGCTGCTGACGCTTTATGAGCGCGGCTTGTTCTCGCTGACCGATCCGGTGAGCCGGTTCATACCGGAATGGCGCGACCTCAAGGTCAGGGAGCGGACCGAGGACGGCGGCGAGCGGCTGGTTCCGCCTCGCCACCCTATGACGATTCGTGATTTGCTCATGCACATGTCCGGCCTGGGCTTCGGCGGCGGGCCGACGATCGAGCAGGTGTTCTCAGCCGACCGGCCGACGGGCCGGGGCGTCACGCCGGGCGGGCGGCAGGGGTCACGGGCCACGCTGGAGTCGATGATCGAGCGGTACGCCGGCCATCCGCTTGAGTTCCACCCTGGCACGCACTGGTACTACACGATCTCGACCGACGTCTGCGGCCGGCTCGTCGAAATCATTTCAGGGCGAAGGTTCGACGACTACCTGTCCGAGGTCTTGTTCGGGCCGCTCAAGATGGCCGACACGGCCTTCATGGTGCCCGATGACAAGGTCGGCCGGTTCGCGGCCTGTTACCGGCGCGACTCGGACAAGAAGCTGGTGCTGTACGACGACCCGCAGGTCAGCGGGTACCGGGAGCAGCCGTCGTTCCTGTCAGGAGGCGGCGGGCTGGTCTCGACGACCGGCGACTACCTGCGGTTCTGCCGGATGCTGCGCAACGGCGGCGAACTGGACGGCACCAGGATCCTCGGCCGCAAGACGGTCGAGCTGATGACCGTGAACCACCTGCCGGGCGGCGGTGACCTGCAGGACTTCGCGTTCGAGCAGGGCTACGGTGAGGTCGGCTTCCCCGGCATGGGTTTCGGGCTGACGGTCGCCGTCGCCAAGTCGCCGGCCGAGACCGGCGTGATCGGCTCGGCCGGGGAGTACATGTGGGGCGGCGCCGCGTCGACCGCCTTCTGGGTCGATCCGGCCGAGGACCTCATCGTGGTGTTCATGACTCAGTTCATCCCGTCCGGGATGTTCAATTTCCGCGGCCAGCTCAAGTCGCTGATCTACCCGGCGATCGCGGATTGAGGTTGCTGTGATCAAGGGGGCGGCGGCCGGGTTGTTCGCGCGGGCGAACACGACCAGTGACTATGCCAGGCGGACCGGATGCGGGATCGACGAGGCGACCGAAGTGGTTGCCTCGGCAGTCGGTCCGACCCGCCGTAGCGTGCTCGGCGGGGTGGCGGTGGCGGCGGCCGCGCCGCTGGCTGAGCGGCTCTCGTCCGGGCGGGTCTCGT
Organism: Streptosporangiaceae bacterium; assembly: GCA_036501205.1. GTDB lineage: Bacteria > Actinomycetota > Actinomycetes > Streptosporangiales > Streptosporangiaceae > Chersky-822. The sequence goes on along the minus strand of DASYAT010000174.1, from coordinate 22,561 downwards.
CCGGCCACGCTCCGCGCGTGGTCGTGATCGGCTCGGGTCTAGCAGGCCTCGGGTGCGCGTACCGGCTGTGGCGACAGCACGGGATCCGCAGCGAGGTCTATGAGTACAACGCTGCGCGGATCGGCGGCCGGATGCATACGCTGCACGGCTTCTTCGAGGCCGGCCAGTACGCCGAGCAGCACGGCGAGTTCATCTCCAGCGAGCACACGGCGGTGCGCAAGCTGGCCGCCAGCTTCGGCCTCACCGTGGACAACGTCCTGAGCTACCGGCCGGGCACCCACCCGCTAGCCAACCGGATGCGGTTCGGCGGCCGGTTCTGGTCGCAGGCGGAGCTGAACCGGGAATGGCATGAATGGGCTCGGGCCCTGTTTCTTGACGCCGCCAACAACAAGGCGCCGTGGCCAACTCTGTACAACCACCACACGCGCTGGGGCCGGCACTGGGATCGGATGCCGGCGACGGAGTGGATCGAGCGCAACGTGCCCGGCGGGCTCGGCTCGAACTTCGGCCGGCTGTGCGTATCGGTGCTGCTCGATGAGTACGGTGGCGCGGTCGAGCATGAATCGGCGCTGAACCTCATCTACCTGCTCGGCCTGTACGACAGCTCGGCCGGCGGGCTCCAGCCCAGGTCTCATCCAGAGCTTTCTGGCACCGATGAGAAGTGGCACGTGCGGGGCGGCAACGACCAGCTCATCACCGGGCTGGCACGCCGGCTGCCCAGGGGTTTGGTGCACCTCGGTCATCGGCTGGTGGCCGTTCATCATCACGGCAACGGCACCTACACCGTCACCCTGGCCACAGGCGGTTCGATCCGCTCGGTGCGGGCCGATCACGTGGTGCTGGCGCTGCCGTTCACCAAGCTCAGAGAGGTCGAGCTGACCGGCGTCGAGCTGCCCGCCCGGCAGGCGCAGGCCATCAGGTACGAGCCGCTCGGCCCGAACTCCAAGATTCAGCTGCAGTTCTCCCGCCGGGTGTGGAACGCCGAGCACTGGACCGGCAACCTGTACACCGACGAGATCGTCCAGGGCGGCTGGGAGACCACGATCGACCAGCGGCCGCCGCACGGCATCATGATCGCCCTGCCCGGGGGCGCGGTTGGCGAGGACATCGGCCGCAAGTACCGCCTGGCGACCTTTGAAGGCCCGGCGCCGCAGGCGATGGTCCGCGACTACCTGCGCTGCTTCGAGGCCAGCTTCCCCGGCATCTCGGCGGCCTACAACGGCAAGGCCTACTACTCCTGGTCATCGGGTGACCCGCACGTCGGCGGCGCCTACTCTTACCTCAAGGCCGGCCAGTACACCAGCTTCAACGGCATCCAGGGCCGGCGAAACGGCAACCTGCACTTCGCCGGCGAGCACACCTCGCTCGATTTCCAGGGCTACATGGAAGGCGCCCTGCGCACCGGCTACCGCTGCGCCACCGAAATCGCCGGCCGCTGAGCCCAGCACCGCGCCCGGCCGCCGCGGGCTTAGCCGCCACCGCCCCGGTGATCCTGCGGGAACTGCACTGGAGCCTCCCTGGTGTAGCTCCTTCCCGGGAAGGAGCTACACCAGGTGGGCAACGGTGCAGCCAGGGCTACATCAGGGAGGCTACGGTGCAGTAGTTTCCCGGGACGGAACTGCACCAGGGCGGCAACGGTGCACCTGGCCGACGGCCAGCCAGCAAACGCGACCCTGGATCCGGAAACCTGGTGCACGCAACCCGACTTGCAATCTCTTGGGTGTGAATTTGAACGTTCATCTGGTGCGCTAAAAGGATCATGAATGCCCGGGCCGTTATTGGCGTAACGCTTGAGAAATTTGGGGCTGAGGCGATAAGGGGAGGGAACTGTCGGGCCAGGTGAGGCGGGTGGCGGTGGGGCCGTCGGCGTGGATTCTGGCCAGGCGGAACAGGAAGCCCGCTATGCCGGCGGCACCGTGCATCCAGCCGGCCTGCGGCGGCAGTTCTGGCGGGTCAGCGGTGTGCTCGGTGTTCGACCAGCGAGTGCCGGTGTCGTCGGTGATTGCGCGGGCGATGAGGTCGGCGGCCAGAGTGTCGGCCCAGTCCAGCCAGTCGCGGTCGCCGGTCTGGCAGTACCAGTCCAGTGCTCGTTCGCCGACGCCGGCGGTGCCGCAGCACTGGCCTAGGTTGTCCCAGAAGCCCGGGTGCAGCCGGGCGGGCAGGCCGCTGGTGCGGACAGTGATGCGGCACGCGCTGGCGTGGTCCGCCCACCGCTCGCCTGGACGCAGCCGGTCGAGCAACTCGAACAGCAGCGAGGTTCCCGCTGGCCCGTGGCACCAGCCGTAGGTGACGTTCGGCTCGGGCTCCGCGGGCGGGTAGATCTTGTAGGGCACGGCCAGGGTCCCGTCCGGCCGGGCGCCAAGCCGGACCAGCCGGCCGCCAACGCCGGCGGCCAGGTCGAGCAGGTCGGACCGGCCGGTCACCATGCTTGCCCTGGCCAGTGCGAAGCCGATCCCGGCCGCACCGTGCGAGAAGTTCGGCATCAGGAACTTGTGGTTATCCGACTTGTACCAGTCGGGTTCGTCGCCCTGCCACGCCGTCGCGGCGACCAGACGGTCGGCGATGGCCTCGATCGCCGGCCCGGCCTCGCTGCCTCCCAGCGCTGTCAGGGCCAGCAGGATGCCGGCTTCGCCGTGAATCAGCTCATAGCAAGTGCTCAGCCGCTGCTCCGGCGCGACCTCGGCCAGTAGCGCGATCCCGGCCCGCGCCGCCTGGGCCGCCTCGGTGTCGCCGCTGACCCTCGCCCAGAGTTCCAGCGCGGTCGCGTGCCCGGCCAGGCCGAGATACAGCGGGGCCCAGAGTTCGCTCTCCTGTTCGGTGAAGTCGGCCGGCGGCCCGTCGGCCGCCACGACCCGGCCGGTGAGCCAGGTAAGCCGGGCGGCGGCCGCGTAGGCCATGTCATCGAACTCGGTGATGCCGGTCAGGCGGGCTTCGGCCAGCCCGACCAGCACTCCTGCCGTTCCCTCGTACAGGTCATCGGCCGGCCGCCGCTCCGGCCAGTTCGGCCGGAGCCACGCCAGCCCGCCTTCGGCTGGCACCGACTGGCTGGCGATCCACCGAAGGGCGTCGCGGGCCGGCTCGATCATCGGCTGAGCTAAGGCTTCCCGAGGCTGCGCCATGCTTCCATCTTGGCGTAACAATCAATGCGCTGATCGCGAGGGCAGAGATCCAGTTCGTGCCACCGACAATTGCGGCCAGCCGCTGACCGCAATGTGCCCTAGCGTCGTTCCCAGCCCGGGCCAGGAAAGAGGACTGGGATCAAGAGAGCGAGAAAGGCGTTAACGTGCCGACATTCGCCGTACGCACAGTCCACGACAAAGGCTGGGATCACCAGCGACCGATGCGGCAGCAAGACGCGTGGGCAGAGCACGCGTCCTTCATGAACGCGCTGGAGGACGACGGTTTCGTCATCCTCGGTGGATCCCTCGGCGCCGATGGCGATCACGTCGGCGCCCTGCTGATCGTCAAAGCTGCCAGCGAAGCTGAGCTCGTCACGCGGCTAAGCGATGACCCCTGGGCGAAGCGAGACATCCTGGCGATCGACAACATCGAGCCCATGACCATCTTGCTCGACAGCCGCGGTGGCTCTTGAGCCGATCGGCCAGGTGATCAGTGGGTGCGGAAGGCCTCCTCTAGCCACCAGGAGCCGTGATCGGAGGTGATCTTGGCGTCGATCAGCAGCGGCCTATCGCGCGGGCCGTCCAGCCACTCGCGGACCGGGGCCAGGTCGCCGGGCTGGCGCACCCGGGCGGCCGCGCAGCCGAAGCCGCGGCCGATCTGGGCGAGGTCGGCCGACGGGAAGCGCACGGTGTCGAGCGGGAACCCGTCCGGGCCGAAGTGATGCACCTCGGCACCGTAGGCCTCGTCGTCGTAGACGATGATGACCATCTGCAGCTTCAGCCGGACGGCGGTTTCGAGTTCGCTGATGCCCATCAGCGCGCCGCCGTCGCCTAGGGCGGCGACGACCAGGCGGTCGGGATTGGCGATGGCCGAGCCGATCGCGGAGCCGAGCCCGAGCCCGACGGACTGGTAGGCCTGGGTGAAGCAGAACCCATCGGAGTCCGGCACGGACAGGAACATCGACGGGTAGCCCATGAAGTTGCCCGAGTCGATCGCGACGATCCGCTCGGCCGGCAGCAGGTCGTCGAGCGCGATGCTGAGCGTGCGCGGGTCGATCCGGTTGCCGTCGCTCTCGTCGTCGTAGGGAACGTCCCGCCAGCGGATCTCGCGGCAGAGCCGTTCACGCAGCTCGATTGAGCGGTACCCGTCCCGGTCGGGACCGGCCAGCAAGGCGGTGACAGCCTTGGCGGTCGCCGCGACGTCGCCGACGACCCCGATGTGAACCGGGCGGTGCGCTCCGATCGCCTTGCGTTCGACATCGACCTGGGCGAGTACCGTCTCCGGGCCGATCAGGTTGCCGTGCCTGGTCGTCCACATGTTCAGCGAGCAGCCCCAGGCGACGATCAAGTCGGCCTTGCCGATCAGCTCGGCCGCCAGGGGCGAGGCGAACCCACCGCTCACATCGAGGTCCCAGGGGCTGCCGCGGAACAGGCCCTTGGCCGCGGCTGAGGTAGCCAGCAGCGCTCCGCCGCGCTCGCCGAGAAGCTCAAGCGCGGTCCTGGCCTGAGCGACCCGGGCGCCCCGGCCCGCGATGAACACCGGACGCTCGGCGCGCCGGATCGCGGCGGCCAGTCGCTCGGCCGAGGCCTGGTCCGGCGCCGGGCCCGCGGTCCTGGCCCAGGTGGGCATCGAGGCCTGCAGCGGCCTGTCGGCGGGCGGCTCGCATTCGGCGGCCTGGATGTCGAGCGGCATCGCGAGGATGACCGTGCGCCGCTCGTTCGCTGCCAGCTGGTACGCCCGGATCGTGTCGTCGACCGCGAAGCCGGGGGAGTGCAGCTTGGCCGAGACCGCGCCGATCCCACGGGCCAGCGCGTCGACATCTATTTTGAAGTTAGAAAGCTTTGCGCCGGCTCCCACGTCGGCGGCAAGCACCACCATCGGCGTCCGGCTCTTGGCCGCCTCGGTGATCGCGGTCAGCGCGTTGGTCAGGCCGGGGCCTTGATGCACCGAGACGATTCCTGGGCGGCCGGAAAGCCTGGCCCAGCCGTCGGCCATGCTGGCCGCGCCATTTTCATGCCTCGCCGCCACGAACCGCGCACCCCGTTCGACCAGCGCGTTGGTCACGTGGAAGTTGCCGCTGCCCACCACTCCGAAGACGGTGTCCACGCCGAATCCGGCCAGCACTTCGGCGACGGCATCGGTGACCAGCATCAGGAATGCTCCACCAGCGCGAGCGCCCGGCACGGGCTGCCCGAGCCGCCGTCGATCGGAAGCGGCCCGGCGATCACTACCGCTCCGGTCACCGGCAGCCTGGCCAGGTTCTGCAGCTGGGTCAGACCGTACTTGCCGGCCCCGAGCAGGGACGCGTGGCACGGGAACGGCGGGTCGAAGGAGTGCGCGGTGCCGGCGTCGGTGCCGACGGTCTCGGTTCCGAAGCCGAGCAGCGGTGATTCGGTGGCCAGCCAGCGGGCGCATTCCACCGACACGCCCGGCGTGTGCGGTCCGGTCTCGTTGGCGTTCAGGAACTCCTGCTGGCTGCCAGAACGCGTGTCCCAGCCGGTCCTGTACAGCATCCAGCCGCCGTCTGGCAGCGAGCCGTGCTCGCTCTCCCAGGCCTTGATGTGCTCAATTTCGAGCAGGAAGTCCGGATCCGCGGCGGCGTGCGCGCTGAAGTCGAGCACGACCGCCGGAGCGATCAGCTTGGACACGGGCACCTGGGATATGTCCTCGCCGTCCCGGCCGGTCACCCAGTGCACCGGGGCGTCGAAGTGGGTGCCGGTGTGCTCACCGGTGGAGATGTTGTTCCAGTACCACGCCGGACCGCGGTCGTCGTAGCGGCTGATCTCGGTCAGGGAGAACCCGATTGTGTTGCCGAACGGCGGCGGCAGCTGGATGATCGGCGTGTCCGAGCGCAGCGGCGCGGTCAGGTCGATCACCTCGATGGAGCTCAGCCGCAGGCCGGCGATGAGCGCGTCAAGTACTGGCATGGCTAAGCCTTCCGGTGGCAGGGAGAGCTGGACTTTGTGGTCAAGGATTTACGGCATACAGCCTGCACCAGTCCGACCCGGCTGGGAAGCCTGATCACCCGGTGGCTTGAGTTTCGCATGATCTGTACAGTTCACCGCAGGACGCACGAGGAGCGGAGGCCATGATGGAGTCGGTGACTGGCGCGGGCGTAGTGGTGACCGGCGGCGGCAGCGGTATCGGCGCCGCGCTGGCCCGCAGGTTCGTGGCCGAGGGCGCCAGGGTCGTGATCAACGACGTCAACGGCGAGGCGGCGCAGGCGGTCGCCAGCTCGTGCGATCAGTCCGGCGGCGGCCAGGCGGTCGTGATTGCCGGTGACGCGGCCGGTGAAGAGGGCGTCGCCGCGCTTATCACGGCGGCCAGGGCCGAACTCGGCGAGATCGACCTGTACTGCGCCAACGCCGGCATAGCCCGACGGGGCGGCCCGGAGGCGAGCGAGGCCGACTGGGCGGACTCCTGGAATGTCAACGTGATGGCCCACGTCCGAGCCGCGCGCTTCCTGCTCGGGCCGTGGCTGGAGCGCGGCAGCGGCCACCTGATCTGCACGGTGTCGGCGGCCGGGTTGCTGTCGACGCCCGGCTCGGCGCCGTATGCCGCGACCAAGCACGCTGCGCTGGCGTTCGCGGAATGGCTGTCGTTCACGCACCGGCACCGCGGGCTCACAGTGCAGGCGATCTGCCCGATGGGCGTGCGCACCGGCATGTTCCCCGGTGGCGACAGCCGGTCAGAGAAGCTGCTCGGCCCCGAGGCGATCATGCCCGAGCAGGTCGCTGACGTGGTGATCGAGGCGATAGCCGACGGCCGGTTCCTGATCTTGCCGCATCCCCAGGTCGCCGAGATGTACGCCGGCCGGGCCGAGATTCCCGACCGCTGGCTCAAGGGCATGAACAAGCTCCAGCAATGGCTGGAAGACGACACCGCCAGCTAGCCGGTTGACCCAGGGATCCGAGGCCGCCGCCGGCGGCCAGACCGCCAGGCCGCCGCGACGATCAGTGCAACGATTACCGCCACTGGCAGGTACGCCACCACGGTCTCCAAGGAACCTGACCGCCAGTACATCGGGTCGACATACGAGGCCACCCACGAGACCGCGTTATCTCCGGCAAGCAGATAGCCGGGGATCGCGAACAGAGCGAACAAGCGGCCGCCGGCCGGCCACCGGAGCGTGACCGCAATCAGCGCGACGCCGAGGATGGGCGCGATGGCGTCCACTGAGTTGGCGAGGTTCCACAGGCTGGGCGAGCCGTTGAAGGGCCGCTGCACCAGCCCGGCGAGGTGGAGCGCGGCCGAAGCCGCTAGCGCGGCTGCCGTGGAGATCAGGATGATCAGGCCCTTGCGGCCCAGCAACTGCCAGCCTCGGCCCGGTCCTGGCGAGGCGATCACCGCGACCACCCCGATCGTGAGCATCGACGAGAGATAGTCAAGCCACGAATAAGGGCCGTGGTCAGCAAGCATCTGCACAATGACGGCGACCACGGAAGCGACCGCTATGGCGGCGATCGTTGTCGCGGTCCTGGCCGCCGTGCGGCCTCGGCGCGCGAGGAGCGGGCAGAACACCGTCGCCGTGAGCGCGATCGCGCTAATGACCAGTAGTTCGTTAAATCTGTTGTTATAGCTATACGCGAGCGTATCGAATTTGGTTGTTCGCGTGCTCGACATCACGTAGGCCCCGGCCATCGTGATGAAAACCAGGACCGGTGCGATCACGCTGTACACGGCCAGGGTGTTCCGCCAGGGCGAGTCGCCATCCCCGGTTCGCAGCAGCCGGAACCAGGCCCGCAACCCGCCGCCGATGAGATCGAAGGCAGCGGCCTTTGTCGGCCGGTCCTGGTCGGCTGGAGTTGAGGCGAGCAGCACGCCGATCATCTCCTCGCCGTATTCGGTCCGGTAGGCGGCCGGGTAGCACGCCAGCAGGCGGCGGTACCGGCGTTCAAGCGTCGTCTGCGGGGCAAGGGTCATGGTCATCAGGCACCTGCCGGGTTGGTGCGGAGCCGGGTGGTGGCTACTTTGGCGTTGGCGGTCATGCGGCTGGCTTCTTCGGCGAGGACGGCGGCTCCGGTCTGGGTGAGTTTGTAGTAGCGGCGGAGCCTGCTGTCGACGATTTCCTCGCGGTCGACGTCGACGATGCCGTCGGCGCGGAGCCGGTCGAGGGCGGCGTAGAGGGTGCCGGCGCGGAGTTTGACGCGGTCGCCAGAGATCTGGGCTACGTCGGTCATGATCCCGTAGCCATGCTGCGGGCCGGCGGCCAGCGCGGTCAGGATCAGGAACGTTGGTTCCTGAATCGAGGATCTAGGCATGCCGCAGCACTCCCATCATTTCTTCTCCGTAGGTACGCCGGTGCTCGGCCGGAAACCAGGCCGGCAGGCGGCGGCAGCGCCTTTCAAGGGCAGCGGAGTCCAGGCCGGGGAGTCGCTCATCCGGCGACACCGGCCCTTGGCTCGCCCGGTGCTCGCCTCCTCCGGCTCGATTGCCAGATCGCCAGGGCGACCAGCGCGGCGATGCTGAGCGTCGGCAGGTAGAGCGCGTGAACTACAGCACTGTGGCCGTTGTTGAGAGACAGGAAGCCTTGGACCTCGCCATAGGCCAGCAACGGGTAGCCGGGGACAGCGAGCAGGGCTAGCAGGCCCTTGTGCGCATCGGACCCGAAGATCATGATGAGCGCGATGCCTGCGGCCAAGGCCGCCAGTTCGATCGCATCCCCGTGTATCCGCAGCGATGCGAGTATTGCACCATGCAGCCCGGTTTCCATGGTTATGATCGCGGCGACGATCGCCGCGACGACGACCACGCCCTTGCCGGTCAGCGCCCGCCACCCGCGCCCTGGATCGGGCGAGATCGCGACAGCGGCGAGTTCCAGCAGGCAGAACGCGGTGAATCCGACTTGGAGCTTGCCGAACGACAGCACGCTCGCATCGAGGTTTACCGTCGCGACCACGCCGAGAAGCACAGCGACTCCAGCGATCAGGCCGACCGCCAGGCGCTTGTCTCGCCGTAGCAGCACCGGCCATACGGCTAGCGCTACCACCGCGGCGATCGCGGCCGCGTCCATCAGCGCCCAGGGAATCAGTTGGTGGGCGGGACTCGGCTGGTTGCGGAACGCCGCCGCATGGCGGAGCCTGCCGAGTCCCGCGAAGATACTGACCCATCGAATGGCTTTGTAGAGCTGGAAAGACAAGAAGCCGATCATGAGGATCGGGGCGGCCACGCTGAAGGCGGCGAGTGCGTCGGCCCACCTTCGGTCGACCTTCTTGACCCCGGACCAGCCCCGCAGCCTGGTGCGCAGGCCGCTGGACACGAGATCGGTGATCTCGCCTGGAGCCGGCCGGTTCTGGCCGTCGGCAGCAGAGGCAAGCAGCACGGCGATCATCTCCTCTGCGTAGACGCGCCGGTGCTCGGCCGGGAACCAGGCCAGCAGGCGGCGGTAGCGCCGTTCAAGGGCAGCGGAGTCCAGGGCACGAGAGTCGCTCATCCCGCAACACCGGCCCGCACGCCGGGCGCTCGCTTGGCCACCAGGCAGGTCAGGGTCGCCAGCGCGACCGGCGGGAGATAGAGCGCGACCAGTGGCGTGACCGGGCTCAGCGCATAGAACTGCACGCCGGCGAACGTCAGGATCGTGGTGACCAGTGCCGACAGCGGAATCAGGCCGATGATCACGAAGAGCCGCCGGCCGCCTCGGAGGGCGCACCAGATAGGCGGATTGGCTCGGATCCGCAATCTGTCCGCCGGTCAGGGCGGGTCGGCGCTGGCCCTTGGGGGTTGAGGCGAGCAGCACTCCGATCATCTCCTCTCCGTAGACCCGTCGATGCTCCACCGGATAGCAGGTCAGCAGGCGCCGGTAGCGGCGCTCCAGAATCGCGTCGCTCATCAGGCACCGGCCGGGCTGGTGCGGAGCCGGTCGAGGGCGGCGTAGAGGGTGCCGGCGCGGAGCTTGACGCGGTCGCCGGAGATCTGGGCTACGTCGGTCATGATCCCGTAGCCGTGCTGAGGGCCGGCCGCGAGCGCGGTCAGGATCAGGAACGTGGGCTCCTGGATCGACGATCTAGTCACGCCATATTTATATACCGATGATCGGTACATGGCAAGCACGAGGCTGACCTCGGGAAAAGACATCCAGACCTTCGCAAATCTTTCTTCATAAAAGAACTGAATGTCTAGATGAGCTGGCCGGGTCCCGGCACCGATAGGGCTCCATCCCCCAATGGCCCTATCGCCGGGACCCGGTCTGTCGTAACTACACCGGCAACCGCAGGCGCAGGTCGCGCGAGGACCGGCCTACCTCGACGGTGAACTGGCCACCGGGCCAGACCCAGTCGCCCCGGCCGGCGTCCCACTGTGCGAACGCCCGCGCGGGGACGGTCAGCCGTACCTCAGCGGACTCGCCAGGTCCGGCCGTCACCGAGCCGAAGGCCGCGAGCGCCCGCACCGGCCGGGTTGGATTACCCGGCGGGCCGGCCAGGTAGGCCTGGACAACTTCGCGTCCGAACCGTGATCCCGCGTTCGATATCACGATCCGCACGACGAAATCGCGGCCCGGCTGGTGCTCCTGCGTCACCGCCTCGATCAGCTCGTAGTCCCAGTCGGTGTAGCCGAGGCCATGACCGAACGGGAACTTGGGCTCGACGCCGGATGCGTCGTAGCCGCGGTAGCCGATCAGCAGTCCTTCCCGGTAATCCAGCACCCCGTCGACCGGGGTGGCATCGAGCACCGGGCAGTCGGCCTCGGCCACCGGCAGCGTCACCGGCAGCCTGCCGCCAGGTTCGGCGTCACCGAACAGCACGTCGGCGAGCGCGTCACCCATCGCCTGGCCGGGCAGCCAGGCCTGGACGACCGCCGCTACCTGGTCGGCCCAGGGCATCAGCACCGGCATGCCGGAGTTCAGCACGACGATCGTCCGGTCGTTGACCGCGGCGACCCTGGTCACCAGCTCGTCCTGGCGGCCTGGCATCGCGAGCGTGGGCCGGTCCAGGCCCTCGACCTCGGTCAGCTCGGCCGAGCCGACGACCACCACGGCGACGTCGGCCGCCCTGGCCACCTGCACGGCCCGCGCGAGCAGCGTCTCGTCGTCGGCGGTCGGCACGATCCCGAACCTGACCGTCAGCGGACCCTCGCCGTCGATGGCGGGCCGGAACTCGACCTTCAGCCGGACCGGCTCACCCGCCTGCAGGTCGACGCCCGCCCTGACCTGGCCAGGATTGGTCATCGCCTGGACCGGGTCGACCGGGACAACGGTTGGCCGGTCCGCCACGATCACGCCGTCCACGGTGATCGTGAGGCGGCCGACGCCGGCGGCGCCGATCAGGTGCGGTCCTGTGACCTCTGGCCGGTACAGCATCTCGAGCACGATGCTGCCGCCCTCGCCCCAGCCGATCCCCGGCGGGAAGCCATCCCACCAGGCAAAGGTCGCGGCCGTCCGGTGTTCGGCCCGCAGGACGGTGCCGTCCGTCGCGACGAACTCCAGGTGCACGCCCGGCTCGCCGCTGACCGGGTCGGTCAGCGAGTCGGTCGGCGGGGCGGGCACGGTGGCCCAGATCTGGCAGCCTTCGGCGACCGTGATCTTGGCCGCTCCGGCCCGGCTCGTCAGGGCGTCGACCGGGGTCGAGACGCTGGTTGGCGCCACGACGACGGCACCGGCGCCCTGGATCGTCGGACGCACCGCGCCCGGGCCGATCAAGGCCAGCTCACCGAGGTCGGCCCGGTCGAGCGGCAGTACGTTGCCTTCGTTCTTGAGCAGGACGAACGAGCTGGCGGTGACCTTGCGCAGCAGGGCCGGGTCGACTAGCCGTACCTGCTCGGGCGGCACCAGCCTGGTCAGGCTGGCGACGCCCTGGGGTTCGGCCGACGCAGCCGAGGCTTCGTCCGCCGGTACCAGTGCACCGACCCGCCGGGCCAGGGCGAGCAGGCGCATCAGCTTGTCATCGAGGATCTCCTCGGTGACTACGCCATCGGAAACGGCGTTAGCCAGTTGCTCGCCCCACGGTCCGTCTGGTCCTGGCATGGCCAGATCGAGGGTGGCGAGAGCGGTCGCCGTGGTGCTCCGCGCGGCGTGCCAGTCCGAGGTGACCACGCCGGTGAACTCCCACTCGCCCTTGAGCACGCCGGCCAGCAGCCGGGCGTTCTCGGTCATCGCGGTGCCGTTGACCCGGTTGTAGGCGGCCATGACCATCGCCGCGTCCGCGTCGCGCACGCACGCCTCGAACGGGGGCAGGTAGAGCTCGCGCAGGACATATTCGGGTACCTGCGCGTCGTAGCTCCACCGTTCGGTCTCTGAGTCATTGGCGACGTAGTGCTTGATCGTCGCGGCGACCCCGGCTTCCTGTAGCCCGCGCACGTAGCCGACGGCGATCTGCGCGGTGAGCACAGGGTCTTCGGCGAAGCACTCGAAGCCGCGGCCGCCGAGTGGCGTCCGCATGAGGTTGATGGTCGGTCCGAGCAGCACGTGAATGCCCTTGCTGCTCGCTTCCTGGCCGAGCGCCGCCGTAAGCTCGCTCACCAGGTCGGGATTCCAGGTGGCACCGAGCGCTGAGGGGCAGGGCAGGCTCGTAGATGGGTGCCGCTCGTCGAGCGCGACACCCCGGGCTCCGGCCGGTCCGTCCGACATGATCATCGAACGCAGGCCGATCGCATCGGCACCTTGGGTGCTCCAGCTATCCGCTCCGGTTAGCAGCAGCACCTTGTCGTTCAGCGACAGCGATGCGATCAGTTCCGCGTCGTCTGCCGTGGTGGTCATCTGGGCACCCGCCCGGCCGGAAGTCCGGCCGAGCGGGGTCCGCCCCTGAAATGGCGTTGGCATAACGGCTGGGCTCAGCCAACCGGCTTGAGATGCAGGACAGTGGCCAGGATGTAGGGGTCGTTAGGAACCGGGTTGTTGTACTGGTTGGAGGCTGTTGGCCAGCCGGTGTAGTTCTTGGTGCTGTACTCGTACCAGGCCGCGCCGTAGAGCAGCGGGATCACCGGCGCCTGGGTGGCGACGATCTGCTGCAGCTTGTTGAGCGCGTCCTGCTGCGTGGCTGAGCTGTTGCTGCCGGCGAATTCGGCTAGCGCCGCCTGCGCGGCCGGGTCATTGAACCGGCCATAGTCGCCCGCGGCTGGCTTGCCGACCGGTGCGGACTGCGTGTTGTCGATCCAGTTCTGGAAGTAGTAGTACGGGTTCGGTCCCTGGTTGCTCCAGTGGATCATGGCGTCGAAGTTGCCGACCGGGTAGTCGGCGAACCACTTGGTGGCCTCCACGCCGCTGAACGAGACGTCGAAGCCCTCGTTGTTCAGCTGCGTTGCGATGAGCTGGGCGTCGGTCGCGTAGTCGGTGAAGGCCGACGGGTCCTCGATCGCGAACTTGATCTCCTTGCCGCCCTTGGTCCACTTGCCGCCGACCTTCTTCCAGCCGTCGCTGGACAGGATCTGGCTGACCTTGGACGCGTCGGCGGTCGCGCTCAGGTCATTGGAGACGCTCTGGTCGACCAGGGCGCTGTCGATCGGCAGCAGAAGGCCGCCAGAGGAGGTGGCCGGAGGCTCATAGTCGGTCTCGCCCTGGGTGGACAGCTGCTGGCGGTCGATGCCGGCGCTGATCGCGAGCCTGACCTTGGCGTCGTTGAGCGGGGCGCGAGTGGTGTTCAGCCAGAGGGTGACCACGTTGTTGTCGGAGAACCACGGCTTGTCCGTAGTCCAGGTGTGGTAGTCGGTGCTCTTGGCCAGGAAGTTGGACTGGACGTTGCTGACGTCGTTGCCCGCGTAGTCGATCTGCCCGTCCGACAGGGCCGGGTTGGCCGTGGTGTTGCTGACGAAGTTCGGGAAGATGATCGACGGGACGTGCAGCTTGCTCTTCTGCCAGTAGAACTTGTTCTGGGTCAGCGTGTACTTCTGGGCCGAGAACTGCGAGACCACGTACGGGCCGGTGCCGACGGGGTCTGGGTCAGCGAACGTCGCCGGGTTCGAGATCGACTGCCAGATGTGCTGCGGCACGATGTACATGCCGCCGATCAGGAACAGGTTGGCGTACTCAGGCTGGCTGAAGGTCAGCACCGCCGTCGTGGCGTTCGGCGCGGTGGCGCTAACCGGCACCGGTGGCGGCGCGCTCAAGGTCAGCGACGGGTTGTTCTTCAGCAGGTTGAAGCTGAAGGCGACGTCGGCCGCGGTCAGCGGCTTGCCGTCGCTGAACTTCACGCCCTTGCGGATCGTGAACGTGAGGGTCTTGCCGCCGCCGGACCAGGCGTAGCTGGTAGCCAGCCAGGGGATCGGGGCCTGCGTCGGCTGCATGATGTTGAACATCAGCAGCGGCTCGTAGACCAGCGCGGTTGAGTTGTTTGAGTTGCCGAGCGAGGTGTTGACGTACGGGTTGAAGTTCTTGGTGAACGTCAAACCCGTGGCGTCTACCACGACCAGCGGCTTGCCTTGCGTCGGACCTGACTTCGCCGACGGCGAGCTGCTGCTAGTACTGCAGGCGGCGGTCAGCCCGAGGCTGATCGCTCCTACGATGACCAGGCTCTTCATGAGCGGATGCTTCATTGCCTAGACTCCATTGTGCCCGGCCGGCTCACGCCGGCCTGTCCTTTATGACCGTGCGGGGTCTTTTAGAGAACTGGTGCAGTGCGGGGTCGGCCGGGCCTGGAGTGGACCTGGTAGCCGCACTGCGGTGCGAAATATGTGGCCTTATGGTGTTCTTAAGGCGTTCCTATGGTGGGCTGGGACGCCGCTTGGGCGTGCCGGTTCATCACGCCTCCTCTCCTTATCCGGCCGGCCGGCTAGCGAGCGGCGCCTTCTGTTCTTCGGTGAGCCCGCTGGAGTGGAGCCAGCAGGCCGCTCGGTGGTTCGGGGTGATCTGTGTCATCACCGGGACCGTGGTCGCGCAGACCGCCATCGCGTGCGGGCAGCGCGGGTGGAACCTGCATCCCGACGGCGGTGACACCAGGTTCGGTGCCGCGCCTTTGCCGCGCAGCGAGACTGACCTGGTCCGGTTGGGATCAGGGGCCGCGCTGAGCAGCAGTTCTGTGTACGGGTGCGCAGGCTGATCGGTGACGGTCGCGGCCGGGCCCTGTTCGACCAACCGGCCGGCGTACATCACCGCGATCGTGTCGGCCAGGTACCTGGCCGAGGCGATGTCGTGGGTTACGTAGACGATCGCGAGGCCGTCCCGGTCGCGCAGCTCCCCGAGCAGGTTCAGCACGCCGAGGCGGATCGAGACGTCGAGCATGGAGACTGGTTCGTCGGCCAGCAGCAGCCGGGGTTCCACGGCGAGTGCCCGCGCGATCGCGACCCGCTGGCGCTGGCCGCCTGACAGCTCGTGCGGGTATTTGGAGGCAAAGTTTTCCGCTGGGGTGAGGGAGACTTTGTCGAGCAGGGAGGTGATCCCGTCGTCCAGGCCGTTCTGGCCGTTGCTCCCGGCGAGCTTGTGCACCTTCAGCGGCCTGGCCAGGTGGTAGCGCACGTCGTGGATCGGGTTAAGCGAGGAGAACGGGTCCTGAAGCACGAGCTGAACGGCGCGGGCGTACTGGCGCTGGCCTATGGTGCGGGCGGTCAGGTGCTTCCCGTCCAGGAGGAGCTCACCGGCGGTCGGCTTGGTCAGCCGGGCGAGCAGCCGGGCCAGCGTGGACTTGCCTGAGCCGCTCTCGCCGACGATCGCGGTGATCCCGCCGGCCGGGACGGCCAGGTCGATGTCACACGCGGCGTGCACCACGCCGCCGCGCGGGTTCAGCCTGGTGCTGCGCAGCACGTAGTGCTTGGTCAGGCCGCGGGCCTCGAGAAGCGCGGGCTGGGTCACGGGCTGGGTCACGGGCCGGGTTGTTGTCACGAGGCGCTCCCCGTGGTTGGGCTGGCCACGGCGGGTGCTGCGGCTGCACCCGCCATGGCCAGGTCATCGGGCACCGCGAGCTCCGCGGGCGTGCTGGTCTCGGGGGCGCCGTCATGCAGCCAGCACGAGACCAGCCGCGGCGGCGCTCCTGGCGAGACCGTCGCCGGGGAGACCAGCGGCGGTGACTCGTGCTTGCAACGCTCCATCACGTACTTGCACCTCGGGTGGAACACGCAGCCGTCCGGCAGCTGGCGCAGGTCCGGCGGCGACCCGGCGATGCCGATCATTGCCTCGCGCGGGCCGTGCAGGGAGGGGAACGAGTTCAGCAGCCCGTACGAATACGGGTGCCGGGGAGCCCGGTACAGCTGGCCTGCGGCCGCCGACTCGACGAGCCGTCCCGCGTACATCACCGCGATCGTGTCGGCGATCTCGATCAGCAGCGACAGGTCGTGGGTGATGAACAGGACCGCGAACCCCAGCCGCTCCCGCAGGTCCATGAGCTCTTCGAGGATCTCGCGCTGGGTCACGACGTCCAGGGCGGTGGTCGGCTCGTCCATGATCAGCAGCCGGGGCTCGAGCGCCAGCGCCATCGCGATCATGACTCGCTGCCGCATGCCGCCGGACAGCTCATGCGGGTAGGCGCTCAGCCGGCCGCGCGGGATGCCGACCATGTCGAGCAGTTCGCCGGCCCGGTCCCGCCGGGCGGCCCGGTCCAGGTCCGGCCGGTGCGCCTGCAGCACGTCGGTGAGCTGGGTGCCGATCTGCATCACCGGGTTGAGCGCGTTCATCGCGCTCTGCAGCACCACCGCGATCTGGTTCCAGCGCAGCTCGCGCAGTTGCTGGACGTCGGCGTCGAGCAGATTGACCGATCGCTCAGCGTCGCGGAATACCACCTCGCCGCCTGTGATCACGCCCGGCATCCGCAGCAGCCGGGCGATCGAGTAGGCGAGCGTGGACTTGCCGCTGCCGCTCTCGCCGGCCAGGCCGAACACCTCGCCGCCATGCAGCGTGAGGTCGGCGCCGACCACCGCGTGCACGGCGGAATCGCCGCTGCCGTAGTCCACGCACAGCCCGCGAACCTCGAGTAGGGGCTCGCCAGTCACGGTAATCATGCCGACCGCCGTTCCGCTTGAGCCCGAGTGCGAATCACCGGAGTCAGCCCGAGCTGGACCCGGGACGGCAGCCCGGCCCGCCGCAGCGCGCGCCGGGACAGCCCAGCCGCGCGCAACCTGGGGTTGATGAACTCATCGATGCCGAAGTTCAGCAGCGCGAGCGCGGTGCCGAACAGGCCCACCGCCAGACCTGGCGGCAGGAACCACCACCATTCGACGTGCACCTGCTGGGCTGCCTGAGCGCTCTGCGCCCAGTAGAGCATGGTGCCCCAGCTCCAGTGCGACACGCTGATCACGCCGAGGAACGACAGCGCGGTGTAGGCGCCGACCCCGTAGATCACCGTGAACAGGAACGAGGTCGCGACGATCGGCACCAGGTTCGGCAGGATCTCGAACATCATGATCCGCCAGCCGCGCTCGCCGATGATACGGGCCGAGGTCACGTAATCGCGGTTGCGCATGGAGAGCGTTTGCGCTCGCAGCACCCGCGCCCCGAACGCCCAGCCGGTAATGCTGATCACCAGTCCGATCAGCAGGTCGTTCGGAGCGGCGGACTTGCTGAGGAACCCGAAGATCACGATCAGCAGCGGCAGGGCCGGCAGGACCAGGAAGATGTTGGCGAGCATCGACAGCAGGTCATCGAGCCAGCCCCCGTAGTAGCCGGCCGCTACCCCGAACAGCACCGCCAGTGCTGTCGCGACGATGCCGGCGATCAGCGCGACCAGGATCGTGCTCCGCCCCCCGGCCAGCAACTGGGAGAGCACGTCCTGCTGCACCTGGGTAGTGCCGAGCAGGTGATGGATCGACGGCGCCTGGGGGATACCTGTGGTTGTGGTCAGGCTGGCGTTGGGGTCAAACGGCGCCAGGTAGGGGCCGAGGATCGCCAGCAGCGTGAAGAACAGCGCCAGGGCCAGCCCGACCCTGATCTTGGCCGACTTCGGCAGCTGCAGCATCCGAGTCCGGCGTCGGCCCGACGGAATGATCGGCTCAATGGGCTCAACGATCAGCGGCCCGGTTCCGGTGATTGCGGACATGTCAGGCCTCCTGCCGGGTTCGTGGGTCGAGGAAGGAATAGGTGAAGTCCGCGATCAGATTCGCCGCTAGCACCGTGAAAGTGATGATCAGGAAGATGCCCTGCAGCAGCGGATAGTCCTCACTGCCGATGGCCTGCAGCAAGATGTAGCCGAGGCCCGGGTAGGAGAACACGATCTCGGTGAGCAGCGACCCGGACACCACGAACCCGATCGCCAGCGAGAACCCGGACACGCTCGGCAAGATCGCGTTACGCGCCGCGTAGCCGATTACCTTGCGATTCGACAGGCCCTTGGCCGCGGCGATCAGCACGTAGTCCTCGTCCATCGTGGTGAGCATCATGTTGCGCATCCCGATGATCCAGCCGGCGATCGAGCCGACCACGATCGTCAGCGCCGGCAGCACCGCATGGTCGAGCAAGCTGGACAGGAACGGCCAGTTCAGGCCCGGATTCAAGGTCGTGGTGTCGTACCCGGAGTTCTGCGGGAACCAGCCGAGCTTGGTCGCGAACACCGCCACGATCAAGATCGCCACGAAGAAGTACGGCGCTGCCTGGAAGAACGTCATCGCAGGCAGCAAGTTGTCCAGCCAGCTGCCCCGCCGCCAGGCGGCCACGATGCCGAGCAGCGTGCCGGCCACGAAGCTGAGGATCGTCGCCAGCCCGACCAGCCCGAGGGTCCACGGCAACGCGCTTCGGATCACGCTGGTGACGGTGGCCGGGTACGAGCTGAACGAGATGCCCAGGTTGCCGTGCACGAGCTGGTCGAGGTAGTGGAAGTACTGCCCGATCAGGCTCAGCTTGGTGTTGAGGCCGTACTGCAGGTCCAGCGCATGAATCGTGGCCGGGGTGACCTGGCCTTCGATGTGGCCGATCGCGACTTCGACCGGGTTTCCCGGCATGAGCCGCGGGATGAAGAAGTTCACCGTGATCGCGACGATCGCAGTGAGCAGATAGAGCACGATCCGCCTAGCTATCAGCCGCATTACCGGCCGCCTCCAGTTCTTTGCCGTGAATTGCCTGGTCCTGGGCTGACTGCCCCTGACCCTGGCAGCCGCAGCTTTCGCGGCGGATCAGCTTCGTCGGCAGCACGATGTCGCGCTCGGCCGGGGTGCCATTGCCGATCATGGAGCGCAGCACGTCGAACGCCGTTGCGCCAAGCTCCTGAATCGGCTGCTTGACGGTGGTGAGCCGCGGTCGCACGTGCCGCGACACCGGGATGTCGTCGAAGCCGGTGACCGCGATCTCGCCTGGCACGTCAATGCCGTGCCTGGCCAGCTCGTACATCACGCCGAGCGCGGTCTGGTCGTTGGCGCAGACGATCGCCCTGGGCAGCCAGGCATTCTCGGCCAGCAACTGCCTCATCACCTTGGCTCCGCCCGAGGCCAGGTAGTTGCCCTGCCACTGCGGTCCGTCGACGAACATCACGCGCGCGCTCGCTGCCTCCTCGGCCAGCACGAGCCGCCGGGCGATGCTGTCCGGGCTGTCGGCGTGGCCGGCCAGGTAGGCGAGCGTGAGGTAGCCGTGGTCATGAATCAGGTGCCGGGCCAGAGCACCCATTCCGCTGCCGTTGTCGCCGCGCACGTTGGCCGTGACGTGAGTCGCCACGCCGGCCATCGTCACGACCGGGACCTGCTGGCTGAGCTGGGCCAGCCGGCTCGGCTCGAGCACCCGGTCATGCAGGATCAGGCCATCGCACTTGCGTGCCATCGTCATGATCCGGCGGTGGGCGTCATGCCCGTCCACGTCGACCGAGCCGACGAGGAGGTTGAACCCGCGCAACTGCGCGGCCACCTCGATGCCCCGGTTGATCACGTCGGTGAACTGCAGACTTTCGTCTTCCTCGGTGATCGTGCCCTCGGCGCTTTCGACCCAGGGCACCCGGCGGAATACGACTCCGACGACTTCCTTCAGCCGCACGCTGAGCGCCCGGGCCGCGCCGTCAGGTACGAACCCGAGCTCGGCTACCGCCTGCAGCACCCGGTCCCTGGTCTCTTGCCGTGGATTGCGATGACCGTTGAGCACCCGCGACACCGACGCGATCGACACTCCGGCAGCGCGAGCCACGTCATAGATCGTGGGCGGCTGCTGGATATTCGCCGGCAGGTCTGGCATCGGACGGGCCTCTTTCTCGGCCGTGGCCTTTTTTCAGGCCGTGTTGTAACCAGCATTGGCGTGGTAAGCGCTTACCGCAGCAAGCGGGAACCCGGCCCTAGTGCGGAAAGTGACCGTGGGCTTATCGCTTGCTTGGCCCCTTGGAGGGGAGCGTTTCCTTGGAGGGGGGAACTGTTGGGGACCGATGGGAAAGCGCTTACCAAGCCAATTGCGAGGAGCGTAAGCCCGCACGTCGCCTCCTCTCAACCCCTAAGCCGCACTCTGTTACCTGACCGTGACATTTGCCAAAATGTTGCGTCATGATCACTTGACCGCCTTCCGCGCTCAGTGCGCCCGTCACCTGGCAAGACGAGGTACAGCATCGGCGCGAAGGTGCGGATCGGCGGTCAGATCATGATTTGGTGGCAGAAAAATTTGCGGCGCTCTAGACGCCGCAGGAACTGCCGATGTTGTTACCCCGGTCCTCGGCCCGTCGTCGAGGTCGACGTGGAGGCGGGTGCGGGGCGGGGGTTGCGGTGGAGGCGGGTGCGGGGCGGGGGTTGCGGTGGAGGCCGGCCCCGGGTGGTGCCGCCGGTGCCTCCTGTTCAGTCAGGGCCGCCCGGCCGCTAGTTCCGGAAGGACCGGCCTCGCTGCCGTCTTGAGTCGCTACTGGTTCGTTGCCTTTCGTAGTACGGCGGCTTGGCGGAAGGCGGCTCTGATCGACTGGATCACTTGGTCAGGATTCATGTGCAGTTGGTTCCAAGTGAAATGGACGACCTGGAAACCGGTCCGGCGCAGGTCAGCGTCGCGCTGTAGCTGGTGCTGGGCGCGGCCGGAGTTGCCGTTGCCGTATTTGATCGCGCCGTCGGCCTCGGCGATGGTCGAGTGCGCGCGCCAGTAGAAATCAACCCGGCCGGCCACGAGACCGTCGCCACCCACCCACGCCTGCAGCTCCGGCGGCGGCAGCCCGCCCTCGTCGAACGCGAGCCGCGCCAGCGACTCGAAGGGGGACTCCGCCAGCGGATCGCTGAAGTCGACCGCGCGCCTGGCTTGCGCGACTCCAGGCCATCGAGCGCAGCGGGCTAGGACCTTGTAGAGCTCGGCCTTGGTCGCCTGCCTGCTGTAGAGCGCCGAGTCCGCCACGACCACGCCGTCTCGGAGTGAGGTGGTGCGAGCGAGGTCGACTACCGTCCTGGCGACACTCGTGACAGGTACGCCGTATCGCACAGTGCGGTGCTCGGCTGGCAGATCGGACATGTGCAGCTTGATGTAAGGCCGTCGGCTCCACCGGGTTCTCGGGGCGTCCAGCGGACAACTTACCGAAATGGAGTTTGGCTTTGGGTTGGTGAGCAACGCCAGTTCGTGCACGGCGCCAGCGTCGGCGTGGCTGCCGACCGCCTCCGGGCCTATTATCGCGACTGCTGCCGCGATCCGGAATGCGGCCTTGCCGTGTTCGGTGGCTCTGATCTGCTTGGCCTGTCCGGATCGGGCGTAAAGACCGCGAGCCGCACGGGTGAGGGCGCCGCGCTCGACCAAGATGTTGATCTTCGACTCGGACAGGCCGGCGTTAGCAAGTTCCGCAGCGGTGATGATTCCCGCTAAACGTCCCGTATCGGGCACTGCATCGATCGTCATACATGCAGATTCGCAGGCGCGTCTGACAACCGAGCCGCTGCCGGTCGAGCTGCTCCCGGTCGAGCTGCGGCGAGTCCGTTCTGGCCGTCACTTACCATCCACTAGCGACGACTTGCCATTCGTTGCGACGACTTACCATTCATTAGATCTATTTTTTGTCGGCTTTAGGATGGTTCGTGGCACGCTAATCGCAGGTAAGTCATCGCAATGGATGGTAAGTGGCGTCCAACGGATGGGAAGTGCTGCCCGGCAACGTTCATCCCGCCCGGAATGCCCGATCCCACGGATGCCAGCGGCGCCGACCTAGGGCTACGGTATGGCCCAGCTCCGAGATATCGTCATCGACTGCTCCACCCGGCGTCGCTGGCCCGGTTCTGGGCCGCTGTGCTCGACGGCTATGAGATAGCGCCCTATGACGACGCCGAAACGGAACGGCTGCGTTCGCGGGGCATAGATGACTTCGAAGACGACCCGTCCGTGTTGCTCCTGGGACCTGGTCCGCGGATTTTCCTGCAGCGCGTACCAGAATCCAAGCAGGCCAAGAACTGCGTTCATCTGGACCTGGCAGTTCCGCGCATCGAGGACGAAGTAACCTGCCTTGCCGGCCTCGGGGCCAGTGTCGTGGACCGGTACGAGTCACACGTGACGCTGGCCGATCCCCAGGGCAACGAGTTCTGCCTGACCCGTTAGGCTGCCCGCCCCGGCTCATCCCAGCTCGTCAGGCGCCGGTGAAGGTGATCGACAGGATCAGGCTCCCGCTGGATACGGTCGGATAAGCGGCCGACGGACGCTGAAGCCGCACTTCTATCGCGAGCACCGACCCGG
>DASYAT010000173.1:0-14306 GCA_036501205.1 Streptosporangiaceae bacterium | reverse complement strand
CGTGTCCGGTCAGGCTGGTTCCGGTGAGTACGGCAGCGGCCAGGGCGTGTCCGGTCAGGGTGGTCCGGGTCGGGGCGCGTCCGGTCAGTACGCAGCCCAGGACGCATCCGGTCAGGGCGGTTCGGGTCAGTACGGCAGCGGCCAGAGCGTGTCCGGTCAGGCTGGTTCCGGTGAGTACGGCAGCGGCCAGGGCGTGTCCGGCCAGGGTGGTCCGGGTCGGGGCGCGTCCGGTCAGTACGCAGCCCAGGACGCATCCGGTCAGGGTGATTCGGGTCAGTACGGCGGTCAGGGTCAGGGTGCGTCCGGTCAGTACGGTGCCCAAGATGCGTCCGGTCAGGCTGCGTCGGGTCAGCACGGCAATGGCCAGGGTGCGTCTGGCCAGGGCGGTCCGGGTCAATTCGGCGGTCAGGATGGTCAGGGTCAGGGCGCGCCGGGTCAGTACGGCGGCACCCAAGGCGCGTCCGGTCAGGCCGGCTCGGGACAGTTCGGGTCGGGTCAGGGCGGCTCCGGTCAGGGCGCGCCGGGTCAGTTCGGGTCGGGCCAAGGCGGCTCCGGTCAGGGTGCGCCGGGTCAGTTTGGTTCGGCTCAGGACGGTCCGGGTCAAGGTGCCACGGGTCAGTTCGGTCCGGCTCAGAACGGTTCAGGTCAAGGTGGCTCGGGCCACGGTGCGCCGGGTCAGTTTGGTGGCGCTGGCCAGAATGCGCTGGGGCAGTTCGGCGGTGCCGGTCAGGGCGGTCCTGGCCAGTCTGGCGTCGGCCAAGGCGGGCCGGCGCAGCCGGGCGGAGGCCAGATCGGTCTGGGTCAGGGCGGTTCAGGTCAGGCGGCCGGAGGCCAGCTCGGCATCGGTCAGTCTGGGCCGGGTCAGTTGGGCGTCGGCCAGGCTGGAGTCGGCCAGAGCGGTCCTGGGCAGCTCAGTGACAGTCAAGGCGGCCCTGGCCAGCTAGGGGCGAACCAGTTCGGTGCGGGCCAAGGTGGCATGGGTCAGCCTGGCGGCGGTCAGGCTGGTAGCGGCCAAGGTGACAGTGGTCAGGGCAGCAGTGGTCAGGGCAGCGTTGGTCAGGGCAGCGACCAGCCGGGCAGCGCTCAGGCTGGCGCTAATCAGCGCGGCATCGGCCAGGGCGGTGCGGGCCACATGGATAGCGGCCAGGCTGCCGCGGGTTACGGCGGTGCTGGTCAGGCGGGTTCCGGTCGAGCCGATGGCGGCCAGAGTGGTTCAGGGCAGGTCGCTGGTGCTCACTTTGGTGCTGACCAGAATGGCGTGGGTCACGGTGGCCTTAGTCAGTTTGGTGCGGGCCAGGGTGGTGGCGGGCAGCAAGGCGGCGGCCATACCGGTCCTGGGCAGGCTGGAGTCGGTCAAGTAGGCGTGGGCCAGTCCGGATCGAGCCAGGTAGGCGCGGGTCCTGGCGGGCCGGGTCAGGGTGGTTATGGCTCCGATGGACAGCCGAATGGTGGTCATGGCCGGAATGGGACCGGGTTCCCTGGGAGTGTGGCCGCTAGCTTCCAGACGGCCGGGACCGGGATCTACCAGAACGGTGCGGTTGGCGGCTACCAGAACGGGGTGCAGCACAACGGTGCTGGGCCGGACGCGGTTGGCCAGAACGGGACGACTTCTGGTGGCCAGAACGGCAACCGGCTCGGCGTCGCAGGGCCGAACGGTGTCGCAGGGCCGAACGGCATGACGCACGGTTCGGCGCCCCAGAACGGGGTGCCGAATGGCGGACCGCAAGATGGCGGACCGCAGGGTGCGCTGCCGAACGGGACGCAGCAGAACGGTGTTCCCCAGAGCGGTGTCCCCCAGAACGGGGTGGCGCTGACCGGCGGGTCGCACACAGGCGCACATAGCAGTGGCGCGTACAGCAGTGGTGCATACGGCACTGGCGCGCATGTTGGTGGCGCGCACAGTGGCGGTGCCCACAGCAATGGAACGCACAGCCCTGGCGCACACAGTTCCGGCGCATACAGCCCTGGCGCACACAGCACCGCAACGCACACTGGGCTGCACAGTGCGCCCCAGAACAGTGCGCCCCAGAACAGTGCCGCATCCCAAAACGGTGCCGCGCAGAACGGGTTGATGCTGGGCGGGGGGCCGCAGAACGGGATGCCGCACGGTCCTGGTTCACCTGAGCAGAGCGTGGCGGCGCAGAACAGCGCAGCACAGTTCGGCTATGTGGCGGCGCAGCACGCCCAGGGTGGTCCTGGCCTGGGTGGTCCTGGCCAAGGCGGTCATGGTCAAGGCGGTGGGCCGAACGGCGCTCCGATCGGGATCGGGCCGAACGGCAATCCTCCGGTCGGGATGCGCGGGCCGATGCCGGGAGGGCCGATGCCGGGCGCGGCGATGCCTAGCCCCGCATTGCCTAGCCCTGCACTGCCTAGCCCTGCACTGCCTAGCCCCGTGCCGACTGGACCGGTGCCCGGAGCCGGACCGAGTCAGTTCCAGCAGCTTGCGGCGCCGCCGGATCCGCGGATCCGGGATCCGTACGGGCCTGCGTCCTCGGTCGGATATGACGTGGTGAGCATTCCGGTGCAGGGCGGGTTCGGGCCAGAGCACGGGTTCGGGCCGCCGCCGGGGCCACCAGGGTACGGGCCGGGCGGCGGAGCCGGGCAGCCGCAATATCAGCCGAGCGGGCCGCCGTTGCCGGCGGTTCGGGTACAACAGCCGGTTGCGATCGCCTTGCCGGACGCGGTGAAGGCCGCGCACGCCGAGGGGTACACGTTCGGCGAATCGGTAGGCCGGGACGCGCCTGGACTGTGGCTCGAAGCAGTGCTCGCGCGCAAGCCCAGGATGCCGTCTGACCTGGAGGCCAGATTGCTACAGGGATCGGTGCTGCCGATCGACTCGCTGCTGCACGACGAGGTGCGTCATTCGCTACGGCGTGGTTTCTGGGACGCCCTTGAAAGCGCGCGGCGATAGTGGTCTGTTGTGACACCTATGCCGGGTTGGAACCCGCCAGTCGATGGGTACGTTGGTGACGTGCCAGTGCTAACTCGCGAAGAATTTGACGCCATTGAATTCGAAGCGGCCTGCACCGGCGAGCACGAGGCAGCCGCCGAGCGGATGAGCGAGCTGGCCGCCACCGGGACGCAGTCCGAGTCGATGCCGCGCGCCGAAGCCTTTATCCGGGCCGGTGAGCAGTGGCTGCTCGCCGACGACCCAGGTAAGGCCGCCAACGGCTTCCGGATGGCCATCGCGGATGGCGGTCCTGTCGATGTCGATCCCCGGGTGTCGCTGTCCCGAGCGTTGTTCCAGCTCGGGAACCGGGACGAGGCCTACGCGCTGATCGAGGACCTGAAGGCGCAGGACAAGGCCGATGCCCGGGCGTGCGATCTGATCACCGAGCTGCTGGTCGAGCAGTCCGAATTGCAGGCCGCGCTTGAGTGGGCCACCAGGGGCGTCGAGCTCATGCTCGAAGGCCAGGAGACGCCAGCGCCAGGGTCGGTACTCGCTTCCGACACCTCGGGGCTGCGGGATCTGCTGCGGATCCGGTACCGGATCCGCAATGACCTGCGGCTGCCAGAGGACGAGTACGACCGCATGCTCTCGGCCTAGCGACTAGCCGGGCCCAGCGGTTAAGCCAGGCCTAGCGGTCAGCCAGTAACGACCAGACCCCGCTTCGGAGTCACCGTCAGCGAGTCCGCTTGATCGTCGACGTCCACGGACACTTCGTCCCCGTCGATGATCTCGCCGGCCAGCAACTTGCGCGCCAGCTTGTCGCCGATCGCGGACTGGATCAGCCGTCGCAGTGGCCGGGCTCCGAATACCGGGTCGAACCCGGTGACCGCCAGCCATTCCTTCGCGGCCGGCGTCACCTCCAGCGACAGCCGCCGGTCGCTCAGCCGCCGGGCCAGCATCGAGATCTGCAGGTCGACGATCTGCGTCAGCTCCGCCGTGGTCAGCGGATCGAACAGGATGATGTCGTCGAGCCGGTTCAGGAACTCGGGCTTGAACGTCGCCCGCACGACCGACATCACGGCGTCCTTCTTGGCCGCCTCATCGAGGGCAGGATCGGCGATGAAGTTCGAGCCCAGGTTAGAGGTGAGGATCAGGATCGTGTTCCTGAAGTCGACCGTCCGGCCCTGGCCGTCGGTCAGCCGGCCGTCGTCGAGCACCTGCAGCAAGATGTTGAAGACCTCCGGGTGAGCCTTCTCCACCTCATCGAGCAGCACGACGCAGTACGGACGGCGGCGCACGATCTCCGTCAGCTGGCCACCCTCCTCGTAGCCGATGTAGCCGGGCGGCGCGCCGACCAGACGGGAGACCGAGTGCCGCTCTGAGTACTCGCTCATGTCGATGCGCACCATCGCGCGCTCGTCGTCGAACAAGAACTCGGCCAGTCCCTTAGCCAGCTCCGTCTTGCCGACTCCGGTCGGGCCGAGGAACAGGAACGAGCCTGACGGCCGGTCCGGGTCAGAAATCCCAGCCCTGGATCGACGGACCGCGTCCGACACAGCCTCGACCGCCCGCGTCTGGCCGACGATCCGGCTACCGAGCTCGGTCTCCATCCGCAGCAGCTTGCCGGTCTCGCCTTCGAGCAGCCGGCCGGCCGGGATCCCGGTCCACGCCGAGACCACGTCGGCCACGTCGTCAGGACCGACCTCTTCCTTCACCAGGTTCGAGCCAGACGAGCCAGGGGCCGGAGCGGCGGCGACGTCCTCTCCGGCGGTGGCCGAAGCGGCAGCCAGCTCCGCCTCAAGCGCAGGAAGCTCGCCGTACATCAGCCTGGACGCGGTCTCGAAGTCAGCGTCGCGCTGAGCCCGCTCAATCTGCCCGCGCAGGTCATCGAGCTGCTTCTTCAGCTCGCCGACCTTGTTCAGGCTCGACTTCTCCCGGTCCCAGCGGGCGAGCAGCCCGGTGAGCTGCTCCTGCCGGTCGGCTAGATCGGCCCGCAGCCGCTCAAGCCGTTCCTTGCTGCCAGGATCGGCTTCCTTGGCGAGCGCGAGCTCCTCCATCTTCATCCGGTCCACGGCCCGCTGCAGCTCATCAATCTCGACTGGCCGCGAATCGATCTCCATCCGCATCCGGGACGCGGCCTCGTCGATCAGGTCGATCGCCTTGTCCGGCAAGAACCTGGCCGTGATGTACCGGTCAGAGAGCGTGGCCGCAGCAACGAGGGCGGCGTCCGCGATCTGCACCTGGTGGTGCGCCTCATACCGGCCCTTAAGCCCGCGCAGGATCGCGATCGTGTTCTCGACGGAGGGCTCGGTGACAAAGATCTGCTGGAAGCGGCGTTCGAGCGCCGGGTCCTTCTCAATCCGCTGACGATATTCATCGAGCGTGGTGGCACCGATCATCCGGAGCTCGCCCCTGGCCAGCATCGGCTTCAGCATGTTCCCGGCGTCCATGGCGCCTTCGGCGGCACCGGCCCCGACGACGGTGTGCAGCTCGTCGATGAACGTGACGATCTCGCCGTCGCTCTGCCTGATCTCGCTGAGCACAGCCTTCAGCCGCTCCTCGAACTCGCCGCGGTACTTGGCCCCGGCCACCATCGCGGCCAGGTCGAGTGAGACCAGGCGCTTGCCGCGCAGCGACTCGGGAACATCGCCGGCCACGATCCGCTGGGCCAGTCCCTCGACCACCGCCGTCTTGCCGACGCCCGGGTCACCGATCAGCACGGGGTTGTTCTTGGTGCGCCGCGACAGCACCTGGATGACCCGGCGGATCTCGGCGTCGCGGCCGATCACCGGGTCGAGCTTGCCCTCCCTGGCGCTGCGGGTCAGGTCAATGCTGTATTTGTCCAGCGCCAGGTAGGTGCCTTCTGGGTCCGGCGAGGTGATCCGGGTGTGCCCGCGTACCTGCTCGAATGCGGCGAAGAGCGCATCGGGGGTGGCACCGGCGGCGCGCAGGATGTTGGCCGCCTGACCACCTTCGGCGGCCAAGCCGACCAGCAGGTGCTCGGTGGACACGTACTCATCGGTCATGTCCTTGGCCCGCTTGGCCGCGGCCGCGATCGTCGCGAGCAGCTGCCGGGAAGTCTCAGGCGGATTCATCGTCGCGCCTGATGCCTGCGGCAGGCGGGCGAGCTGCTCGCTGGTCCGGCTCGCTACCGCCGCCGGGTCGGCCCCGGCCGCACGCAGCAGCGGGACGGTGATGCCGCCTTCCTGCTCGAGCAGTGCGGCCAGCAGGTGCAGTCCGTCAACGTTCGGGTTACCCGCGGCCGAGGCGCGCTGCAGCGCGTTGCTGAGCGCCTCCTGGCTCTTGCGAGTTAGCTTGTCATCCACCTACCTACGGCCTCCCTTCGCATGACCGGCCTCTGGAAACCTGCCAAAGGCCTGCGCAATGCGTTTCTCCAAAAAAATGATTTTCTTTATATAAAGATTTGCGATGGTCTTTAACGCCTTGACCAGAGGCCGGTCGCCGCCCGGGCTGTTCACGAGCCGCCGTCTTGACCGCCGTGCTTATGCACCGGGACGAGCGTGCCGCCCTGGGCCTTTTCCCGCAGCAGCAAGGCCAGCCGGGCGGCCACCGCGCGCGTCGACTCGAGCTCGTTGCGGAGCTGGCTGATCTCGGCCTGCATCTCGGCGATCATGATCCGGCCGCGCTGCCACTCGCTCTCCAGCTCAAGGATCCGCTTGATGCCGGACAGGTTGATGTTGTCTTCCTGCGACATCCGCTGCACCTCGCGCAGGATCAGGATGTCGCGCAGCGAGTAACGCCGCCCCTTGCCGACGGCCCGGCCGGGCGAGACCAGGCCGAGCCGGTCGTAGGTGCGCAGGGTCTGCGGATGCAGGCCGGACAGCTGGGCGGCTACGGAGATGACGTAGACGGGAGTGTCATCAGTCAGCTCGAAGTCACTCGACATGTCATCTCACATCCGGCCTTTTCTCAGCAGCTCATCGCGCGGGTCCTCGCCCGCGGTCGCTTCCTTGAACTTCTCCAGCGCGTCCTTGGCCGTGTCGCTCAACTCGGTCGGCACCTGGACGTTGACCTCGACCAGGAGGTCGCCCTGAGTGCCATCGGGGCGCCTGACCCCTTTGCCGCGGACCCGGAACTTAGCGCCGTTCGCCGTGCCGGGCGGGATCCTGATGCTCACCGGCATCCCCTTGTGCGCCGGCACCTTGATGTCGGCGCCAAGCGCCGCCTCGGCGAACGTGACCGGCACCGTGACCGTCAGGTTGTGGCCGTTGCGCCCGAAGACCGGGTGACCGCCGACGTGCACGCGGACGTACAGGTCACCGGCCGGGCCGCCGCGCTCGCCGGGAGCGCCCTTGGCCTTGACCTTGATCCGCTGGCCGTCGGCGACGCCCGCGGGGATCCTGGCCTGGATGGTCCGCGAGCTCATCGCCCGGCCGCTGCCCGCGCACTCGGCGCAGGGGTCATCGACAATCATGCCCCGGCCCCGGCAAGTGGCGCAGGGCTCAGAGAACGCGAACGCGCCCAGGTCCCGGCTCGACTGGCCGGTGCCCTGGCAGTCAGGACACACCTTGGGCATAGTGCCGGCCTTAGCCCCGGTGCCGCGGCAGACCTTGCAAGGACCCTCGTCGGTCAGCCGCAGCGTCACCGTCGAGCCGTCGATAGCGTCGCTGAACGACAGTGACGCCTCGGTCTCGACGTCGGCGCCGCGCCGTGGCCGCGCCTGCTGAGTCGTGGTCCGGCCGCCGCTGCCGCCGCCGCCGAACATGCCGAGCAGGTCCCCTAGCCGGCTGCCGGCGCCGGACGAGCCGAAGATGTCGCGCGGGTCGAAGCCGCCGTACTGACCGCTTCCGCTGCCGGCCATTCGGCCGCCTGATCCGAACAGCGACCTGGCTTCGTCGTACTCCTGCCGCCGCTTGGTGTCGGACAGCACGTTGTACGCCTCTGATATCTCCTTGAACTTCTCCTCTGACGCCGAGTCACCCTTGTTGGCGTCGGGGTGGTACTTGCGCGCCAGCTTGCGGTAAGACTTCTTGATCTCCTCAGCGGTCGCGCCCTTGGAGACGCCGAGAGCCTTGTAATAGTCCTTCTCGAGGAAGTCCTTGGTACTCAACAGGCTTCTCCTGATCGGCAGTTCACTATTGCTCTTTTAGGTGCGGGGCGCCGGCCGAGCGGTCAGCCGGCATCGTCGGGCGCGGCGGCGGGTTCAGCGTCTTCGGCCTCGACCCCGGCCTCATCCTCAGAATCCGTCCGTGCCCCGGACGGGTCGGTCGGCTCGGCCACCGCGACCCTGGCGGGCCGCAGGATCCGCTCGCCGACCTTGTAGCCGGGCTGCAAGATCTGGACGCAGGTGGGCTCGGTGACGTCCGGCGAGTACGAGTGCATGAGCGCCTCGTGCACGTTCGGGTCGAACGGCTCGCCCGCCTCACCGAACGTCGTCAGGCCAAGCTTGCTGACCGTCGCCTCAAGCGCCTCGGCGATGGCCTTGAAGCCTCCGGTCAGCTCCTCGTGCTCGCGGGCCCGGCCGATGTTGTCCAGTACAGGAAGCAGTTCGGAGACGACGCTGGCCAGCGCCTGCTCACGTACCGCGACCCGGTCGCGCTCGACCCGCTTGCGGTAGTTGGCGTACTCGGCCTGAAGCCGCTGCAAGTCCGCAGTCCGCTCGGCGAGCTTGGCTGCCACCTCGGCTCCTTGGGTTTCCTGGGTATCTGACTTGTTGTCGTTGTCGTCGTTGCTGGAGGCTGCTGCCTCGGGCGTTGCTTCTGCCGGCCCGGCCCCGGCGGCCCCCTTGCGAGGGCTGCCGGGCTTGGACACGGAGTGCTTGCCTGGCCGTTGCTGGCCGGCCGCTCGAGTGGACGCAGCCTGGTCGCCATCCGACTCTGGCTGCCTGGGCTGGCCGGTGACCGGATCGATCCGTCTGCGATCCTTGATCACCGGGCCCTGGCTGCCCTGGCTGTCCTGCTCAGAAGCCGACATTAGGCCTGGTCACCCCCACCGGGCTTCTCGTCCTCGACGATCTCGGCCTCGACGACCTCGTCGTCGGCGGGCTGGTCGGCGGACGGACCATCCTGGGCGGCGCTGTTCTCAGCCTGAGCCTGGGCGTAAATCGCGCTGCCCATCTTCTGGCTGACCTGGGCCGCGTTTTCCGTGGCGGTGCGTATCGCCTCGGTGTCGGTGCCCTCCAGCGCCTTCTTCAGCTCCGCGAGCGCCTCGTTGACCTCGGCGGTCACGTCGGCCGGAACCTTGTCGGCGTTCTCGGAGAGGAACTTCTCCGTGGTGTAAGTGAGCGTCTCGCCGCGGTTGCGGACCTCGGCCTCCTCGCGGCGCTGACGGTCCTCGTCGGCGTACTTCTCGGCGTCGGCCATCATCTTCTCGATGTCGTCCTTGTTCAGCGCCGAACCGCCCGAGATCGTCACCGACTGCTGCTTGCCGGTGCCCAGGTCCTTGGCCGAGACATTCACGATGCCGTTCGCGTCGATGTCGAAGGTGACCTCGATCTGCGGCATCCCGCGCGGCGACGGGGCGATCCCGGCCAATTCGAACATGCCGAGCTTCTTGTTGTACGCGGCGATCTCGCGCTCGCCCTGGAACACCTGGATCTGCACCGAAGGCTGGTTGTCATCAGCGGTGGTGAAGATCTCCGAGCGCTTGGTCGGGATCGTGGTGTTCCGCTCGATCAGCTTGGTGAAGATGCCGCCCTTGGTCTCGATGCCCAGCGACAGCGGGGTCACGTCGAGCAGCAGGACATCCTTGACCTCGCCCTTGAGCACGCCGGCCTGCAGGCAAGCGCCCACGGCGACGACCTCGTCCGGGTTGACGCCCTTGTTCGGCTCCTTGCCGCCGGTCAGGTCCTTGACCAGGTCCACGACGGCCGGCATCCGGGTCGAGCCGCCGACCAGCACGACGTGGTGCATGTCGGCCAGCTTGATCCCGGCGTCCTTGATCACCTGCTGGAACGGGTGCTTGCACCGGTCGAGCAGGTCAGAGGTCATCTTCTGGAACTCGGCCCTGGACAGCTTGGTGTCTAGGTGCAGCGGGCCCTGCTCGCTGTGGGTGATGTAGGGCAGGTTGATCTGGGACTCGGTCGAGCTGGACAGCTCGATCTTGGTCTTCTCCGCGGTCTCCCGCAGCCGCTGCAGCGCCATCTTGTCCGAGGACAGGTCGATGCCGTAGCTGTTCTTGAAGTTCTTGACCAGCCAGTCCACGATCCGCTGGTCCCAGTCGTCGCCGCCGAGGTGGTTGTCACCGCTGGTCGCCTTGACCTCGACCACGCCCTCGCCGACTTCGAGCAGCGAGACGTCGAACGTGCCGCCGCCGAGGTCGAAGACCAGGATCGTGGCCTCACCCGACTTGTCGAGGTGGTAAGCCAGCGCGGCCGACGTCGGCTCGTTGATGATGCGCAGCACGTTGAGGCCGGCGATCTGGCCCGCCTCCTTGGTGGCCTGGCGCTGGCTGTCATTGAAGTACGCCGGCACCGTGATCACCGCGTCGGTCACCGGCTCGCTCAGGTACGCCTCGGCGTCCCGCTTGAGCTTCTGCAAGATGAACGCGGAGATCTGCTGCGCGTTGAACTTCTTGCTGTCGATCGAGATCGACCAGTTGGTGCCCATCTGCCGCTTCACAGACCGGATCGTGCGGTCCACGTTCGTCACGGCCTGGCGCTTGGCGACCTCGCCGACCAGCACCTCACCGTTCTTGGCGAAGGCCACCACTGACGGAGTGGTACGCGACCCCTCCGCGTTCGCGATGACCGTGGGCTCGCCGCCCTCCAGAACGGCGACGACCGAGTTAGTCGTCCCCAGGTCTATGCCTACCGCTCGTGCCATGTTGTCAGTCCTTGGTTTCTCGTTGGCCTTGGTTGCCGATGATGTTTCTAAGCTTGAGTCTCTACGACGCAAGTTTGCCATCAAGGTGGACTCAAGTCAAATAAAGTTGAGTCTGGTTCGCTCAACTTTCTTGGCTGCCTAGGCCGAGACTGCCGTGACCAGTGCGACGTGGGCATACGCGGCGGGCGGATGTCCCGGATTGGCCCGCGCCGGGACCGGCCTCTGGCTACCCAGGACGCGAACCCGCGCAAAGCGTTCCGCCAAAGCAGGCAGCTGCGTCCGCTGGGCCGGCTTCCCGCCGCCTAATTTAGTCCCCGCATCGGTGTAAGAACGCGCCGTCCGCCAGCATTCCCTGGCGAAGGAGCGAATCACCGAAGAACTGGATAAAGGAGTAGATCATGCAACGTCTGCGCGGGATGCTCGTCCACTCCCCGTCGCTCGCGATCTCCATGCTCGCGCTCGTCTTCGCGCTCGGGTCCGGCGCGGGTTACGCGGCCTCCACCGCCCCGGCTGGCAGCGACGGCAAGGCGCCCGTCAAGTTCGTGTCCCTCAAGCTGCTTCCAGGCTGGAGAGGTCACGTCGAGTACGCGGTCGACCGCGGGATCGTCTATCTGGACGGATTGGTGCACAACACAAACAGGAACGAACCGATCTTGACCAAGCTGCCGCGTTCGGTCGCCCCTCGAGGCCAGCTCGGTATTCCGGTCACCTTCGGCTCCAGCGATGGTTATGTCGAGGTGTTCAGCAACGGCGGGATGACGTTGATCGTGCCAAAAAGCGACAAAACCGGCATCGCCTCGCTGAGCGGCGTCTCCTTCGTAGTCGGCGCACCCGGATAGTCGAGCGTTGACCGATCAGGACATTACCAACGCGGATGTGACTGATGCGGGGGCCGCTGCCAGGCGGTTCGCGGTGATCTACGCCGACTGCCGCTCCCGCGTATACGCCTTCGCCGTCAGCAAGGCGGGGCGGCAACTGGCGGAAGAGATCCTGAGCGAGGTCTTCATGATCGCGTGGAGGCGGCTTGGCGATGTGCCAGAGCCGCCGCTGCCCTGGTTGCTCGCCGTGACCAGGAACGTGGCGATGAGC
This sequence comes from Streptosporangiaceae bacterium, assembly GCA_036501205.1. Lineage (GTDB taxonomy): Bacteria > Actinomycetota > Actinomycetes > Streptosporangiales > Streptosporangiaceae > Chersky-822. The sequence continues at coordinate 2,543 of DASYAT010000173.1, read as the reverse complement.
CAGTCCAGGGCGCTGGCGCGGGAGCGGTCGCTTTCCGTTGAGATGGGCGAGTGGGTCGCCGACGCGCGGTCGTCCGCGGGTGACATCGCCGACGACGTGACCGAGCGGATCGCCGTGCTGTCCGCGCTGGCGACCCTGGCCGAGCCGGATCGCGAGCTGCTCACGCTCGTGACCTGGCACGGCCTGTCGCCCAAGGCGGCCGCCCAGGTGATCGGCTGCTCGACCGCGGCCTACTTCGTCCGGCTGCACCGGGCGCGTCGGCGTCTGGAAGCCGCGCTGGCGGCGGCCGGTTCTGGGGCCGATTCGGCCGGTTCGGCGGCCGAGCAGGGAGCCGAGCCAGCCGGTCCCGCCGCGAGACAGGAACGAGTGCGATGAAGCAACGCCGGACTCCGGTGCTGGCGCTGCTGGCCAGCGCCCGCTCCGCGCGGCTGGATGCGGACGCCGGGCAAGAGGCCGGTTGGCCGGTCGCTGCGCAGCTCATCAAGGCCGCCTCACTTGCGCAGGACCCGCCTCGGGGTGGCCTTGCCCGTGATGTCACTCACGGCAAGCCCGGCCGGCTGCGTCGGCCGCTGGTTCCGGTCAAGCTGCTTGGCGCTCTGGCCTCGGCGACGGTCACGGCCGTAGTGATCGTGATCGCCGTCGTGGTCGGAACCGTCGTGCTCAGGGCGCCGCATGGACAGCCAACTGGTGCGCCGTCGACTTCGAGGTCACCCAGCACGCTGGTCTTCAGCGCGCTCCCGCTCGGGCCGCACTGGCACGGTCACCTGGCCTACGCGATGAGCTACGGCGTGGTCTACCTGACGGGAACAGCGACGCTGGACAGCCAGGGCAGCCAGCCAGGTCAGTCTGGCCCGGTGGCGACGCTGCCCGGCCCGGCCCGGCCGGCCGGTCGGATTGACCTGGCCGCGGTCGTCGGCGGTGGCGCGGGCGCAATCGAGATCGGCGCCGACGGCCGGATCAAGGTAATCCCGCAACAGCCGAACAGCATGTCGGTTTCACTAGGCGGGGTGTCTTTCCAGGCCGGCTCGCGGTGAACATTTGAGTAACAAATCCGATTCCGCAACACCTCCGATGTCGTCGGACAATAAGAGGTAACGACCCCGGTTGCCTGACCCTTGGTGGATAAATGTGGCCGTCGGCCCCCTGGAAGGCTCGGACGCAGCCGGCTGTGCTGACTGAGCCAGCCGATCATGCGCTGGTGGCGGCCGACGCTGATCCCGGCCTCTGCCGGTCCCCTGGCTGGTCGACGTGGCTGGTGCTCACCGGTTACCTGCTGGCCGCGCTGGTCGTGACCTGGCGGCTGTGGGCCGATCCGGCGTCGCGCACCGTGGCCGGCAACCCCGACGACGCCGATCTGTTCGCCTGGTACATGCGCTACGCGGCCTCGTCGCTCGCCCACGGCCAATTGCCCTCCCTGGTCGCCTCGGCTCTCAACGCGCCCAGCGGCATCAACCTCATGTGGAACTCATCGCTGCTGCTGCCGTCGATCCTGCTCGCGCCGGTCACGCTGCTATTCGGTGCGCAGGTCAGCCTGACCGTGCTGACCACGCTTGGATTCGCGGGCTCGGCCGCGGCCATGTTCTGGGTACTGCGACGCTGGCAGGTCAGCGACTCGGCGGCGGCGCTCGCCGGCGCGGTCTACGGCTTCTCCCCGGCGCTGCTGCAATCCGCGCTCGGTCACTACGACCTGCAGTTGGCCGTGCTGCCGCCGCTGATCGTGGACGCGATGCTGTGGATCGCGATCGGACCCCCGTCGGGCGCCGCGGCCAGCCGGCGGCCGCTGACTGGCTGGCGGCAGCCGGTCAGGACCGGGATCGCGCTCGGCCTGCTGGTCACGGCCGAGATCTTCGTCAGCGAGGAACTCGCGCTGACCACGGTGCTCACCGGAACCCTGCTGGTCGCGATCCTGGCCACCGGGTTCTGGCGCCAGGCTCGCGACCGGCTGACGCCGACCGTGGTCGGCGCCGCGACGGCCGCCCTCGTCACGGCCGCGACGGCCGGCTGGGCGCTGTGGGTGCAGTTCTTCGGCCCGCTGACCCAGGCCGGAACCCCTTTCCTGCGCGACTTCTATGTCAACGACCTGACCGGCTTCGTCACGCCGTCGAGCTTCCTGCTGTTCCACACCTCGGCCAGCGCGGCTACCGCCGCCGCCTATCGCGGGCAGGCCCCCGAATACCTGGCCTACCTCGGCTGGCCGCTGATCATCGCCTTGGCGGCCGCCGTCGTCACCTTCTGGCTGCGGCCCGTGATCAGGGCGTTCGCGGCCACGGCGATCATATTGGCCGTGTTCTCGCTCGGCGGCGACCCGCTGGTCTCCGGGGTCGCCCACGTCACCGTCGACCTGCCGTGGCACTGGATCGAGTCACTGCCCCTCGGCGGCTCGGTGCTGCCTGACCGGTTCTCGATCCTGCTCGACGGCCTCGCCGCCGCGGCACTGGCCCAGGCTCTTGACCTGACCAGGCGGCGGCTGGCTGAACACTTCAGCCAGCCGGGCGACCGCGCCAGCCGGGCCCGAATGCGGACGAGGACCTGGACCGCCGCGG
>DASYAT010000172.1:0-1627 GCA_036501205.1 Streptosporangiaceae bacterium | reverse complement strand
CCTGATTCTGGCGACTACGGCGGTGGTCGTCGCGACCCTGGGCCCGGGGCGGTACAGCCTGGATTATCAGATCTTCGGGCCGCAGCTCTTCCACCCGGGCTGGCACGGACTGTTCGGTTCGCTGCTGCTGGGCCTCGGTGGGGCGCTCGGCCAGCTGGCGCTGTTCTACCGACCGCCAGTCACCCCGGCTCACTAGCAGGGAAGCTCCGTAGCCGCTGCCGATTCGCGTGCCAGCACTTCTTCGGCAGCACGCTCCCCAGAGCGGATGGCGCCGTCGACCCATCCGCACATGACGGCCGAGCTCTCCGTCCCGGCCCAATGGATGCGCCCGCACGGCTCGCGCAGGGTGTAGCCGAACTCGGTCAGTACACCTGTGGGTGCGTGGCTGATCATCCCGCCACCGGAATAACGCTCGAGACTCCAGTCCTGCTCGTGGAAACCGATCGGCGAACCGGCCTTTTCGCCGAACCGGTCGACCAGCTCACCCATGACCGCCGCTTGCCGATCGGCTGGCGCCAGTCGCCCCAGCCGTCGCGCGCCCGGGCCTTCGGTGATCACACACATGACCCCCGGCGTGCCGGTGTCGGTGCAGGCGTCGATAGTCAGGGTGGCCAGCGACCCCGGCGAGGCCGTCTGGCCGGACAGGCCGGCGGCGCGCCAGAACGGCTCGTCGTAGACGACCGAGATCTTGAAGATCGCGCCGCTGGGCATCCGCTGGTGCAGAAACAACCGATCGAGCGGCAGCGTCGGCTGGTAGTCGATCTGGCCGGCGATGGCCAGCGGAACGGCCACGATCACCCGTCGTGCCCGCACGGTCAGCTCGCCGGAGCGGACCGTGACGCCGTCGGCGTCCTGGGCGACGTGCCGCACCGGCTGGGAGAGCCGCAGTGCATCGCCGAGCTCGACGGCCATCGGTCGGTAGATGGCGCCCATCCCGCCGACCGGGCGGGAATCCTGGGCGCCGTCCTTGCTGGAGACGACAAAGTCCGGCCCGCCGCCCGACGCCATCTGGTAGAGCACCCACAGCAATGACACCTCCGATGCAGCCGAGGTGTAGGGACCGGCCAGTGCCATGTCCAACATGTCGCGGGCCTGCCGCGACCAGATGTTCTTCTCCAGCCATGTCGCCAAGCTGATCCGGTCCCACTCGGCGGCCTTGCGCGCCTGCCATGGAGCCTGCTTGGGGATCGATCGGCACATCTGCCGTACTTTGATCAATCCGACGGCTAGGTTCATCGTCGCCCACGGGCTCACCGTCCACGGAATCGCACCTGGGTAGCGATGCTGCTTGCCGCCGACGATCACCATCGACTCGCCGTCGATGTACTGCTTGTAGGCCGGCACACCGAACTCGCTCATCAACGCGTAGACGCGATCCTGGCCCGGTCCGATCCATGCACCGCCGCGATCGATCCACGACCCGTCGGCGAGGACCTCGGTGTAAGTGCGGCCGCCGACCCGATCGCGGGCCTCCAGCAGCGCCACCGAGCGACCGGCCTGCTTCAGGCGTAGGGCGGCCGTCAAACCGGCGAATCCGGCACCGACAACGCAATAGTCGACATCTGTCATGGCTGATCTCAGCAGCAAGCTACGCCGATCGTGATGCGGAAATCCGAAATCCGGCAAT
>DASYAT010000171.1:0-23019 GCA_036501205.1 Streptosporangiaceae bacterium | reverse complement strand
GGCCGAGCCAGTGCTTCAGCGTGCCGAAGTGACCGGCCACTATACCGATGATCGCGCCGATCACCATCGACAGGAAGGTTGCCGCGAAGCCGATCAGCAGCGAGATCCGCGATCCCCAGATCAACTCGGTGAGCACCGAGCGGCCGTCGGAGTCGGTGCCGAGCGGGTACTTCAAGCCGGGGCCGACGTTCGCCGGGTAGTTGGCCAGGCCAGGATCGAGTCCGCGGGCGTTGGCGAGCAGCGGCGCCGCCAGCGCGATCACGATCATCAGGACCAGGATCGCGAGCCCGATCATCCCGCCGCGCTCCTTGCGGTACTCGCGCCAGAAGGAGGCGAGCGCCCGGCGCCGCCGGTCCCAGGCAATATTTCCTGAGTCGCCGGCCGACGGAGGCGCGGCCGGTTCAGTGGCAGTGGTCATGCCTGCCTCACCCTCGGGTCGAACACCGTCAGCAGCAGGTCACCGATCAGGTTCGCGGCGATCACCGCGGCCGAGAACAGCAGGAAGGACCCTTCGAGTACCGGGTAATCGGGATAGTTCAGCGCGTTATAGGACGCCAGGCCGAGCCCTGGCCAGGTGAACACGGTCTCGGTGGTGATCGCGCCGGAGATCACGAAGCCGAGGTTCAGCATGATCAGCGTGATCGACGGCAGCAGTGCGTTCGGCACCGCGTGCCGCCGCCTGACCATCGCGTCCCGCAGTCCCTTGGCCCGGGCGGTGAGCAGGTAGTCGGCACCGAGTTCGTCGATCAGCGAGGACCGCATGACGAGCGAGTACTCGGCGAGATAGACCAGCGTCAGCACCAGGCAGGGCAGGGTCAGGTGCCAGAGCAGGTCGCCGAGGCTGGCGAAGCCGGCACCGCCGCCGCCGAAGCCGTGCATGCCCCCGGCCGGGAAGATCGCCCACTTCGAGGCGAACACGATCAGCAGCACCATGCCGAGCCAGAAGTCCGGCATCGCGTACAGCGTGTTGCAGATCGCGGTCGAGGTCCGGTCGAACGCGCTGCCCCGGTGCCAGCCGCCCCTGATCCCGACCCACACGCCGATGATCGTGGACAGCACCGTCGAGGAGCCGACCAGCAGGATCGTCGGCCACAGCGCGGCCCCGATCACTTGCGAGACCGGGATGTGGAACTCGAACGAGATCCCCAGATTGCCCTGGAAGGTCTGCACCAGGTAGTTCCAGAACTGATGCGGCAGCGGCAGCCCGATGCCGAAGGTGCGGTTGATCGCGGCCATCTGGGTGGCGGTCAGCGCCGAGCCCCTGACCAGGTTGCGGGCCGGATCGGCCGGCAGCACCCGGAACAGGAAGAAGTTGAACACGATCACGAAGAAGAGGGTGATGAGCCCGCTGACGGTCTTGCCAATGAGCGCACGGGCGAGGCCAGAACCTCCGCCGGTGCCGCGCCCGCGCGCGGCACCGGCCTCCTCTCCGCGTAGCTCCTGCGCTGCCGCCAGCGCGCCATCGAGCATGGCGCTGGACAATGGCCTACTCCCGGTCGTCCGCGGTCGTGCCTGACCGGCGCCGAAGCAGGAAGAAACCGCCGGCCCCGAGCACGACCACCGCCGCCGCGATGCCGCCGATCATGCCGCCGTTCACGCCGCCGGTCGGGGGTACGACCGAGCCGGTGCCGGCCGGCGCCGGGGCGCCGATCTCGTGCTGGCAGCCGATGTTGTGGTCGGTCAGCGACGGGCTGGTGCCGACTGGCCGCAGGCACCGGTAGCTCCACCAGGAGACCTCCTGGAACAGCATCAGCCCGCTCTTGGTATCGGGCTGCGGCGCGAACCCGGTGAACAGGTCGCTGCGGAACGCCTGCGGGTCGCTGTCGTAGGTGAGCAGCGCGTACGGCTCGTCGGTGTAAAGGATCTTCTCCATGTCCTTCACGACGTTTTCTCGCGCCGTGCCCGCCAGGGACTTCTGCTCGGCGTAAAGGTCGTCGTAGTGCTTGTTGCAGAAGAAGCTGTCCGACCAGCCCGGCGTGTAGTTCGGCGGCGAGCCGGCTGAGCGCTGTCCGCAGGTGAAGACGGAAAGCTGGAAGTCCGGGTTCGGCTCGACGCCCCAGCCCCAGATAAACATGTCGTAGTCGCCGTTGCCGATGTCCTGGGTCTCGGTGTTCTCCGACATCCCCGTCACCGTGACGTCGATCCCGATGGCGGTCAGCCAGGCCTTCACGTACGGAGCGTCCTGGGTGTAGGTCGGGGAATCCGTCCCGAAGTACAGCCGGAGCTTGAGCTGCTTGCCGTTCTTGACCCGGATTCCGCCCGGCCCCACCTTCCAGCCGTCGGCGGTCAGGATCTGGCCGGCCTTCTTCGGGTCGAAGTTATATTGCGAGCCCGGCGGCGGGGTGTAGTGATACTGCGGATAGATCGGCGGGATGATCGTGGTGGCCGGCTGGGCGTAGCCGAGGAAGACGTGCTGGACCAGTTGCTGCTTGTTGAGCGCGTAGCTGATCGCCCGCCTGACGTTGAGATCCCGCAGCACCGGGTTGCCGTTGCCGATCGGCTTGCCGGACACGGTAGCGGCGCCGTTGTTGAACGCGAGTTCGTCCCAGTTGCCGGACGGCGCGTCGTCGAGCGTGATCCCGGGCTGGCCCTTCAGCGAGTTGAACAGCGACGCGGTCAGGCCCTCGGCGAAGTCGATGCTGCCGTTCTTCAGCGCGATCGCCTCGGCGCTCGGGTTGGTGAAGTCCTGGAAGATCAGCTTGGAGATGCCGGGCTTGCCGCCCCAGTAGTGCGGGTTCGCCTTCAGCGTCACCGACTGGTTGATCTTGAAGCTGGTCACGATGAACGGGCCGGAACCGACCGGGTTGTTGTTCGGGAAGTTCGAGACCTGCTTCTCGGAGACGTGCTCCCAGATGTGCTTGGGCAGGATCGAGACGATCAGCAGGTCCATGTTGGGCGTCGGCTTGGTCACCCGCATCTGCACGGTGTACTTGCCGATCGCCTTGACGCTGCTGTGCACGATGTTCGCCACATAGGCGGAGTTGTCGGCTTCCTCGGTCGAGCCGGGGACGGTGTCGCGCTGGAACGTGTAGGCGACGTCGGCCGCCGTCAGCGGCACGCCGTCTGACCACTTCACGCCGTGCCTGATGTGGTAGGTCCAGACCAATTTGTTCTTGGAGACCGACCATGAGGTCGCCAGTCGCGGTGCCGGCGCGTAGTTGGTCTGGCCGTAGTCCATCAGGTCGTCGTAGACCAGGCCGTAGACCTCGAAGTCAATGGAGGTCAGCCCGACGTACGGGTTCATCCCGTCGACAGCGCCGGTGTTGCCGACGACGAACGTCGAGGACCCCTTCGGCTGGGCGGCCGAGGCGGCCGGCCCGGCCAGTGCGGCCCCGGCCGAAACGACCCCGCCAACCAGGATGAGGGCGGCCAGCAGCGTCCCCCGTTTGGAATGTGTTCGGGCCATGGGGATTCCCCTCCGTCACGCGGACCAAGCCGACAGCAAAACTGTGCGGCTGTATTGAAGTATGCGATCAAACTCTCGTTATGCCACTGCCCCGACCGAGCCGCTGGGATCTCTGACTGTTTTGGGTAGTTTAGGTGGTGTGGATAGCTTTGACTTGCCGCCCGCAACACTTCGCTTGCCGTCCGTCAGGGAACTGCACGGCCGGGTCGATACCGACGACTACGCCTGGATGCGCGACCATGAGCATCCGGCGCTAGCCGAGTACCTGGCGGCCGAGCGCGCTTACTACGATGCGTTCGCCTCGCGGCTAGCCGAGCTGACCGGGCGACTCGCCGCTGAGTCGGCCGACCGGATCCCGGCCGGGGCCGAGATCGGCGTCGGCTGGCCGCTATCTGGATTTATCTACCGCACCAGGACACCAGAGGGAAGAGAGAATCTTCAGTTTCTTAGGTCACAATCCGGAGAATCTGCCGATCAGGTACTTCTTGACGAAAACATCGTCGGCGAGGAGACAGGTTACGTAGAGGTCGGCGACCGGCTGCCGAGCCCCGACGGCAAGCTGCTCGCCTGGACCTCGGACCTCAGCGGGGCCGAGATCTTCGTGCTGCGGATCAGGGACCTGACGACTGGTATCGACCGGCCCGACCGGATCGAGCGCAGCTATCCGGGGCTGGCCTGGTCGGCCGACTGCCGCTACCTCTTCTATCTGGTGCCGGATGAGCTGAACCGGCCGTTCCAGGTGTGGCGGCACCGGCTCGGGACGGATGCGTCTGCTGATGAGCTGATCTACGCCGAGGACGATGCCCGGTTCGAGCTGACGTTGGAGGGGTCGCGGAGCGGGGTGTTCGCGGTGATCGCATCCGCTTCCCGTAACACGACCGAGGTCCGGCTGATCCCGCTGGCCGACCCCCTGACCGACCCGATCCTGGTCCGGCCCCGCCGGCGCGGCACCGAATATCACGTCGACCACGCGCGATCGGGCGACCTCTATCTAGTCACCGATGAGGACGAGCCTGAGTACTCGCTGAAGCGGGCGCCGGCCGGGGCGGGCGTTGGTGACTGGGTGCTGGTTGACTGCGCCGCGGTCGCGCCGGCCAGGGCCGATACGCGGCTGCATGGGTGCGCGGTCGTCGGCGACCGGCTGGTGCTGACGCTATGGCGGGGCGGAGCGCCGATGCTGGCGATCACCGATCTCGACGGGCAGAACATCATCGAGGTGCCCGCCAGTTTCCCGGCCGGCTCGATCGCGGTGGTGCACGCCGAGGACTACGACGCGGGGTCGGTCATCGTCGTCGAGGAGTCACTGGTTGAGCCGCCCGCCTGGTACCGGCTGGACCTGGCGACCGGGCGGCGGGACCTGCTCAAGCGGCGCGAGATTCCTGGATACGACGCCGGCCTCTACCGGACCGAGCAACGGCTCGCGATGGCCACCGGTGGGACGGCCGTGCCAGTGACGCTGGCCTATCGCGACGGGACCGCGCTGGACGGGTCGGCGCCGTGCCTGCTCTACGGGTACGGGGCGTACGAGGCGTGCTCGGAGCCTGAGTTCACCCTCGGGCTGGCTTCGCTGCTTGACCGGGGCGTCGTGTACGCGATCGCCCATGTCAGGGGCGGCGGCGAGGGCGGGCGGGGATGGTGGTTGCAGGGTCGGCTGCGTTCTAAGCCGACGACGTTCAGTGACTTCATCGACGTCGCTGACTGGCTGGCCGGGGACCGGGATGGGCCGGCGCTGGTGGATGGCCGGCGGATCGTCTCGCGCGGGTTGTCGGCCGGCGGGCTGCTGCAGGGCGCGGTCTACTCGATGCGGCCCGACCGGTGGCGGGCCGTGGTGGCCGAGGTGCCGTTCGTGGACTGCGTGACGACCATGCTCGACCCGACGATCCCGCTGACGATCAACGAGTGGGACGAGTGGGGCGACCCGCGGGATCCGGGCGACTTCGAGTGCCTGCGGTCCTATTCGCCGTACGACAACGTGCCCGGTGCGGGCCGGCCCCCGCTGCTGGTCACGGGCGCGGTGCATGACCCCAGAGTCGGGGTGCACGAGCCGGCCAAGTGGGTCGCCCGGCTGCGAGCGACGGCCGAGCCGGCCGCCACCGAGCCGCTGCTGTTCCGGGTCGAAACAGGAGCCGGCGCCCACACCGGCCCGTCCGGCCGCTACGCCCAGCTCAACTACGAAGCCGAAGTCCACGCCTTCGTCCTGGACGCCATGGGCATTTCCGACTAGCCCGCCGCTCGTCCGTTATCCGCAGCAACGTTGGCCTTATCGGCCGACTTCAGCTCGATGCCGCGCCAGGCCCTGGCTCTTATCTGGGCTCAACGGCTCCGTTTATTGCCGCCGCCCTCGCATCGCACCTGTCGGCCAGCTCCGAGCAGCAGTAAAACCTCTAGCAGCTGCCTTGGATGGGAGGACATGTCGTCGGCGCGGGCGTTGCGTGTCGCACACCTTCCGGGTCGCCCCCGGCCCGGATCCGGCTGCTGGGGTGCAGGGCGGCACAATAGGGATCATGGCTGCTGACGATGACCTGACCGCGATTCGGGCGGCCTGCACCAAGTTCGTGACCGGGCACGGCGAGGTCAGCGCGTCCCGGCTGCTCGCGACGATACCGGTTGATACCGAGGTCGACCGGTACGGTGATGGCGGCGTGGTCGCCGCGCTCGAGGACGAGATCGCCACGCTGCTGCGCAAGCCGGCGGCCGTGTTCATGCCGAGCGGGACGATGGCGCAGCAGGCCGTGCTCCGGGTGCACGCCGACGAGCGGCAGCGGCGGACGATCGTGTTCCACCCGATGTGCCATCTCGAAAAGCACGAGGAACAGGCTTACCAGCGGCTGCACGGCCTGGTCGGTCGGACCGCCGGCGATCAGAACCGGCTGCTGAGGCTCGCCGACCTTACCCCGATCCGCGAGCCGCTCGCCGCGCTGCTGATCGAGTTGCCGCAGCGTGACATCGGCGGCCAGCAGCCCTCGCTGCCGGACCTGGCCGCGCAGTGCGACTGGGCCGCGCAGGTGGGAGCCGCCCGGCACCTGGACGGAGCGCGGCTGTGGGAGTCGGCGGCTGGTTACGGTCGGCCGATGAGCGAGATCGCGGCGTTGTTCGACACGGTCTACGTCTCGTTTTACAAGGGCATCGGGGCGCTCCCTGGCTGCTGCGTGGCCGGGCCCGACGACGTGATTGCGCAGGTCAGGGACTGGCGGCGGCGGATGGGCGGCACGTTGCACGGGCTTTGGCCCAACGCGGCGTCGGCGCTGAACTGCCTGCGGCTGCGGCTGCCGAGGTTCCCGCGGTACCTGGAGCACGCCCGGGCGATCGCGGCCGCGCTGGAGAAGGTGCCCGGAGTGCGGGTGATCCCTGACCCGCCGCAGACGTCGATGATGCACCTGCTGGTCGATACGACCAGGGAGCGGTTCGATGCCGCCGTCCGGACGCTCGCGGTCGAGCAGGGAGTCTGGGTGTGGGGCGAGCCGATGACGACCGCCGACCCGAATGTCCAGCGATTCGAGCTGTCCGTCGGCGACGCCACCTGCGAGCTGAGCGCCGACGAGATCGCCCGCATCATCGGCGCCCTAGCCGCCTGACCTGCGCCGCGCCTCCGGCTAACGGAGTGTCCAGGCTGGCCTGGCCTCCCAGGTCGTCCACAGCGGGCGATAACCCTGCCTGCTCCAGAAGGGCCCGGACAACGGGTTCACCTGACCGTAGTCCAGCAGCGTCACTGCGACGCCGGCTGCCCTGGCGGCCAGGTTGAGCTCCTCGATCAGCCGAGTCGCCGCGCCCGAGCCGCGCTCGTCTGACCGCACGAACGTCTCGCCTAGGTAGGCGGCCGGCGTCAGGCGGACGAGCCGTCCTAGCGAGGCCGCGCCTTCAGGGCCGTTCGCGGTCAGCATCCCGACCGGCTCCCCGTCGCGTTCAGCGAGCCAGGCCCAGGGCTCGGGTCCGGCCAGCAGTTGGGCGGCCTCCTTGCGCAGCACCTGCTCGGTCCACGGCCGCAGCCTCAGATTGCCGAAGTGAGCCTCATACCGCGCGAGTTCCAGGCTCAGCTCGGCGACCAGGTCGGCATCGGCCGGCCCAGCCGCGCGGATGCTGACATCGGCCGGCGGCGGCGTGACCGACTCGCCAAGACGGCTGGATGTGATCCGGGCCGCGGTGACGCTCTGCGAGCTTAGGCCGTGCCGCTGCAAAACGCGGATTCCCTCGAGGTCACGACTCGGCCAGCGCACGATCGCGGAACTGTCTTCGTCCTGCGCCTGCGCGATTCCGGCCAGGTGATCGCGCCACTGGCCGAGCAGGTCATCGAGCGGCGCCGCGACGTCGGGGCCGCCGAGCACCGGCCTGAGCGTGAATTGCCTGGCGTTCCCCCAGATCAAGCTGGGCGACTCAGCGTCGTGCACGTAGTGCCGGCACTGGCCGATAGCGGCGGCCGCGCCGTCGGAACCGCTCACGGTGAAAACGAGGCCGCACGCTGGTGGGGTCGCCGGATCGGGCTCAATCGGCAACCTGATCTCGGCCGGAAGCAGCGGATCGAGCGCGATCAGTCGCGCAACGGCGCGTTGACCAAGCTCAGCCGTTGATTCTGCGCTTACAGAAGACAAGGAACCTGCCCTTAGCGCAACGTCCGGGCGGGCATGGCGGCCCAGGTCGTCCAGAGGGGGCGGTAACCCTGCCGGCTCCAGAACGGACCGGACAGCGGGTTCACCTGTCCATAGTGCAGCAGCGTCACCGCGACGCCCGCCGCGCTGGCGGCCGCATTGAACTGCTCGATCAGCAGCGCCGCCGCGCCTCCGCCGCGCTCGGCCGGCCGCACGAACATCTCGCCGAGGTAGGCGACCGGATCCAGCCGCACCCTGGGCGCGATCCAGGCCGCTGCCGCCGGGGGCTCGGCGCCCAGCAGCCCGATCGGCTCGCCGTCGCGTTCGGCGATCCAGACCCAGGGCTCTGGTGCGGCTAGCTGGGTGGCGACGTCGGTGCGGAGGGCCTCCGCCGTCCAGGGGCGTTCGTGCACGGAGCCGAAGTTGGCTTCGTAGCGGACCAGCGCCAGGCCTAGCGCAGTCGCGACGTCGAGGTCAGCCGGCCCGGCCCGGCGAACCCGGATCCCCGCCGAAACAGCCCCGGCCCCGGTCGGCCCCGGGCGGTGATCATCCTTGACCGCGACCCTGGCCCCGATGACGGTGTGCGGCATCAGGCCGTGCCGCTGCAGCACCCGGACTCCCTCGACGTCCCGGCTGGCCCAGCGAATGACCGCGGCCGTGTCGTCCTCTTCCGCTTCACTGACCTTGGCCAGATGGTCGCGCCACTGGCTGATCAGGTCATCGAGCGCGCCGGCCGGGTCGGGGCCGGCCAGCACCGGGTTCAGGAGGAACTGCCGGGCGCAGCTCCAGGTCAGGCTCATTGAGCCGGGCTCACCGGCCCAGTGCGCGCACTGCCCGATCGCGGTCACGACGCCGTCGTCGCCGCAGGCGGTGAAGACCGTGCCGCAGCCGTCAGAAGGGTCGCCAGAGATCGGCGGGGGATCGGCCGGAAGATCAACTGAGTCCGGCAGTAACGGATCGATGGCGGTCAGCCGCTGCGCAGCGCGCCGACCAAGCTCGGCAAAAGATTCCGTTATAGAAGCAGGCATGCAAGCCTGCACCTGCTTTCTTCTTAAGAGAGCATTTCATTTACCAGACTAATCCTCCTGGCATTCTGCGATTCACCTGCCCCGGCCTCGAACGGCTAATCTGGCTGGCCCGTAATCAGGTCGGCCGCGCGCTCGGCGATGGCGAGGACGGTGGCGTTCGGGTGGGCGTTGGTGATCACTGGCATGACCGAGGCGTCCGCTACGCGCAGTCCGGTCACCCCGCGGACCCGCAGCTCAAGGTCGACGACCGAGTCCGGATCCGACCCCAGGCGGCAGGTGCCGGCCGGATGGTAGTAGCCCATCAGGGACCGCCGGATATAGCTGCGCAGGTCGGCGTCGGTGGTGCAGTCCGGGCCTGGCAGGGCTTCGGCCTGACGTACCGAGTCGAACCGGGCGCTGGCGGCGATGCCTCGGGCCAGCTTCACCGCGGTCATCATCCGCGCCAGGTCGCGCTGGTCCGCCAGGAACGCGGGGTTGATCAGCGGCGCGACCTCCGGCGCGGTCGTCGCGAGTCGCACCGAGCCCCGGCTGTCGGGGGCCATTACCGCGGCGGCGAGGGTGAACGCGTTGGCCGGCGGCTCGCAGCCGGGCGGCGCCAGCGGCAGCAGGATCGGGAACAAGTGCAGGTCAGGGTAGGCGCCGGCCAGCTCGCTGCGCAGCGCCGCGTAGGCCTCGCCGTGGTTGTACTTGCTGACCGGCAGCTCGCCAGGGGCCGCGAGCACCGTCAGCACGAGCGGGTGGTCCTGCAGGTTCTCGCCGACCTGCGGGAGGTCGGCGACCGGGTCGATGCCCAGCATCCGCAGCGGGCCGGCCGGGCCGAGGCCGGACAGCAGGAGCAGCTTCGGCGAGCCGATCGCCCCGGCGCACAGGATCACCTCGCCTGACGCGCTGGACGCGGCCTCGGCGGGCTGCCCGTCCAGCCGGTAGCTGACTCCCGTGCACCGGCCGCGCCGCAGGTGCAGGCCGGTGACCAGGCAATCGGTGCGCACCGCCAGATTCTCCCGATGAAGGACCGGGCGCAGGTAGGCATCGGCGGCGCTGACGCGTTCTCCGTCGGCGATGGCCAGGTCGACCCAGGCGACCCCCTCCTGATCGGCACCACTCAGGTCGTCCGTCCGGGGATGCCCGGCGTCGGTCAGCGCCTGGTAGAAGGCGCGCGCGGCCGGGTGCGGGTCCGTGGCCTGGCTCAGCCGGACCGGCCCGGACGTGCCCCGAAGTTCGGCGTCATGTCCGTGAACTTCTTCGGTTCTGAGGAAAAATTTGCGCAGGTCTTTAGCGCCCCATCCAGAGGCTCCTTCGGCGGCCCAGCGATCGTAGAGCGCCTGGTGGGCGCGGACATGCGCCATGGCGTTGATCGCGCTGCCGCCACCGAGGGCCTTGCCGACCGGGTAGTTCACGGCGCCGGAGTCGGCCTGGCTGGTGGTGACGAACCGCCATTCCGCCGGCGATCCGAGGTTCTCCGGCCAGGCGTTCGGTACGGTCATGCCGCGGGTGCGGGCCTGACCGCCGGCTTCGAGCAGCAGGACCCGGGCGTCAGGGTTCTGGCTGAGCCTGGCCGCGAGGACGCAGCCCGCGCTGCCGGCGCCAACCACGATGTAGTCGTACTGCTCCATGCTGTGTCCATTTCTGACGGCTGAGTCCCGGCCGTTATCGAGATCCGGCCGGGACTCAGGTCACCGCTTCTGGCTCAGTTGGTGACCGTACTCATGCCGCTCGGGTTGAACTCCGTACTCGGGCTCTCGGCGAAGAAGCGAACCAGCAGCAGGTAGACCGCCGCCGATACGATCCAGCCCACCAGCCAGGAGATGTCGGCGCCGCCGAGGTGCTTGACCATGAAGCCGGTGAAGTCTGGCTGGTAGACGAACGGCACTTCGGCGGCCAGGCCGATCACGTAGGCCAGCAGGCCACGCCAGAGGAACTTGCCGTAGCGGCCTTGCGCCATGAAGAACGAAGGCACGTGGTACTCACCGTGCCGCACCAGGAAGTAGTCCGTCAGGTTGACCGCAGACCAAGGAATGAAGATCACCAGCAGCACGTCGAGGAAGTTCGACAGGTTGGTGACGAAGTTGTTGTAGCCGAAGAACGCGACGACCACGCCGAGCGCCATGACGACGACGAACGGCACCACGCGAAGCGTCACCGACATCGACTTGAGCCTGGTCCACATGTTCGCGAATGACAGGACCTGGAAGGCGCCGGTGTAGGCGTTGAACGTGCACGCGTTGATCAGGCTCGCGGCCATGATGATCAGGGCCCATTTGCCGGAGATCCGCCCGATCGCGCCGACCGGGCCGTCGGCGGCCACGCTGGGGATCAGGGCGGCGAGGTAGGCGCCGACCGCGCACGAGCCGATCGTGGCGACCACGTTGCCGCCGTAGATGGCCCAGAACAGCCGCTTGCCGTTGGTCTCGGCAGGCAGATACCGGGTGTAGTCGGAGACGAACGGGCCGAACGACAGCATGTCGATGGTGAGCAGCGCGACCCCGGCCAGGAACAGGCCGATGCTCGGGGTGGAGGACAGCGACGTTTCGTGCGCGGACAGCGATCCGAAGTTCAGTCCCTGTATGAGCATGATGATCAGCGAGACGCCCACGACGAGCGAGGTCGCCTGCATGACCCGGTGGATCCACCGGTAGCCGAAGATGCCGATCACGACCGCCGGAATCGCGAGGATCACGATCCAGACCGGGATGCTGACCGAGCCGATGACCCCCTGCATGCTCTGGGCCTGGATGACCAGCTGCGCCGCGATGAAGCCGATGTTCAGCACCAGCACCGCGGGGAACATGAACGCGGCTCCGTAGAAGCCGAACTGGCCACGGCTTTGAATTGTCTGGGGTACGCCAAGTTTCGGGCCCTGAGTCGCGTGCAGGGCGATGAGCAGCGCGCCGATGATGGTGCCGACCGAGATCGCGATCAGCGCCCACCAGAACGTGAGCCCGAAGCTGACGGTGACGGCTCCCAGCACGACGTTGAAGACGTTGACGTTGGCGCCGAACCAGAAGGCGAACTGGTGCCACGGCTTACCGTGCCGCGCCGCTTCGGGTATTCGCTCAATGTGGTGGGATTCTATGAATTTCCGGAATTCCTGCTTGTCTACGATCTGGACGTCGTGCATCGGAGGTGGCGGTCCTTTCCACGGGGGGAAGACGGGGAAAGCAATGAGAGAGCGACCGCGAGGGAGGCTGCGGTCGCTGGAGAATCAGTGGGCTGGCGGAGGCAGAACGGTATGGGGTCCGCCGGGTCGGGGGCCGCGGAGTGCCTGCCGAGCCAGGGTGGCGAGTCGCCAGAGCTAATTCGCTGATCATGGCGTCCTCGATGGAATTTCTAGAACCGTTCTGTTATCGGTCATTTACTGCCCGTACAGCCTGTCGCTAAGTACCGCTCAGACTGCAAGTGAGAGCGTACCGATGATTGGCACGTTCCAGACTGGTTTAGCAATATTCGAGACGATTCGCGGAATGGTGTCAAGGGCCATTCGGTTATATAATGGAAGTATCGACCCGAGTCATACCGAATGACCGATTAGTCGGCTGGCTGGACGGGCTTCGAGGGCGGTCCACAGCGGCCGGTAGCCCTGCTGGCTCCAGAACGGGCCCGAGCGCGGGTTGAGCAGCTCGTAGTGCAGCAGCACGACGCCGACGTCTTCGCCTTGGGCCGCGCGATGGAATTCGTCCGTCAGGGCGCGACCTATGCCGGAGCCGCGTTCGGCCGGGTCGACGTAGGCCGACGTCAGGTAGGCCGTCGGCGAGCATGACGTTCAGGCCGTCGATGTCGCGGCTCGGCCAGTTGATGATCGCCGCGGTGTCCTCGTCGCAGGCCCCTGGCACGGAGGCCAGATGATCCTGCCATTGCCCGATCAGCTGATCCAGGGCTCCGGCGATGTCCTGGCCTGCGATCTCCGGGAGCAGCGTGTACCGGCGAGACTTGCCCCAGACGAGGTCGAGCGAGCCGGGCGCGCCGGTCCAGTGCGCACAGTGCCCGATCGCGACCGGCTGTCCGCCGGTCCCGGTGACGGTGACGGTGAACTGAGCCTCGCAGGACAAGCCGGCCGACGGCCCTGAAAAGGCTTGTTCTGGCGAAGCCTGCGCGGGCAACAAGGAATCTATCGACGCCAGCCGGCGTGCTACCGCTGCCTGGAATGCGGCCACAGCGTTATCGTACTGAATTGCCCGCTAGTCTCCTCCGGCACCTGTTAGTAGCGTGAGATCCGCGTATGCCGTCACTTCAGAGGGGCTGGGACCATGACGCAGAATATGGCGGCATCTCGAGGGGCGGGAGTACCGGCCGCCCGGCTTGAGCCCGATGCCATCGGCGTAGCTCAGGACACCACGATTGGCATGGCCAACTCGGCCCCGGCCGTGTCCGTGGGCCTCACCCTCGCCGGACTGGCCGCGACGACCGCCTACGCCAGCGGTCCGATCATCTTGCTGACCGCCATTCCGATGCTGATCATTGCCAACGCCTACCGGCAGCTGAACCTGTGGAACGCCAACTGCGGCGCCTCGTTCGAATGGGTCGGCCGGGCGATTAACCCCTACCTCGGTTTCATGACCGGCTGGCTGATGGTGACCGGCAGCCTGATCGGCACGATCAGCGGCGTCATCGTGCTCGCGCCCTCCGTGCTGGCGATCTTCGGCACGACCACCACGAACAAGCTGGACAACATCCTGATCTCGTTCGCCGTGATCCTGGCGATGCTGGCCATCGCGGTCATCGGCATCAAACTCACCGCGCGCACTCAGGTCGGCATCGCGGTGATCGAGTACACGATTCTCGTCGGCTTCTCGATCGTCGGCCTCATCTTCGTGATCAGCCACCACCCGGGCACCTTCGCGATCTCGGGCGGCTGGTTCAGCCTGACCGGAATCGCCGGTAAGGGCAATGTGGCGGGCGGGTTCCTGGCCGCGGTGTTCATGTACACCGGCTGGGACGGCACTGTCTACGTCAACGAGGAGACCAAGCACCGCCGGGTCAATCCGGGCCGGGCCGCGATGATCGCGGTGATCGTCCTCGGCATCATCTACGCGTTCGTCACCTTCGGCCTGCAGGGCGTGATCTCGCCGCACAGGCTGGCCGTCGCCGGC
Source organism: Streptosporangiaceae bacterium (assembly GCA_036501205.1). Lineage (GTDB taxonomy): Bacteria > Actinomycetota > Actinomycetes > Streptosporangiales > Streptosporangiaceae > Chersky-822. The sequence goes on along the minus strand of DASYAT010000171.1, from coordinate 8,915 downwards.
AACAACGGCACCGCGCTGGTCACGGTCGCTCAGGCGCTTGGCGGCTCCGGCTGGGAGAAGGTCATGGCGCTGTCTCTGGCGCTGTCGGTGATCGCCTCCACCGGTACCGGCATCGTGCTGATCTCCCGGCTTATCTACGGCATGGCCAGCCACCGGGTGCTGCCAGAGAGCCTGAGCAACATCTCGCGCCGCTTTGCCACGCCCGTCAACGCGACTGTGGTGATCGGGATCGTGCTGTTCATCTCGACGTTGATCTTCCTGCTGATCTCCTCGATTCAGAACGCGTTCTTTGACGTGATCTCGGTGACCGGAATCCTGTATGCCGCGTTCTACGTGCTGACCGCGCTGGCCACGATCGTGTACTTCAGGCGCCGGGTCAGCTCTAACTTCTGGAGCGCGCTGGTCCTCGGCGTCCTGCCGCTGCTGTCGGCCGCGTTCCTGGTCTGGCTGATGGAGCGGTCGATCCAGACTCAGTCAACCCCGACCGAGAACTGGACAATCGCGGTCATAGTAGGCGTAGGCCTGATCCTGATGCTGATCGCCCGCTTCGGCCTCAAGTCCGCGTTCTTCCAGATCCCTCGCGAAAGCGACGCCGGCTGAGGCGAAGACCTGGCTTGGGGAGATGGGGCGCCACGCCGCCGGTGCCGGCTGGCTGCGCAACGCCCGCACTGACGACATGTCGCCCCATCCGAGCTTGGTCCGCAACAACGCTGACCCGGTTCCGCTGTAACTCCCGACGCCGCAACAACATCGCTGACTCCAATGCGTTGCTGGAACGACGGCCACGGGTCAACGATGTTGTTAGCTCGGGGAGGGCTACGACAACGTTGACCCGTCGCTGTTGTAAATTGCGGCCGGAAAGCTCGGAGCTCTCAGCAAGCTGCCCCCGCATTCTTCGTCGCTGCGAAGAGCCTCAGCCAGAGCAGGCCGACCTCAGCCGCCGGCGATGTTGGTGAGGCTTTCCTGGGCGGTTTTGGTGAGCGGGTCGCCGGGGGGCAGGATGCGCTCGCAGCGGTCGACCGTGTCGCGGAGCATGGTGGTCGCGTCGCCTAGCCGGCCGACCGCGTAGAGCGCGTGGGCCAGGTGGACCTGCCTGCCCAGGGTGTCCGGGTGGTCGACGCCGAGGATCCGCTCGGAGTCAGCGGATGAATCCTCATAGAGCCGCAGTGCGATGCCCATTTTCCCGGCCGAGTGGTACGCCGATGCCAGCCGGTCGCGGGCCTCGATGGTCGCCGGGTGCACCGGCCCGAGCGTCTGCTCGCGGCCATCGACCACCCGCTTGTAGTGGGCCAGCGCTTCCTTGAACTTGCGTGAGGACAGGTACACATTGCCGAGTTTCAGGCAGCTGTCGAGCGTCAGCAGATGGGACGGACCCTGGATGCGCTCGCGCTCGGACAGCACCCGCCGGTACAGCCTGATGCTGTCGGCGACCTCGCCGGCGGCGTGACAGGCGTCGGCCAGCGTGTCGAGCGCTTCCAGCGTCTCCGGATCATCGGTGCCGCGCACCTGCTCGCTGGCCCGGTAGGCCCGGTCGAGCACGGTGGCGGCTTCCCTGGGCCGGTCGGCCGCGATCAGCGCCCGGCCCAGCCGCAGCTCGAACGCGATCGTCGCCGGATGATCGGGTCCGAGCTGAGCGGCCCGGTCGGACAGGACCCGCTGGAACCAGGGCAGCGCCTCGGCGGCCCGGCCGGCCGCGAGGAACGAACTCGCCAGATGATCGCTCGCCGCGAGCGACTCAGGATGAGCGGGGCCGAGGAACCGGTCGCTGGCCGCCGCGACCTGGTTCCAGTGCGTGGCCGCCAGTGAAGCCAGCCGCGCGCTTTCCAGGCTCTCCCCGAGCCGGAACGCCAGCCGGTAGCCGTCACCGCTCCAGAGCCGGTCACCGGACAGCTGAGTCAGCGTGATCGCGCACGACCTGAAACTGTCGGTGAGCCAGGGCGTCGACTCATCGGTCGGCCAGGCCTCGATCAGCCCGGCCGCCGCCACCGCGATCGCGCGATCGGTGAAGTCGCCTGGCAAAGCAGATCTGACCGCCGCCTGAATCGCCGAGTTCATCATCACGACCGGCGGGGTGGGAGCCGGGTCGATGATGAGCAGGCCGGCCCGCTCCAGCGTCACCGCCGCCGCCCAGGCTTGCTCGGCGCTTGACTGGCCGGCCAGGTAGCCCCGGGCGGCCGGAGAGGTGAACACGGTGCCGGGGATCCGGTTGCCATCCAGCCACGAGGCGAGGATCAGCATCGGCTGCACCGGCCCGACCTGCGATAGCCGGTCCCCGTGCTCGACCGACAGGATCCAGCTGACCGCCGCCGCCGACGGCTGCCCGGTCCTGGTCAGTTGCTCGAGCTTCCTGGCGAACACATCCTGGTAGTCGCGGCACGACAGCGCCGAGCTGCCGATCACGGCACTGGCCTGGACCAGCGCGAGCGGTTCGCCGCCCAGGTGATCGACCAGGTCGATCGCGCCGGTCCGCTGGCCTCGGTCCTCGGTCAGCCGGTCCATCAGGTAGCTCAGCGCTTCCCGGCGGCTGAAGCCAGAGATCGCGAGGATCCGCATCCGGTCATGATCGAACTCGGTGGCGTCCGTGGTGGTGATCAGCGTGCGCCCGGTCGACCCGGTCGGCCAGAGCCCGTCGAGATCCCACGGGCTGCCCATGCTGTCCAGCACGACCAGCCAGCGCCGGCTGGTCTCGGCGAGCCAGCCCATGAACCGGGCGGCGGTGGTCTCGGCGTCACCTTCGGGGTCAATGCCCATCGCCGCCGCCGCCGCCGAGGCATAGCCGGTCAGGATCGCGGCCCGGCTGGTGGCGGTCACCCAGACGAGCAGGTCGACGTCGGATGAGTTCCACAGCGACTCGGCGGCGAACGCGGCGAGCTGCGTCTTGCCGCACGATCCGAACCAGTCGGCACCGCCGCGGGGGGCGGTCCGGTTCGGCGCGAGCACCACGGTGGCGCCCGGCGCCAGCAGTTGCCCCAGATTCGGCGCTGACTCTGGTCGGCTGATGAAGCCCTCGGCCAGCGGCGGCACCAGTCCTGACCGGATCGGCCACGTCACGCCGCTACTCTGCGGCTCTGCTGAGCCAGGAGCCAAGACCTGGTTGTTCACTCGTGCCCGCTACCTTTTGGCCGGAATGAATATGGATGCGATCCAGTAGCCTACCCGGCGTCGCAAACCATAACGATACGGCGATGGAAGTGATTGCACGGCGGATCGGGACAATATCCCAATTAATATCACGCAAACGATCTCATCGCGGGCTGACTGTTACTACTGATCGTTAACCACGCCGGCCGCATCGTTAACACGCTAGCTCCGTCCTTGCGCATGCCCGGCTATATCGGCGATCACATCTCCGATACTTCGGACAGCACCATGCCGGCGCCTGATCAGGTCGGCCACCAGCCCGGTCCAGCCGGTCTGATGACTGGCGCCGAGACCGGCCCCGTCGTCGCCCTGGAAGTACTCGTTGAATAGCAGGTTGTCCCGCCAGGCCGGATCGGAACGCAGCGGTTCGGTGCCGCCGAAAACCGGCCGGTGACCTTGGGAGTTCTTCGCGAAGATCGAGATAAGCCGGTCAGACAGATCGGCCGCGATCAAGTCGAGTGTCAACTTTCGACCAGATCCGGTCGGGTACTCGACCATAAGATCGTCGCCGAAGAAACGGTGGTAGCGATCAAGAGCGCTGATGATTAGGTAGTTCACCGGGAACCAGATCGGGCCGCGCCAGTTCGAGTTGCCGCCGAAAAGCGGCGTTGTTGATTCTGCGGGCTCATAGTCGATCGAGGCCTGATACCCCTCGATATCGATCGTGTAAGGATGATCCCGGTGCCAGGCCGACAACCCTCTGATGCCGTGCGGTGACAGGAATTCCGCCTCATCGAACAGCCGGGTGAGCAACCGGGCGAGCTTCTCAGGTCCGGCGAGGCTGAGCAGCAGCCGCCGGTGCCCGGGCTCGCCGCGGTAGAGCTCTTCACGCACGGCCGGGCGGCGGCCGGCGGCCAGGGCGGGCGCCTCGCCTTGGGAGTCGGTCAGGTCCTGCCCGGCCAGGAAGCTGGCGAAGCGCTTGCCCACTGCCATCGAGCTCTGGATCGAGCCCTCGTCGACCACCCCGAGCGCGAGTGCCGGGATCATGGAGGCCACCGAGTGCACTCGCATCGGGACGACTGTCCCGTCAGTGGTGATCAGCCGGTCGTAGTACAGGCCGTCGGTCTCGTCCCACAGGCCGAGCCCGTCGAGCGCGTCCCTGATCGAGGCGAAGTGCTCGAGGAACTTCATCACCAGGTCGGTCCCCGGTCGCTGGCCAGACCAGTGCAAGGTGAGCGCCATCGTGGCCATCGCCATCGAGTAGAAGCCCATCCAGCCGGTCGCGTCCGACTGCTCCAGGATCCCGCCGACCGGCAGGTGCGACCGGTCGATCGGGCCGATGTTGTCCAGGCCGAGGAACCCGCCCTCGAACAGGTTGTTGCCTTCGGCGTCCTCGCGGTTGATCCACCAGGTGAAGTTGACCAGCAGCTTGTCGAAGACGCGGCTGAGGAAGTCGATGTCCCGGCCGCCGTCGACGGCGAACACCTCAAGCGCGGCCCAGGCCTGGACCGGCGGGTTCACGTCACCGAAGTCCCACTCATAGGCGGGCAGCGCGCCGTTCGGGTGCTGGAACCACTCCCGGCACAGCAAGATCAGCTGGTACTTGGCGAACGCCGGGTCCACGTGAGCGAGCGCGACGCAGTGAAAGGCCAGGTCCCAGGCCGCGAACCAGGGGTACTCCCACTTGTCGGGCATCGACATGATGTCGAAGGCGTCAAAGCTGCGCCAGTCGCTGTTGCGGCCAGCCTTGCGCTGCTCGGGCGGGGCGGGCTGGGCCGGGTCGCCGTCCAGCCAGCGGGCGACGTCGTAGTAGAAGAGCTGCTTGGACCAGAGCAGGCCGCCGAACGCCTGCCGCATGATCATGGCCTCATCGGCGCTCGCGCTGGCCGGCGTCAGCTCAGCGTAGAACTCATCGGCCTCATTTTGCCGCTGCTCCATGACCTGATCAAAGTCAAGATCGAGAAGATTTTTAGCGGGAACGCTTTGCGCGGGTGCCGCTCCGCGCCCGTCCTTAGCCAGAGGCTTATGTAGCCGGAGCCGGACCTCAGCGGTCTGGCCGGGGGCGACGGTGAGCTTGTACCAGGCCGAGCACTTGGTGCCGGTCTTGTCCGGGTTGACGGTCGCGGCCCCGGACATCACATGGGCCCCGATCCCGTCCTTGGGGTACGCGGTGAGCGGGTCGCTGCCGAACAACAGTGCCGTGTTGGTTTCATTCTCGCAAAAGAGAAGTTCAGGCGATCGGCCGTCGGGTCCGGGTCCGGCTAGCAACTCAAGGTCGCCGATGAAGGGGTGTTCGAGGCTGACGGCCGCGTGCTGATGATCGGCCGGCGGCACCGCGCGGAGCGCCGGCTTGGGCGAACCCTCGTCCCAGGACCAGGTGTTCCGGTACCAGGCGGTCGGCAGCACGTCCAGTGTCGCCTGGTCGGGGCCGGCGTTGGTGACCCGCACGAGCATCAGCACGTCATCAGGGCCGGCCTTGGCGTAATGGACCTCGACTATCCAGAATTTGTCGTCATCGAAGGCACCGGTATCGAGCAATTCATATTCCGGCTCCTCCCGGTTACGCGATTTGTTTTCATTGAGCAAGTCGGCATAGGGGAATTCGGCTTGCGGGTAGTGGTAGCGCCAGCGGTTCCAGGTGTGGCTGGGCGTCGCGTCCAGGTACCACCAGTACTCCTTGACGTCCTCGCCGTGGTTTCCCTGGCCGCTGGTCAGGCCGAACAAGCGCTCTTTCAGGATCGGGTCGTTGCCGTTCCACAGCGCGAGACCCAGGCACAGCCGCTGCTCGATATCGCAGAACCCGGCCAGGCCGTCCTCACCCCACCGGTAGGCGCGCGCCCTGGCCTGGTCATAGCTGGTGTAGTTCCAGGCGTCACCGTCGGCGCTGTAGTCCTCTCTGACCGTGCCCCACTGCCGCTCGCTGACGTAGGGTCCCCACCGGTACCAGTCGCCGGCTTTGGTCAGGCCGTATTCCAGCCGGCCGAAGCCGTTCACCCGATCGCGTTCCGCGCCCATGGCGAGTCCCCTCCTGCGGTTGGGCCGGCCGCCGCGAAGGCTGCCGCCGGACGTGCCGCATGCTATAGGAGGCAAGCGTGCGTATCGGCAGGAAGGCGGACTCGATGGGCGGACTGAGCCCGGAGGTAGACCCGGCAGAGGTTGGGCTGGACTCGGCCCGGCTCGGCCGGATTGACCGGCACTTCACCCGCTACGTCGATGACGGACGGCTGCGGGGCTGGCTGCTGACCGTGAGCCGGCACGGCAAGCTGGCCCACGTTTCGCTCTGCGGACACCGGGACACCGAGGCCGACCAGCCGGTCAGCACCGACACGATCTGGCGCATCTACTCGATGAGCAAGCCGGTGACCTCGGTCGCGGCGATGATGCTCTATGAGGAGGGCGCGTTCGAGCTGACCGATCCGGTCAGCAAGTTCATCCCCTCGTTCGCCGACGTCCGGGTCTTCACCGGCGGTTCTGACATCAGGGCCGTGACCGTGCCCGCCGTCGAGCCAGTGCGGATCTGGCACCTGCTGACTCACACCTCCGGGCTGACCTACGGGTTCCATCGTTCGCACCCGGTCGATGCCCAGTACCGGGCGAAAGGGTTCGAGTGGGGCACTCCGCGCAAGGCTGACCTGGCCGCCTGCTGTGACCTGTGGGCCGAATTTCCGCTGCTGTTCCAGCCCGGCAGTGAGTGGAACTACTCGGTCGCGACCGACGTGCTCGGCCGGGTGATCGAGGTCGCCTCAGGTGTCAGCCTCGATGAGTTCTTCGCCCAGCGGATCTTCGCTCCGCTCGGCCTGACCGAGACCGGGTTCTGGATTGACGAAGCCGACCGGGACCGGCTGGCCGCGCTGTACACGCTCGGGGCCGGCCGCAAGGCGACCAGGCTGGACTCGCTGGGCACCGTAGCCGGGCACAAGCCGACGTTCCTTGGCGGCGGCGGCGGGCTGGTGTCCACCGCCGCGGACTACCACCGGTTCACCTCGATGCTCCTCGGCACGGCGGACAGTCCGGCCGGCGAGTTGGACGGCGTGCGGCTGCTCAGCCCGCGCACGGTCGCCTACATGACGACCAACCACCTGCCCGGCCAGGCTGACCTGGCCGAGTTCGGGCGGCCCCTGTTCGCCGAAGCGCCGTTCGACGGGGTCGGATTCGGCCTTGGCTTCGCCGTCGTGCTCGATCCGGTGCCGGGCCGGACCGTTGGCAGCGTCGGCGAGTACTCCTGGGGCGGCGCCGCCAGCACTGCCTTCTTCGTCGATCAGGCGACCGGGGTGACGGCGTCGTTCTTCACCCAGCTACTGCCGTCGAGCGCGCATCCGATCAGGTCGCAGCTGCGCCAGCTGGTGTATCAGGCGCTAACGGACTGAGCGGCTAGGCCGAGGGGGTGCGGCCAGAGCGGTGCGCGCCACCGGTGCGGCCGGTGCCGACCTTGCCCTGCGCCGAGTCCGGGGTCTCGGCCGCCGCGCCTGGGCCGACGCCTGCGGCAGCTTGCCGGTGCGAGTCCTTACGCACTGCGTGCAGCCGGTGGGCGACGAGTCCGAGGATCATCACGAGGATGAGCACAACGCCGATCAGCGAGAACGAGTGGAAGTACTTGTCCACGGTTCCCTTAAGGCTGTAGCCGAGCAAGCTGAGCGCGGTGGCCCAGATTGCCGTGCCAATCAAGCTGAAGATCGCGAACGGGACAACCGCGATCTCAACCAAGCCGGCGCCGAACGAGGCAAAGCATCTGACCAGCGGCAGCACGCGGCTGACGGCGACGATCCAGGTTCCCTTCCCGGCGAAGAACCGTTCGACCCGGTCCACGTCCGAGTGGCTCACCAGCACATACCTGCCGTACTTGTCGAGCAGAGGCCGGCCGCCCTTGCGGCCGATCGCGTAGGAGGTAAGCGATCCGCCCATCTCGGCGAGCGTGCCGATGATGATGACCAGGACCAAGCTGAGGTGGCCTTGCGCTGCCAGCAACCCGGCTGTCGCGAACGTGATCTCCGATGAGATCGGAATGCAACAGGCCTCGACGAACGCGAAGATGATCAAGGCCAGGTAGCCGTAGTTGTGCAGAAAACTAGCCATGCGGAAAGTTCTACAGCATCGCTGCCCGTGCCTTCGCCGATGTGGGCCGAAAATTAGCCACTACTTAAAGATTCTGACCCTGGTGGGGCTGGTGGTAGCGATGCCGCGGCGGTCAGTCGCCGCGCCGTGCCCCCAGTGCCGTCCCGGGCCGGTCAGTCGCAGAGGCAGGCCGCGCAAGCCAACCCGGGCCAGTCGACAGCATCGGTGCCCTCCTGATGCTGTTGCTTCCGAGGACGGAACAACCTCGGGGAGGCACCGAGGTTGCCAGTGCACAATGCCGCTTAGCGAAAGTTGATCTTGGAATGGCCGGGCCCTGACGGCCGGGACCGGACGGGCCGCTGGGGCGGAGGTTCCGCCGCGCTAGGCGGCGCGGATTCCCCGGGCGGCCGCGGGAATGCCGGAAATGACCTGATTTTAAGTGGAGTCTTTCCGCGTGATGGAGTGTTTGCCGCGGATTTCCGCGGTCAACGCTCCACTATGCGGAAACTCTCCACCGCTGGCCTGCGCCCGCCGGGAGCAAGCCGGACGGCGGGCACTCGCGGCGCACCGCAGGTCCCGAGCATGATCGAAATAACCTAAGTCGCATTGTGCCAGTGCAACACCGCAGTGGCACTGGTGTCGTAGCTAATAAGAGCTAACGGGTCGGCTGTCCGGCAGACTCGGGTCCGGTAGCCGCCGGCGGGTGAGCACTTGTTGTAGCAGGGCTTTGAGCCCTTTGGGAAGACTGTGCCCCTGCCGGCTGGCCGGGAGAGTTGATCGCT
>DASYAT010000170.1:0-35268 GCA_036501205.1 Streptosporangiaceae bacterium | reverse complement strand
GGATGCGAGCCGATCACGTTCGGGACGGGTGCTCGCGCTCGCCTGGGATGACGCCCGTAGTCGATGGCTCAGCCTGGGTCCGGAGGGCTGGGCGGACGGTTGGGCCGGAGGTCCGGCGGCGAAAGGCACCGGAATCACGGATGTTCCGCTGCGGGCCGCCGCACTCAGCCCTGATGGCGGCTTCGCGGCGATGATCGATAACGCCAAGGGCCGGCTGTACATCGCCGGGCTTGACGACCTCGCGCGCCGCCGCGCACTGGACGGGGCCGACCTGATCATCACGGGCATCGCCTTCACCAGCTCAGGGGTGCTCACAGGCTGCAGCGACGGCTCGCTGCGCCTGTGGTACCCGTCCCGGCACGCCATGAGAGAGATCAGGCCCGCAGGTAGTCCGGTGGCTGGGGTCGTCGCCTCTCCGACCGGCGCACGAGTGGTGGTCAGCGACAAAAGCTCCGAGCTAAGGTCTTTCGATGCGGTGAACGGGTCGCTCAAGCCGGGCTGGGCCGTGGACTTCCCTGAGCCTCCGCAGTGCCTGGCCTTCCAGGCCGACGGGGCGCACCTGGCGACCGCCGGGGACGCGGTGCGGATCTGGAACGCGGCCGACGGAACGCAGGCTGGAGTCCTGCCGGGGCGCACCGGGCGTGCTCGAGCAGTAGCGGCCGACCATGACGGCAGGCGGATCGCGGCCGCCTGGGCCGAGACGGTCGTCACGGTCTGGGAGGGTCAGCGGCTGCTGTGGGAACTGCTCGGGCATAAGGGCGCCGTCCTCGCCGTCGCCTTCGGCCCGCGCCCAGGTCTGCTGGTGTCGGCTGGCGACGACGAGACCATCAGGACCTGGGATCTGGCCACGGGTAAGGAAGCTGCGTGCCACTCCTGCATCGGATACCGAGCCACGATCCTGGCCGCGGATCGCTTCGGCACGAGGGTCGCGGCTGGCTGCGCCGACGGCACCGTCCGGCTCTATGAAGCCAGCAAGTCGGGGGCGCTCCCCAACTGGGCGGATGCCCCCACGCTGACCGGCCACGCGCATGGAATCACCGCGATGAGCTTCGACCTCAGCGGCCGCCTCCTGGTAACGGCGAGCCGGGACGGGACCGCGCGCATCTGGGACCTGACCAGCCGGTCGGCGACAACCGTGCTTCTCCCCGAGGCTGCCGCCGTACGGCGGCCCGACGGGACCTGGCGCGGCGTGGGTGAGATCGACGGGCTCATCTGGCAGGCCGTCGGCCTGACCCGCGTGCCCCTCCTCAGTTTGGAGGCAGTCATATGACGAGCAACCACTCACCGGATGTATCGGGCCTGCGCTCGGAGGTAAGGAGCCTACGGTCGGAGATCTCTGACCTGAAGCATCAGGTCGGCCGGTTCGCCGGGGTGAGCGACCGGCTGCGTCGGCTCGAAGAGACTCTGCCGCCAGCCCTGAACGACCTGGCGCGCAAACAGGACGCGACGCAAAAGTCGCTGAACAGCCTGAGCGAGATGTACAAGCGCGACCGCATCGTAGCGACCGCGTATAACGAGCTCGCCGTCGCCGAACGGCAGTGGCAAGCGAAGTTCGGGCGCTACGAAGAGGCCCGCGACATGGCCGCCAGCATCATCGACGTGGTCGCCAGCGGTCATATCAACCGGGCCGTCGTCCTGGATGTCAGCGAGCGGCTCGCGATCCAGACCCCCCGCTACTGGGTAGCACAGGCGACCCTCGCGGTTGCCGCGTGGCTCAATGACAACCGGCAGCAGCACCACGAGGCCCTCAACTACGCGCTCGCGCTCGACTTTGAGAAGACGTGCCTGTTCGTGGCGCTCCTGCTGCGTGATCAGGACCGCAATGACATCTTGCAGGAATGGCTGGCCGCCTACCTGTCCCGGCTCGCGCCAGTCAACCTGCCCCGCCATTTCCAGGTCGTGATCGACGCGGTGACCGGAAACGCACTCGGCAGCGGCGCGGCACCGAGGCTAGTGAAACAGGTCGGCGAGTGGTACTCCGAGGAAGAAGCCCGCCAGGACGTCTTCGACGCCGCGGCCAGCGAGTGGAAGCGGCGGCTGCTCAGCCTGGGCGCGCGGTGCGGGAAGCATCCGGACTTCACGCTGTTCGCGACTAATGACAAGACAATGAAGGTCCTGTCTCCCCGGTATGAGGCCAACCGGGGCATCGAGCAGGCCGCCCAGTATTTCCGCGGGCGCTTCGAGTCGGGCGCGCAGGTGTCAGCTGACATCCGGGCCGACCTCGCGGACCTGCTCAAGAAGCTGGCCCGTACCGAGGACCTGGAAGAGGAGGAGCTCCGCGGCGTGATCAGGGCAACCCGGGCCATCACTGTGGCCCAGGGAGACCTCAGCGCCGCGCGAGCGATGGTCGTCGCCGAGGAAGAAGGACGCAAGATGACGCTCAACATCGTGGGAATGGTGAGCCAGTCGGCCTTCCCGGCATTCGATAACGGCGAACCTCCGGCCCCGACGGTGACCGAGCTTCTCGCGATCCTGCTGAGCAAGAGCCTCATCGTGACGGCGGCAGAGGAGTTGCGAGAGGACCTCCCCAGCGTCGGCACGATCGAGATCACCGTAGGAGAGCGGCGGTGGGAATGCCGGTTCGCGTGTGACGATGAGGCGAAAGTGACCCGCCCGGCCCTGCATCAGCAGGCCGAGGAACAAGCGAAGAAAGTCCGGGCACAGATCCAGAAGGACGCCGACCGGCGTCAAGGCAGGCTCCGGTGGCTCAAGAATTGGGGTTGCCCCGGCGGGCTTGTCGCGGCCCTCGGGCTCGGCGGCGCCAGTTTCATTCATGCGGCCTCTCCCGAGCTGATAATTCCGGCCGTCGCCGTTGCGGTTCCGTCCATCCTCGGGATGAGCCGGCTTCCGAAGGTAGTCAGGCGAGCAACGGACAGGATCGAGGTTGAAAAGCGCGCCGTCACCGGCGAGATCAACAGGGCAGCTGACCAGCTCGCCGATCTGTGGGACGCTGACCGCCGCAGCGCCGGGATCCACCTCCCGGACCTGCGCGGCTACCTGCTCGGCCTGACCCCGGAGAGCGTTAGCGCGGCGACCTCGCCGCTGCAGGCAGTCCCCCTCGCAAGGACACGCGAATTCCCGTCCTGGACCCCCCGCCCGCCCGAGCGGCACCCCGCAATCGAGGCCGCGGACAACCCGCCCGCCCTGGATGTCTAAAGCCCATGGAGAGGCGCTGGCCGCAAGCCAGGCGGTCAGGAGCGCAGCTTTGCCCCGTCCGCGCCAGCCAGATGCCAGCACGGTCCGCGAGAACGTAGCGGCGTCGGCGCTGCTCACGGCTCCGGGCGGCGGTGACCCTCGCCCTACCCAGATATGCGCGGACGGGTTCTAATGGGCAGAACCGTTCGAGCGCCCGCAGAGGAGTCTCCTATGGGATCGATAGACTCTGAAGTTACGGAAAGTTCGTCTATGGCCGTGTTTGACGCGGAAGTAGGCGAGACCGCCCGGTGGTTTGCCAGCCCGCGGTTCGATGGCATCACGCGCCTGCACTCTGCCCGTCAGGTGGTTGAGCAGCGGGGGACCATCGGCACCGACTACACGGTCGCGAGGGTAGCGGCGGGGGAGTTCTACGACCGGCTGCGGGAACTGTTCGGTGAGCGCAGGCCTATCACCACGTTCGGGCCGTACTCGCCCGGGCAGGCCGTGGCGATGAAGCGGATCGGCATCGAGGGCATCTACCTGGGCGGCTGGGCGACGTCGGCCAAGGGTTCCGTGACCGAGGACCCTGGCCCTGACCTGGCCAGTTATCCGCTCTCGCAGGTACCAGATGAGGCGGCGCCGATCGTGCGGGCGCTGCTGACGGCTGACCGCAACCAGCGTTTCGCCCGCTCGCGGATGACGGAGGCGCAGCGGGCCGGCACCGCCGAAATCGACTTCCGGCCGTTCATCATCGCCGACGCCGACACCGGGCACGGCGGCGACGCGCACGTCAGGAACCTGATCCGCCGATTCGTCGAGGTCGGCGTCCCCGGGTACCACATCGAGGACCAGAAGCCCGGCACCAAGAAGTGCGGGCACCAGGGCGGCAAGGTGCTGGTCGGCGCGGACGAGCAGATCAAGCGGCTCAGCGCGGCCCGCTTCCAGCTCGACATCATGAACGTTCCCGGCCTGATCGTGGCCAGGACCGACGCCGAGGCCGCCACCTTCCTCGAAGGCCGCGGGGACGAACGGGATCATCCGTTCATCCTCGGCGCCACCAACTCTGACCTGCCGACGTACAAGGTCGGCTACCTGGCCATGATGCGGCAGCTCAGCGAGCTCGGCGTGCAGGACGTGCGCGGTCACCTGCTGTTCAAGATCTCGGCCGGGGAGTACGACGAGGCCGTCGCCTGGCTCGAGCGGACGGGCTTGCTGGAGTCGCTCGAAACGAGCGCGCGCGAGTTCAAGCAGGCCGGCGGCCCGATCGAGGACCTGCTGGAAGGCGTGGAGACGCGCTATCTGGACGCCTGGCTGTCCGAGGCCAACCTGCGGAGCTACCCGCAGGCGGTCGCGGACGAGATCGACTTCAGGGTCAGTGAGGGCGCGTCCTTCGACCTGACCGCCAGCGAGTGGCTGGCCTTTGCCAGTCAGACCTCGCTCCACGCCGCCCGGGCCAGGGCCAGGTCGATGGGCGTCGACGTCGCCTGGGATTGCGAGGTCTCTAAGACTCCCGAGGGCTACTACCAGGTGCAAGGCGGCATCGAGTACGCGATCGCCAGATCACTGGCGGTGGCGCCGTTTGCCGACATCTTGTGGATGGAGACCAAGACCGCGGACCTGGCCGACGCGAAGCGGTTTGCCGAGGCCATGCACGCCGCCTTCCCCGGCAAGCTGCTCGCGTACAACCTGTCGCCGTCGTTCAACTGGGACACGACCGGCATGAGCGACGACGACATGCGGGCTTTCCCCGAGGAACTCGGGAAGCTTGGTTTCGTCTTCAACTTCATCACCTACGGCGGGCACCAGATCGACGGCCTCGCGGCCGAGGACTTCGCCACCGCGCTGCGGCAGGACGGCATGCTGTCCCTGGCCCGGCTGCAGCGAAGGTTCCGCCTGCTTGAGTCGCCCTACCAGACGCCGCAGACGCTCGTCGGCGGCCCGAGGTCGGACGCGGCGCTGATGGCTTCCTCTGGCGGCACGGCGGCGACCAAGTCGATGGGCAAGGGCTCGACGCAGCATCAGCACCTGGTGCAGACCGAGGTGCCGACCAAACTGCTGTCCGGCTGGCTCTCGACGTGGACCAGCTATCACCAGATCCCTGACCCGCTCGGAGTGACCCTGCGGCCGCACACGGCGGGCTCCGACCTGCTTGAGCTGACCCTGACCAACAGCGGAGAAGAACCGGTCGCCAACATCATCTTCTCGGTGATCGTCGACCGGCGCGGGCGGCACATCCTGTCCATCAGGGATCAGAACACCTTCGATGAGCTCCTGCGGCAGAAGCGGCTGATGACGCTGATCCACCTGTTCCTCGTCCACCGCTACCGAGCCTGGGCGGTGCACTATGTGAGCCCGACTGACGACAACCGCTATCAGGCGCAGAAGATGAAGACGCACGGCCTGTTCAGCGACGTGCACGATGAGGTCGGCCACGTGATCGTCGCGGACGTGAACGAGGCTGGGGTCAGGGCCTTGCTCGCTCCCGACGGCGAACGCCTCACCGCCCTGATCGAGCGCAGATACCCGCCGGCCGGCCCGACGGCCTGAGGCCGACCAGGCGGCCAGCCTTAGGCGGCCAGCGTCAGGCAGCCAGCTTCCGGCTGCGGGACCAGGGCCCGAAGCCGACGACGGCCTTGCCCCTGACCTGGCACATGTAGCTGACCCCGCGGACGAGCGACGACACTTTCAGCGGTGAGCGCCGAGCCGTCCCGAAGCGAGTGGTCCGATGCTTAGCCCAGCAGCGGCCCTGATACGAGCGGACGAAGGAACCCCGCGGCTTCGACGCGTGGAAGCCCAGGACGGCCACCTTCGCCGACGCCCGGCGAGTCCGCAGGTAGAGCGGAGCGGCCGGCGTGATCGTGCCGCGCCTGATGTGCACGACCCGGTGCGAGAACGTGATCCCGGTGATCGCGATTTCGGTCGACGATAGTCCGGGCGTCACGGTCACGGTTCCTGTCCCCACGCTGGCCGAGATCCCCGCTGACGTGAGCGTCGAGGGATCGTTGATGCCCATGTCCAGCAGGAACGCGTTCGGCAGCACGCCGTCCCAGAAGCCCTCGAACACCGTGCCGTTCAGCTCGTGCGAATTGCCGATCTCCTCGGTGATGGTGAAGGGATTCCCTGTAATCTGCGGCGGTATCTCGGTCAGCTCGGTGTTCGTCCACTGATTGAGGCCGTTGAAGTCGTTCCACTGGCCTGGTGAACGGAACTCCCACGTCTCCCGGTGCCAGCGTGGCAAAGGTGCCCTTAATCTGCGCGTCGGCGATGCTCCACTGAGTAAGGAACTCGCCGTTCGATTGCAACGACCCCGAGGCCGATACCGCATAGGTCGGGTCGGTCTTGGTGATCGCGACCCCATTGCGCGAGGCGGCGACCACGCAGGGCGGCGCCTGGTTCCCGCACCATTCGGCGGGGAAAATGCCCGGCCGTCCGGGCGCCGCCTGCGCCGAAGAGGCGATAGGCACAGTCAGTCCCGCCAGCGTCAGAAACGCCGCGGCCAGTAGCGTGGTGCATCTTCTCACCGGGCCAGCATGACCCAAACGCCCGCGAACGCGCCAGTAGCCACCGAGTCAGCCCGATCAGTGCCCTCCTGATAGGCCTCTGGAAAGAACGCGGAGACCGGCGCAAATTTTTCTAGCTAAAAATCTTTAAAGCATTTTTTAGGCATAAATTTTGCGCCGGCCTGAGTCAGGTTGCCTCGAGGCGGCCGTCGATCCAGTAACCCGCGAACGGGCCGCCGAACCGGACCTCCGCCGTTCCCGGATCGAGCGCGCGGATACCGGGGAAGCCCTGGATGCCGGCGTTGCTGTAGCACAGGAACTGCGCGTCGAACTGATCGTCAGGATCGCCGATCGACGCGGCGAAGCTGCCGAGCCTGCGGAGTAAGCCAAAGGTGACCGCGCTCCTGACCACGCCGATCGCGGCGGTGACGCGGGCCTCCGCGTCCCCGGCGGTCCAGAACGCCGGGCAGGCGTGCCGCAGGATCGGCGCCAGTTGATCTCGCAAGGCGGTCACCGCCGCGTCGGTCTCGGCGGCGATGACCGCCAGCGGCGTGCGGTCGTGCGCCGCCGCGATCACCGCCGCTCCCAGGATCTGAACCTCGGTCCTGGCCGCCGGGGCGCTGCCGGGGAAGGTGAATGTCCCGATGGCGCCGGACTCAGGCCCGGCCGCTCCGGCCAGCGGGAGCCGCCAGACCTGGGTCGAATCCGCTGCCCAGAAGGTGCCGTGAAATCCGATGGCTACCAGGATCGGCTGGTCGTCAGGCGCCTCGCGGTGCCGTCCGGTGTCGTGCCGCAGGGTATTCAGGCATAGCCGGAACGCCCGTTGCACCGCCGGGTCACCGGTCGTGGCTCAATGCCGCGAGTCCGGCGCTGAGTAGCCGGCCAGCGGCGGTGGCGAACGGTTCGTGCCGCGCGTGTTCGGCGAACGGCTCGTGCCGCGCGTGGAAGGGCTCGTGCCTGGCATGCGCCGCGATCAAGTCCGCGATGTCCTGAAGCTGCGCACCGCACGCGAGCAGTACGGCGGCGGAGAGGTCCTTCGGCGGTGCCGCCGGATCTGCCGTGGCTCCCTGATCCCACTGCGGCGGTGGCCACGGCCACGGCCACCACCAGGACGGCCAGTATTGCAATGGCGACAGTTGCAGCCGAGGCGGCTTCGCGCAGAGGTCGTCGGCTAGCGAGGTAAGTTCCGCCTCCGCGGCCGCGAGCGCTGCCTGGGTAACCTCGCCGCCGTTACCTTCGCCGGCGACGGCGGCCGCCTGCTGCAGCGCGAGTGCCTTGTCGGCCGCGCTCTTGGTGCAAGTCATGGCCCGCAGGTAGTCCAGCTGCGCCTGGGCGTCTTGCAGCCTGGGCGTGACATTCCTCAGCAGTGCCTGGAAGTCGCGCCGGTCTATCGAGATTTCCTGGTCCCCCATCGTTTCCTCCCTTTACTGACCGTCAGATGCGGGCGGCGTTGCCGCGCGCATTGCCAGTCTTGCTCCGCGGCCAGGTGGATTGACAGAAGTTGACGATTGCGGACACGCTGAGTGTCTGCTCCGATACGCGGGAGGTGGCCGGTGGGGGCGCTGCCGAGACCCGAGGTGCCTGCTGGGCAGATTCAGGACCTCTTCGATGCCTTACATGAGCTGCATCACCAGGCTGGCTGGCCAAGTCTGCGGGAAATGGCGAAGGAAGTCGGCTGCAGCCACACGACCATTTCCGTCGCGTTCTCCGAACCGAGGGTGCCGCGCTGGGGCCTGCTTGAGCTGATCGTCGAAACGCTCGGCGGCGAGACTGAGCGGTTCCACCAGCTCTGGCTGGCGGCCAGCGTCGCCGCGAAGGACCCGGGTCGCGCTGCGCCGCCCCCGCCGCCCGGTGAGCTCGCCGCGAGCTCGCCGCCACCCAAGGAGCTGCCGCCCGATGTGACCGGCTTCACGGGGCGGGCCGACCAGCTGGCCGATCTTGACCTGCTACTCGACGGGGTCGGTGCGGCCGCCCCGGCCGTCGTGATCTCCGCTGTGTCGGGCACGGCCGGCGTCGGCAAGACGGCGCTGGCGGTGCACTGGGCGCACCGGGTGGCCAGCCATTTCCCCGACGGCCAGCTCTATGTTGACCTGCGCGGATACGACCCCGGCCAGCCGGTGCCCCCGGCGGCCGCGCTGCAGGCATTCCTGCGGACGCTGGGCCTGCCGTCCAGCGCGATGCCGACCGAGCAGGCCGAGCTCGCCGCGCGGTTCCGCACCATGGTGGCCGGGCAGCGGATGCTCGTGCTGCTGGACAACGCCCGTTCGGTAGACCAGGTTCGCGATCTGCTGCCCGGTACCCCGTCCTGCCTGGTCGTCGTCACCAGCCGGGACGCGCTGCCAGCCCTGATCGCCCGGCACGGCGCCGCCAGGGTCAATCTGGACCTGCTGCCACCCGACGAAGCGATGCTGCTGTTGCGCAGGCTGATCGGAGACCGGGTGGCGGCGGAGCCGGATCAGGCCGCCGCCCTGGCCGCGCGGTGCGCCCGGCTGCCCCTGGCGTTGCGAATCGCCGCCGAGATAGCCATCTCCAGGCCGAAGATGTCCCTGGCCCAGCTCGTCGCCGAGCTGAGCGACGAGTCAACCCGGCTGGATGTGCTGGGGGCCGGCGACGATCAGCACACCGCCGTCCGGGCCGTATTCTCCTGGTCGCTTCGTCAGCTCAGCGGCTCGGCCGCGCGGGCGTTCCAGCTTCTTGGCCTGCATCCCGGCCGGGATATCGACGGCTACGCGGCGGCCGCGCTCCTTGGCACCGACCGGCTGGCCGCCACCGGGCTGCTGGCCGCGCTGGCCCGGGCCCACCTGGTGGCGGAGGGCGCACCGGGCCGGTTCAGCATGCACGACCTGCTGCGCACCTACGCCATCGAGCAGGCCGCCGCGCTGGCCGCGGCCGATCGGCTGGAGGCCAGGCAGCGGCTGTTCGACTTCTACCTGGCTACCGCTGCCGAAGCGACCGTCGTGGTCGGCTATCCGCACGGACTGCCCGCCGTCGGCTCGGCCCTGGCACCGGCCGCGTTCGTCGCCGGTGCCGACGCGGCGCGCGGCTGGCTGGACAGCGAGCGGTCGAACCTGATCGCAGTCGCGCGGGCCGCGCTGGACGGATCGCGGTCCCATACCATCCGGCTCGCGACGACGCTGGCCAGGTATCTGGACGCGCGCGCTAACTACCTGGACACGCTGACCCTGCACGAACTGGCGGTCAGGGCTGCGCAGGCGCAGGGTGACCCGCGCAGCGAGGCTGGGGCGCTGAACCTGCTCGGAACCGCGAACCGGCGGCTTGGCCGGTATTCCGAGGCTCTCACCTGCCACAAGCAGGCGCTGTCGATCCTGCGGGAGGCCGGTGACCGGGACGGAACGGGTGCGTCCCTGCACGGACTCGGCACTCTGTACTGGCGGCAAGGTCGTTACAAGGATGCGCACGATCATCTCGCCCAGGCCCTGGCCGTCTATCGTGAGCTGGGCGATCGCGGCGGCGAGGGCACCGCCCTGTACGGCCTGGGCATTGTCTGCCGCCGGCTGGGCCGCTACCAGGACGCGCTGGACTACTACCAGCAGGCGCTGGCGATCTACCGGGAGGTCGGCAACCGGGCCAGCGAAGGCGGAGCGCTGGGCAATCTCGGCGTTGTGTACCTGCGGCTAGGCCGCCTTCAGGAGGCACTCGACCAGCACCAGCAGTCACTGGCGATCCACGCCGAACTCGGTGACCGCACCGGGACTGGCGTTGCCCTGACCAATCTCGGTGCGACTTACCTGCGGCTCGGGCGCTCCGACGAGGCCCTCCAGCATCACCAGCAGGCTCTGGAGATTTACCGTGAGGTCGGTTACCGGGCCGGCCAGGCCGAAGCGCTTCAGGGCATCGGCATTGTGCTAGGCCGGCTCGGGCAGCATGGCGAGGCGCTCGAGTTCCTGCGGCAGGCCATCACCATCGGCCGTGAGCTGGGGGAGGCCGACCTGGAGGGCGCGGCGCTCAATGACCTCGGCACGGTGCTGCGGGCGGCCGGGCGGCCTGAGGAGGCGGCCGATCGGCATGAGTCCGCGCTCGCGTTGGCCGGCGAGACCGGTGACCGCTATGAACAGGCGCGAGCCCACGACAGCCTCGGGCACCTGCACCACGATGGCGGCCGGCCTGAGCGCGCGCGGCAGAGCTGGCATCGCGCGCTGGCCATCTACGCCGATCTCGGCGTCCCGGAAGCTGCCCTGACCTGCGGCAACCTGCACTTAGGGCAGTCCGGGGCGGCCGGGGCGTGATCGACGCCGTCCAGCTTTGTCAGGTTCCGTCAACCATCCTGGCGCCGTCCCACACTGGGTTTTGTCGCACTGTTACCCACGGGGAAGAGGGACGCAATGGCCCGTTCGACTCGCATCCTGTTCGAAAACCAGCAGGGCGTGAACCGCCACAATTGGAACTGGGACGCCATCAACATTGACTCCGCGGTAGTCATCACAGCCGCCGAGTACGCGGACTGGGAAGGAGCGCTCTCCGGAGTCAAGACCGTCGGCCGCCCGAACCTCGGCGCGGCCAGCGTGTGGGTGTCAAACGTTGGCGCTCACGGCGTTGCCAATATCGAAGCCGGCGGCGTGGAGTTCCTGCTCCATACCGACTGGGACCATCCGCTGAAGGTCCTGGTGACCATCACGGTCTTCGAGGACATCGAAGCCTTCATACCAGACTAATCGCGATCTCCGTGACGGTCCGCCGGTTCGCCGGCGGGCCGTCACGGGCGCTGGCGTTATTGCCGGGGGACTGTTATTGCCGAGGGACTGGCCTTGATGGAAAATGTGCCGTGATTGGCGGGATTAAGGAGGGCCTGCGTGGTTGCCAGGCCATGGGAGCACGCGGACGAGGCGAGGGCTGCGCTGCGCGCGATTCTGGACGATCCCAGCCTCGGGATGGCGGTGCTGTCGAGCGGCCGGCTGGTCGCGAACGTTCTTGAGGACATGCTCCCCGACGCGCCGAGAGAGCGCGCCGTTCTGGTGATGGCTGCCCAAGCGGGCCTGGCGTCGGCGCTGCGGGACTACGTGCAGCAGGGAATTGATCCGGCCACCGCGGTTAGCCTCGCCGCCGTTTCGCTGGAAAATTCTTCCCCGCTCGATCCCGGTACTTGCCGCTGGGTCGCCACCGAGCTTGCCGCCGCGCTTGGGCTTGATGGCATTCAGCCGGCGCCCGGGATGCCCGCAACCGCAACCGCAACCGCGGCCGCGGCCGCGGCCGCGACAGCGCAGGCGCAGGCGCCGCCGGCTGCTCCGGGCACCGAGCCGCCGACCCGTACCGCCCGGGCCTTCGCTGACCGGTCTCCTGGCGGCAGGACGCCCGCGGCAGCGCCGCCGCAGGAACGCCCACGGCGGGGGAAGCGCCGCCAGCCGCGGGCGAACAGAGCCGTATTCAGCCCGGACGAGCTGCTGATAGCCACCGCCGACAGCGACGGCTCGGCCAGGCTATGGGACCTCGAGACTGGCAGGCTCGTCCACCTCCTGGCTGGCCACTGCGGTGAGGTGCGGTCGGTGGCGTTCAGCTCGGACGGGCAGCTGATAGCTACCGCTGCCGCTGGCGACGTCGCCAGGCTGTGGGACGTGACCACCGCAACGCAGGTCAGGCAGATAACCCGAGCCCACGCCAGGGATGTTGCCTTCAGCCCGGACGGGCAGCTGCTCGCCACGGCCGGCGGCAGCAGCTCGCAGCCCGCCGGGGTCGCGGCGCCCATCGCGACAGATAGCTATGCCCTGCTCTGGCATACGGCGACCGGCAAGCTGGTCCGCCGGACATCGGGCCCTGTCGTCGATGACGTGAAAGCCGTGTCGTTCAGCCCGGACGGGCGGCTGCTGGCCACAGCCCACGGCAGCAGCGCCTGGTTGTGGGACGTCGCCACCGGGAGCCAGGTCCGCCGGCTGCCGGCCCGCGGCCACGCCCTGTCGTTCAGCCCGGACGGGCGGTTGCTGGCCACGGCCGGAGGCGGTGACCCCGCCAGGCTGTGGGACGCTGCCGCCGGCACGCTGATCCGGGCCGTGACCGCCAGCCCGGCGCGGGACGTGGCGTTCAGCCCGGACGGCGAGATGGTCGCCACGGCTGGCGGCGGCCTGCCGCCAGCCGGCATCACCGCGGCGATCATTCCCGATAATTCAGTCTGGCTATGGGCCGTACAGACCGGGGACTTGATCAGGAAGCTGACCGGCCACCAGGATCAAGTGCAGACCGTCGCGTTCAGCCCCGATAGCCACACGCTCGCCTCCACCGGGCGTGACAAGACCACCAGGCTGTGGAACCTCAGATCCGCCCGTCCAGATCACCGTCGGATAGGCGGCGAGGGCCCGGCGCGTTGAGCCTGTAAGCATTCCCAATGGCCTGTGTTTTGGGTGTGTCGGGGAGCCGGGACTGCGGTAGGGGCGGGCGGGGGTTGCTGACGGCGCTGGGACCGGGGGTGGATGACCTGCCGGCCGGCCGGCACCGGAACGCGGCGCGGGCGGTGAGCTGCAGCAGCGGAGCCCCTAACCGTTGTTCCGTCCGCGGAAGCTACCGCCTCGGTGCCTTCCTGGTGCTGCTGTACGGGCTGTTGCGGAATGGTGCGCGCGCGGGTCAGCAATGTCGCCGGGCCGAGGGGGCTGCGACGTGCCCGGGTCAGCAATGTCGTGAGCGCGCGCGGTCTGCAGCATTGCCGGCCCGCACGCGTTGCTGGAGGTGCGCGTGCGGGTCAGCAATGCTGCCGGATATGCGGGACTGGCTGCCGCCGGATCATCCGGTGTGGCTGGTGATCACCGTGGTGGAGGATCACCTGGACACGTCGGCGTTCCGTGCCCGGCGGCGGACCGGCAAGGCGGGGGCGGCGGGTTATGACCCGGGCATGATGGTCGCTTTGCTGGTGCGGGCGTACGCGAACCGGGTGACGTCGTCGCGGCGGATGGAGCGGCTGTGCCTGGAATCGGGTAGTCGGTGCCTGCTTGCGCGACGTGGAGGTCGATGAAGTCGAATGACTCGGTCGCGAATTGGGTGATCTGATCGTCGGTTCGCCAGGAAGAACCGGGCGGGAATGTGGTCGTCCCATTCGGCCGCGCCCTCTTCCGGTTCGATGCCGCCGCCGTAGACGCCGAGGAAGAAAAGCCCGCCAGGCCACAGGACGCCCGCGACGGATGACAGCACGGCGGGCAGTTCCGCGTTCGGCACGTGCAGGAGGCAGTTCATGGCGTACGCGGCGCCGTCATAAGCTCGCCGCAGATCATCGCGTATCCGCTGGAAGTCCGCGCCGGCCACTCCTCATGCCCCTCGTGGTCGCGGTGACCCGGTGCTCAGCATCGGGCAGGCATCGCACGCGGATACGACAAACAAGATCTGAGCGGCATGGCGGCGAGCAGCAACGGGTCGCGATCTGACCACGCGCACTAGCATCGGGGCCATGACTGCTCCGGCGCCCTATGTGCATTTCCCTGGTACTGCTCGTGCGGCTTTGACGTTCTACGGGGACGTCTTCGGCTGCGCGGTTCAGTTCCATACCTTCGGTGAGTTCGGCCGGGACGATGGACCCGCCGAGGCGATCGCGCACGGCTATCTCGATGGCGGGCTGGTCGCATTGTTCGGCTCGGACGTGGCCGGGGACGAGCGGCCGGTGCGGACAGAGGGCCTGATGCTGTCCCTGCTCGGTACCGCTGACCGGCCGACTCTGCAGAGGTGGTTCTCCCGGCTGAGCGACGGCGGCCAGGTGGTCGACGACCTGCAGAAGCGGCCCTGGGGCGCGTCGGACGGGCAGGTCATCGACCGGTACGGCCTGCACTGGCTCATCGGGTTCGAAAACGACGACACCAGCTGAGACGACGACAGCAGCTGAAAGGCTGCGCCGCCATTCGCTAGATCTCAGGTAACGCCGAGCCGCCCGGATAAGATATTTGCGCTGGTGGGGGCTCGCGCAGCGTTTGCCAATACGAGGTGGACAGTTTGGCGGAGATCTTCATTAGCCACGCGTCGGCGGACAACGCGTCGGCCGCTCGGGTCGCTGAGGCACTGCGGCTGGCCGGTCACGGTGTCTTCCTCGACTCCGACCGTGCGGAAGGCATCGCCCCGGGCGCGGCGTGGCAGCGCACACTGCTTCGCGAGCTGCGGATTTGCGATGCGGTCGTGTTCCTCAACAGCAAGGCCAGCCGGACATCGATGTGGTGCCATTCCGAGCTGGTGGTCGCTACCGATCTTGGAAAGCATCTTTACTCGCTCGACCTGGGCCCGGAGCTCTTGCCGCATCCGCTGCTCGAATCGGTCCAGGGAATTGTTTTTGAATCCGGAATCGATGATGGCGTCGGCCGGCTGACGGCCAGCCTGGAATCGAGCGGCCTGGCAATCAGGGCCGGATTCAGATGGGAGCGCGGTCGCCCGCCGTATCCCGGGCTGGTCGCGATGGACGTCGCGGACGCTGGCGTGTTCTTCGGCCGGGAGGACGAGGTCAAGGCACTCCTAGCCCGGGTGGACGGGCCGCTGGGCGGACGCGATAGCGACCTGGTGGTCGTCATGGGTCCGTCCGGCACCGGAAAGTCGTCGCTAGTCCGGGCCGGGCTGGCGGCCAGGCTCAGCGTGCCGCAGTCGGGGTGGGCGGTCGTCAGTCCGTTCGAGCCGGGGATCTCGCCGCTCGACCGCCTCGTGATCCGGCTGGCGGCGGTGGCCCCCGGGCAACTGGATGAGCTGGCGTGCCGAGCCAGGCTGGGCAGCGAGGGCCTGGCGGCATTCGGCAACTGGCTCGCTGAACGCGCGCCGGTCCCGGCGCGGCGGCTGCTGATCATCGTCGATCAGGTCGAGCAACTGGTCTCCGTCACGCCAGTCAGGGAACGGGAGGCGTTCCTGGCCACGCTGGCCGGGGGACTGCGGTCGGGGTCGCCGGTGACGGTCGTACTGACGGTGCGGTCGGATCGGTTCGATGAGATCCAGCAGCTTCCGCAGCTCGGGTCGGCGATTCAGGCTCCGTTCGTCATCGCTCCGATGAGCCGGTCCCGGCTGCCGATGGTGATTGAGGGGCCCGCCCAGCGCGCCGACCTGATTCTCGAACCAGGACTGGCTGGGCGGCTGGCCGATGACGCCGCGCGCGGGGGCGGGGAAGCCGGCGAGGCGCTGCCGTTCCTGGCCTTCGTGCTGCGCGAGATGTATGACCTCGTGGTGCAGGAAGACCGCACGACGTTCACGCATGCCGACTATGAGCGGACCGGCCGCATCGAAGGCGCCATCATCCGGCGGACCCAGGCGGCCGAGGCGGCGCTGCCGGCGCGCAGCGGGCCGGTGCTTGATCACATGCTGACCCGGTTCGTCGCGGTCGACGAAGAACGTCAGCCAACCGCCCGGCTGGTGCAGCGGCTGTCGCTGAACGACGCCGAGCAGGCAGTGGCCGAGATTCTGGCGGATCAGCGGCTTGTCATCGGCACGGCCTACGCTCTGCGGCTGGCGCACGAGCGGCTCATCACGGCCTGGCCCCGGCTGGCCGCGGCGGTGGCCGAGCGCCGCGATGACCTGATCAGGCAGGCCAGGCTCGAACGCCAGGCCGCGGACTGGAAGAAGGGCCAGGGCGAGCTACTCGGCCGGGAGGCCACCGCCTACGCCAGATCCTGGCTCGTCAGAGCGGCCGAGCCGGCAACCGGCAGCACCATCGCTGAGTACATCCGCGCTTCCGCGGTGGCACTGCGCCGCCGGCGCACCGGCGTGCTCTGCGTGATGTCGGTCATCGTGCTGCTGGCCGTGGCGGCGTCGGCGACCGCCGTTGTCGCGGTGATTCAGCGGTCGGACGCGGTCAGCCAGTCCCGGCTGGCCCAATCTGAGGTACTGGCGACCGAGGCCATGCGCCAGCTTCCCGCCAATACCCCGCTCGCGATGCTGCTGAGCCTGCAAGCCTACGAACGCGCTCCGACCGTACAAGCCGGAAGCGCCGTGATCGAAGCCGCTCAGCAGCCCCTCGATGCCATGCTGGCCTCGCGCAGCCCCGTCTCCAGCCTGGCGTATAGCTCAGATGGTGCCACCCTGGCCGTCGGCTACGACAACGGCGACATCCGGTTGTGGAAGGTGGCGACCGGGCGCCGGATCGCCACTTTCAGCGAAGGCAGTCTGGTCGACAGCGTGGCGCTGAGCCCGGACGGGCGCACCTTGGCCGTCGGCGACGATCAGGGCAATGTCCGCGCGTTGGCCGTGGCGAGCGGTCGTCAGCTCGCTGACCTTGACGAAAAGGGCCAGGTCCTGAGCGTGACGTTCAGCCGGGACGGGCAGATGCTGGCCGCAGGCGGTACCGCCGGCCAGGTCATGGTGTGGAACACGGCAACCTGGCACCCGATCTACACCTTTACAGAAGGCACTCCGATCCCCAGCCCGATCAACAGCGTGGCCTTCAGTCGGGACGGGCGAACCCTGGCTGCCGGGGAGACGATCGGGTCTGTCCGGCTCTGGCGGGTGGCGACCAAGAGGAGCGTCGCGATTCTGGCCGAAGGGGCCTCGGCCAATAGCCTGGCGTTCAGCCCGGACGACCGTACCCTGGCCGTCGGCGACGGAACCGGACACGTCGACTTGTGGAACGTGGCCAGGCAGCAGGCTGCTCCGCTGAACGAGGGCAGCCCGGTCGCCAGCGTGGCGTTCAGCCCGGACGGCCGGACGCTGGCCGTCGGCCAGGCTAACGGCGACGTCAGCTTTTCTGACATGACCGGTCACCGGATCGCCACCGTCAACGAAGGCAGTCCGGTCAGCGGCGTGGCGTTCAGTCCGGACGGCCGGACGCTTGCGGTCGGCGACGGGGACGGCTACGTGGGCTTGTGGGACGCGGCTGGTGCCCAGCGAACCAGCCTCGCCAGCGCAGGCCCGGTCGGCGGCCTGGCGTTCAGCCCGGACAGCCGCATCCTCGCCGTGGGCGATAGCGAGGCCGGTCACATCACGTTGTGGAACCCGGCGACCGGGCACCAGATCACCGCTTTGACCGAAGGCAGTTCGGTCAACGACTTGGCATTCAGCCCGGATGGCCGGATCCTGGCCGCAGCCGATGACAGCGGCAACATCAGACTGTGGAACGTGGCGGCCAAACTCCGGGTGTTCACCAACCTGGACAACGGCAAAGCGGTCTCCAGCGTGGCGTTCAGCCGGGACGGCAAGAGGCTGGCTGCCGGCGCTCACGATCAGATCAGCCTGTGGAACGTGGCGACCGGGTTTCGGACGCCCGCGACCCCAAATGAAACTGGCCTGGTCTACGACCTGGCGTTCAGCAAGGACGGTCACACCCTCGCGGCCGGCGGCGACAATTCCGTCCAGTTGTGGGACGTGCGGAGCGGGCGCCTGATCGCCACTCTCAAGGAGGGCGGTCAGGTCAGCAGCGTGGTGTACAGCCACGACGGCCGGATGCTCGCGGCCGGCGACGACCACGGTGACATCATGATCTGGGATGTGGCGACCAGGACCCAGATCGCCAAATGGACCAACGACAACCCGATCAGCAGCGTGGCGTTCAGCCCGGATGACCGAACCTTGGCCGTCGGCGACACCGGCGGATTCGTGGGCTTGTGGGACGTGTCCAGCGGCAAGCAGCTTGCCAGCATCGGAGAAGACGACGGCGGCGCCGAGGTGGTGATCTCGCCGAATGGCCGACTGCTCGCCGCGGGCGGCTCGAACGGCAGCATCAGCTTGCTGCGGCTGAATACCACGGAGCTAACCCAGCGCTACTTCACCAGGCTGATCTGCGGCAAAGTCCGGCACAACCTGACGCCCGGTCAGTGGATGAAGTACGTGCCTGGCCTGCCGTACCAGCAAACCTGCTGACGTCAGCCGGACACCAGGCGAATCCGCCGGCAGCCCACTGGGCGATCAGCAGGCCACCCGCGTGGTCGATGGCCACGTCCTGCGGGAAGCCCAACTGGGCCTGGGTAGCGGGTCCGCCGTCGCCGCCGCAGCCGGCAACGCCGTTACCGGCGACCGGCCCCAGCAACGGTGTAGAGATCGCCGGCCGTCATCGCTCGCCCGTAGAGCCGGCTGGCCTGGCGGGGCACGATCCTGATCCGGTTGCTGCCAGCGTCGGCTATGAACAAGGTGCCCGCCCGGCCGATGGCGACTCCGCACGCGCCGTTCAGCGTGGCATTCGACGCCGATCGGCGCGTCACCGAGGGGCGGGGACATCTGGAACGGAACGCCGGTGCCGGCCGGCGTGGTCAGGATCCCGGTCCGCTGATTCACGACGCGCACCATCCAGCCGGCCCCGACGAACACAGACCCGTCGGCGCAAGTGACGCCGCACGCGCCGCCGAGGATCACCGCCGTGCCCCTTCCCGGACCGCCGACACCACCGGCGATCGTGGAAATCGTCCCGGCCCGCAGGCGGTCGCGCGTTGTCGCTGCCCGGGCTGAGACGATCGAGATCGTCCCCGCAAGCAGCACCAGCACCGCCGCCGCGGCTATTCCCCGCCGCAGTGTCTCCTGGCTGGCGATTCGGATTGCGGGCATGACCGGCCTCTCCGTTTGTCACGTGGCCAAAGGCACAGCTAAGACGCGCGACCTGCCATCCGGGCTGACAAGTAAGGCGGGGGGCCGTCCCCCGGCGGGCACTGACGAGCGTGCGGACCCAGCGCCCGGGCGGACGCAAAACTTTCCCCCTGTGAAAGAAAGGGTTTTCCTTGGTGATCAGGCCTCTGCTCGATTAGCCACGTCGAGCTGGCGATGATCGTCGGAAAAGGTTTACCTTAGCCTCTTGACGGCGCAACCTCGCGACGCGGATCTTTAAGGCAACACAGCCGTAAGGAGAAGGGACGCGGGCCAGTGGGCACTGCTAGCAAGACACTTCGGCCCCCGCCGTGGACGCGGCGGAGCGGTCGCCTGGTTTTAGCCGTTCTCGTCACCATCGGGATGACGGCACCCCTGCTGAGCCGGGTCATCCCGGCGGCCCACGCGGCCGGCGCCACGTCGACCGTCATCAACGTCGGCAGCGGCCTCTGCCTGGATGACCCCAACTCGCAGACCACTACCGGAGTCCAGCTCATTCAGTTCACCTGCAACGGCGGCACGAATCAGAACTGGACCTTCAACCTCGTCGCCGGCACCACCGCCACCTACACGATCACCTCGTTCGCCGGACTTTGCGTGGACGTTTCCGGCCGCTCGACCGCCGACAACGCCCAGGTGATCCAGTGGACCTGCAACAGCCAGACGAACCAGGAGTTCACGGCCCAGCCGGTCACGGTGAGCGGCAAGACCAGCACCTTCAACCTGGTCGCGTTGCACTCCGGCAAGTGCATCGTGCCGACGGCTGACGGGACGGCCAGCAACACGTTGCTCGTGCAACTGCCGTGCTCGACCGCGGGTACCAGGGTCTGGCAGGTCTCAGGCATCGCGGGCGGCGGCGGAGGCGGAGGAACCGGCGGCTTCCAGGGCCTGCCCAACGTCGCGCCCAACGCCTGCAACAGCACCACCTTGCCGAAGGCTTACGGCACCAACTTCCCTGTGCCGTCGGATCCGAACGGGCAGGGGTTCGCCAACGAGACCGCGATGGGCTGGGACGGCAACTTCTGGCCGGTGATCGGGTACCTGTCAGGCTCGTTCTTCGCCCGGGGCGTGGTGAACACCTACACGGCCGGGAGTACCAGCTACTGCGGCGCGATGTACACGTTCAGCGCCTACGACTTCGGCGGCGCGCCCGGAGCGGGCTCGGTGCAGTGGACCGAGGACAGCGGCTACCTGCCCGCGATGACCACGACCCGCACCAGCGGCAGCGTGGGGATCTCGATCAAGGAGTTCGCCGACAAGGTCACGATCGCCGGCAACCCGTTCATGCTCATGTACGTCAGGGTCGCGGTGACGAACAACGGCACCACCGCCGTCTCCGTGCCCCCAGGCGGATCTGGCCCGAACCTCATCCAGTTGACCAGCACCTCGCTGAGCACGGTCCAGCCCGGCGCGACTAACAACAACGACTTCGTAGTCGCGGTCGACAACTTCGGCACCGGAGTGGCGCTGCCCACCGGCACGGCGCTGTCTTCAGCCGCGCCGAGCTTCGACACCGCCTTCAGCCAGATGTCGACCTACTGGAACGGCCGCATAGCCCAGACGGCGACCCTCACGCTGCCTAACGTCACCCTGCCCAACACCGGCAACCTGGCCAACCCGGGCACCGCCATGAACAACGCCTACAAGGCCGGAACCATCTACAACCTCATCATGCAGGTCGGCAAGGCCCAGTTCTCGGCCGCCAACAACTACGCCTGGATCCTGAACCACGACGTGCCAGGCGAGCTTCAGGCCAGGTTCGATAGCGGCGACTTCCAGGACGCGGAGAACCTGCTGCTCACCGCCCGGATATCGGAAACCACCAACTTCAACGAGGTCGGGGCCAACTGGTACTGGGACGGAGTGTGGAAGACGATGGGGGTCTGGGCCGACTACCTGAGGCTGACCGGCGACACCTCGTTCGTCAGCCAGTTCTTCCACGACGACGCGAGCGGCTCGAGTCCGTGGGGGCCGAGCCTGTTCACGATCGCGCACACCGAATACCAGTCCCAGCTCAACGCCGACGGCACGCTCGTGACCAACAATGACAACGACTCCAGCGGCCGCTGGCTGTTCAGCAACTACTCAGCGCTGGAAATGCTGGCCTCCTACAAGTACATCGCCACCGTGCTCGGCCTGACCAGCGAAGCGCAGTACGCCGACACCGCCTACACCAAGCTGCTGAACTCGCTGAACACCGTGGTCGGGAGCGATGAGTCCGCTAACGGCTTCAGCTTCCTGCCGTGCACGGTGAACCAGCCGGACTCGGCCAACCGCTGCGGCACGTTCAACGACGCGAACTGGGCCTCGCCGGCCTGGATCGGCCAGAACCAGTGGTCGACCATGCTGATGGGCGGCACGCTGAACGGCATCATCGGCGACCCGGCCCAGATCGACGCGATGTACGCGTTCGGGTTCGCCCGGCTGGCGTCCAATAACCTGCCGTTCCCGACGTTCGGCGCGTTCAACGGTTACTCCACCGCGTACAACACGGCGTACTCCAACGACGGCCTGTACAGCAACAACTACCGCGACCTGCCGATCACCAGCTACGCCTGGCAGATCCAGACCACGACCGGCGGGCCGAACGCCTGGTGGGAGGCCAACGGCAGCGGCCCGAACGCCAGCAACCCCTGGGCCGGTAACCACGCTCCGCCGGAGTTCGGCGCCTGCCCCTACGCCTGGCCGATCTCCGCCCAGCAACTCGGCCTGCTCCAGTCGATCGCCGCGACCGGCCTGACCGCGTCCGGCACTGGCCCGTTCACCTACACCCAGCCGCTCTACATCGGCCGCGGCATCCCGAACACCTGGATCGCCGCCGGCCAGACCATCGGCGCCAGCAACCTCACCTCCGCCTTCAACTTCGGCACCAGCGCCCGCAGCACCTACGGCGTCTCGATCGCGGTCACCAAGCCCGCCAGCACCCGGGTGGTCACGGTGACCTTGAGCGGGACCCTGCCCGGCGGCGCGGCCCTGATCCAGCTTCCGGTCTTCCTGACCACCGGGGTCAACTCGGTGACCGGCGGCACCTACAACGCCACGACCCACACGGTCACCGCCAACTCAGGCGCGACCACGATCGCCATCACGCTCGCAAGCTAAAGATCTTTAGGGAGAAGAACTAAAGATCTTTTAGGGAGAAAGATTTGCGCGGGTCCGCATCCCGGTTCCTGAGCCCAGCCGCCCAGGCGCCGGCCTGCGGACCCCTGCCTTCCGCAGGCCTGGTTCCGCACGCCTGGTTCCGAAGGCCTGGTTCCGCGGGCTGGCTCGGCGACCGCGTGGAAGTGGTGTGGGTTTGCCGCTGATGAAATGCTCCGGCTGGGTGGTCAGGGATGGGCCGTCCTGGTAGCACGGTTGGCGCGTGGCCAGGTGCTTCTTGCGCTTATCACTGGTTGGACGCGACTTCTCATCGGTTAGACACGACTTCTCATCGATTGCGGCGACTTCTCACTGATTGGACTGAATATTTATCTGGTATGCGGCTTTTGTAACCCAGGTAATCATAAGGAAGTCGCCGCAATCAGTGAGAAGTCGCGTCTAACCGATGAGAAGTGGGCCGGCGTGGTGGTCGCAAACCCGGCGAAACGCCCATCGGCGGGGCCGGCACCGCATCTGCAGGCCTCGACTTGCCCCCGGGTCGGCGCTGACTTGCCACCGGTCGCGCTGACTTGCCACCGGTCGCGCTGACTTGCCACTCGTTAGGCCGACGTTTTGTCGGGAATAAGCTAGTCTGCGACAGCGGAACCGGTGGTAAGTGGCGCTAATCGGTGGGAAGTGCGACCCAATCGGTGGCAAGTGCCCTCCACCGCGAAGATCGAAGTCATCCGGGGCGATGTTGACCAAGCTCACGACAACGTCGCGCGCAGTACGTTTGCGCAGATGCGGTCGACGGCTCGGCCCCGCCGTTTAACTCAGCGCGCGCTCCGCAGCTCCTGGATCATCCAAGAGTTGCCGTCCGGGTCATCGAAACTCACATAGCTCGCCCACGGTGTTTCCTGGACTTCCCGCGCCATCGACACCCCGCGTCCGGCCAGGTCCGCGATGGTGGTTGCCAGGTCGCTGGCCCGCAGGATCATGCCCTTCATCGAGCCGGCCCGCATCGTTTCGTCGGCCAGCACCAGGGTGATCGCCGTCTGGCCGCCCGGCGGACGCACCTCCAGCCAGCGGTGCTGTCGTCCATCGGCCAGTTCGTATCCCTCGTCGGACAGGAGCTCCCAGCCAAGGCTGTTGACGTAGAAATCCCTGGCCTGATCCTGGCTGCTAACCGGCACGCTGACGATCTGCAGGTACTGCACTGGCATGGGCATCTCCTCCCGCCGTCGGCGTCAGGCCGCTTCCGGGCGGCTCACCAGGATGGCTCCGTTGGCGTCGGCTTCGGCGTCGCGGGCGGCGGCTTTGCGCCGGTCCAGGCGGCGCAGGGCGGGCCAGCACAGCCCCCCGATCAGGATGGTCGGGATGCCTCCCGCGAGCAGCGACCACCGCGCACCAACATTCTGGCCGATCCAGCCGACCAGCGGCCCGCCGATCGGGGTGGTGCCGAGCCAGGCCAGGGCCCATAGTGCCATCACCCGACCCCGCATGCCCGGAGCCGAGGCGGATTGCAGCATCGTCTTGGCCATGGAGTTGAAGGTAATGCTTCCGTAGCCGACGAATACCATCGTGCCGAACTCGATGGCCAGCGTCGGCGCCAGCGCGGCGGCGCTGATGGCCACGCCCCACCCGATCGAGGCGAGGCACAGGGCGCGACCGCTCGGCCGCGCTTTGGCCGCCGCGACCAGGCCGCCGCCAACCGCGCCGACGCCCATGATCGAGGCCATCAGCCCGTACGTCCCGGCCCCGCCGTGAAAGACGTGGCTGGCCATCAAGGGCAGCGTCACCTGGAATTCCCAGGCCAGCGTACCCACCACGGTGATCATGATCAGCGGGACGAGCAGCTCAGGCGTCTGCCGCACGTACCGGAACCCGGCCCGGATCTGCCCCTTTTCCTTCCGGGCTCGCTGCGCGGGGAACAACTCGTCCGCGCGCATCGCGGCCAGCGAGATCAGCACCGCCGCGAAGGAGATTCCGTTCAAGGCGAAGCACATGACCAAGCCGAGCACCGCTACGAACAGGCCGCCGAGAGCCGCCCCGAACACTCGCGCCAGATTGAGCGAGACCGAGTTGAGGGTGATCGCATTCGAAAGCTCGTCCGGCCTGACCATTTCGGGGATGAAGCTCTGCCGGGCCGGATTGTCGAACACGTTGATGAAGCCGAGTACCAGCGTCAGGGCGTACACCATCCACATCTGGATGTCCCCGAGGCCGATCAGCACCGCGAACACTCCGGCAATCAGGCCGGACAGCGTCTGAGTGATGTAGAGGACGCGCCGCTTGTCGAGCCGGTCGGCGATAACCCCGCCGAATGGCCCGAACACGAACATGGGCAGGAATCGGGTGGCGGTTGCCAGCCCGAGGTCGGTGCCGCTGCCGGTCAGCTTCAGTACCAGGAATGCCAGCGCGACGGTCTGCATCCAGGTGCCCATCATCGAGAGCAGCTGACCGGAGAAGTAGAGCCGGTAGTTCCGGTTCCGCAGCGACAACGCCGCCCCAGCAAGCCCAAACCGCCGCTGCCTGAGGCCGGTCACCCGGCCCGCCCCAGCAAGCCCAAACTGCCGCTGCCTGAGACCGGTCACCCAGCCCGCGCCGGCGCCCGCTGAGCCCGCGCCAGCCTCGTCCGAGCCCGAGCCCGCGCCCGCCCGGCCCGCGCCCTCACCCGCTTCCTCGCCCGAGCCCGCCTCGCCCGCGCCCGCCTCGCCCTCGCCCGCCCGGCTCACGCACTCACCTCGTTAGTTAGCCTAGCTAAAGATTATAGGCGAACTTCGTTGGTTCGGGCAGCCTCGGCGGGACCGGGCTAGGGCTGATACGAGCCCGGCTGCCAGGCGTGGGTGGTGACGCCGATGGCGTTCCAGGCGTTGATCGTGATGATCAGGCCGATCAGCGCGCCGAGTTCGGCCTCGCTGAACACTGCGGCGGCGGCGCTGAAGATCTCGCCCGGCACGTGCCGGTCGGCCATCAAGGTCACCTCTTCGGTCAGCGCCAGCGCCGCCCGCTCTCGCCCGGTGAAGAACGCCGTATCCCGCCACACCGGAAGCGCATAGATCCGCTGCTCGCTCTCGCCGACGGCGCGGGCGTCCTTGGTGTGCATGTCGACGCAGTAGGCGCAGCCGTTGAGCAGTGACGCCCTGATCCGCACGAGTTCGCGCAACCTGTGGTCGAAGTCGACCCCGTCGAGCTGCTTGGTGGCCGCATGGTCGAGGTGGTTCATGGCCTTGGCGAATCCGGCGGCGTGCGCGTCGAAGTCGAGCCGGACCGGGACCTGCTGGGTTTCTTCGATGTTTGCCATGGCTCCACGCTATGGAGATATCGGCCCAGGAGTAAGGTCCAGTTTGATGCCATCATCTTGGGCCAATTTCGGGATCGACCTGCACCTGGAGCTGGCCAGCCAGCGGT
Source organism: Streptosporangiaceae bacterium (assembly GCA_036501205.1). Classification (GTDB taxonomy): domain Bacteria; phylum Actinomycetota; class Actinomycetes; order Streptosporangiales; family Streptosporangiaceae; genus Chersky-822. The sequence goes on along the minus strand of DASYAT010000170.1, from coordinate 9,682 downwards.
CTGTCGACGGGCGGCGAGTGCGAGTCGGCCTGGAGACCGCGCTGCGCGAGGCCGTGCGTTCTGGCCGGCTGGGCCCGGGGACCAAGCTGCCGCCGTCCCGTGGCCTGGCCGCCGATCTCGGGATCGCCCGCAACACGGTCGCCGAGGCTTACGCCCAGCTCATCGCCGAAGGCTGGCTAACCGCCCGCACTGGCGCAGGCACCTGGGTGGCCGATCGCCCGGCCGTCGCTCCGTCCCCGCCCCAGCTACCCACGCTAGGTTTCGCTCCCGCGTCGGCTGCGGTGCCGGATCCGGTCGGGGCGGCGCGCTTTGATCTGACGGCCGGGGTGCCGAGCGTAGCGATGTTCCCGCGGGCGCAGTGGCTGTCCGCCGCCCGCGCCGCCCTTCAGGCCGCGCCCGACTATGTGCTCGGCTACCCGGACCCGCGAGGCCTGCCCGAACTCCGGACCGCGCTCGCCGGCTACCTTGCCCGCGCCCGAGGCGTGATCACCAACCCGGACCGCATCGTGATCTGCGCCGGATTCGCGCACGGGCTCGCCATGATCGCCTCGGCGCTTGCGTCTCGAGGCGCTACGACGATCGCGGTCGAAGGCTACGGCCGCCTGGCGCATCGGCAGCTGATCACGGCCCACGGCCTCCGGGCCGAGCCGCTGCCGATCGACGACCTCGGTGCGAGGCCTGCGCCGTCCGCACTCGACGGGGCCAGTGCGGTCGCGCTCACGCCGGCCCACCAGTTCCCGCTGGGCATGACGCTAGCGCCCCAGCGACGGGCCGCGTTCACCGGCTGGGCGGCGCAGACCGGTGGCGTGCTGATCGAGGACGACTACGACGGCGAGTTCCGGTATGACCGGCAGCCCACTGGCGCGCTCCAGGCACTCGCGCCCGAGCACGTCATCTACGCCGGCACCGCCAGCAAGAGCCTGGCACCGGGACTACGGCTCGGCTGGCTGGCGGCGCCGGCCGCGCTGATCGACGATCTGGTCGCGGCCAAAGCGAGGTTCGGCGCGGAGAACGGCCTGCCCGACCAGCTCGCACTCGCCCGGCTGATCAATTCTGGCGGCTATGACCGCCAGATCAGGCTGGCCAGGCTCGCCTACCGCCGACGCCGCGATCAGCTGATCGCCGCGCTCAGCCGGCAGGTCCCCGACGTCCACCTGACCGGGATCGCGGCCGGGCTACACGCCGTCGCCACGCTCCCGGCAACCAGCAACGAATCCGCCGCCATCGCCCGCGCCGCCGCCCACGGCGTGGCCGTCGACGGACTCGCCAGCTACGCGACCACCGCGCACACGACAGGCCCGGCCCTCGTCATCGGATACTCGCGGCCGGCTGCCCACGCCTACACCACGGCAATCACCCGCCTGTGCGCCGCCCTCGCCGAATCCGGCCGCCCAGGCTAGGGCGCGCCCTGCCCGGCTGGTCGACTCGACGCGCGCGCTTAAATAAGCCTGGCGGACGACGAGAGGATTAGCAGCGATGAGCCGTGTGGTTGTCATCGGGGCGACGGGGCACATCGGTACGTACCTCGTACCGCGACTGGTCGACGGCGGACACGAGGTGTTCGCGGTCAGCCGCGGAGTTCGCGGTCCGTACCAGGCCAGATCGCAGTGGGAGGCGGTCACCAGCCTCGTGGCCGATCGGGACGCGGAGGATGAGGACGGAACGTTCGGCGACCGGATCGCGGCGCTGCGCCCGGACGTGGTGATCGACCTCATCTGCTTCACCAAGGCGTCGGCCCAGCAGCTAGTCGACGCGCTGCGCCCGACCCGGCCGCTGCTGGTTCACTGCGGCACCATCTGGGTGCACGGTCCCGCGCTGCGGGTGCCGATTACCGAGGACGAGCCTCGCACCGGGTACGGCGAGTACGGCACCGGCAAGGTCGAGATCGAAGCGCTCCTGCACGCAGAGACCCGCAGCGGTGGCGTCCCGGCTGTGGTGCTGCACCCAGGTCACATCAGCGGGCCCGGCTGGCCGGTCATTACCCCGGCCGGGAACCTCGACCCCGCGACCTGGACGGCGCTAGCTAGCGGGCAATCGCTGGCATTGCCCGATCACGGCCTCGGCGTCCTGAATCACGTGCATGCCGACGACGTGGCCCAAGCGTTCGAGCAGGCGCTTTCCCGGCCGGCGGCCGTCGGGGCCAGCTTCCACGTGGTTGCCGAGCAGGCGATGACGTTGCGCGGCCTCGCGACCGGCGTAGCCGGATGGTTCGGCCGCCAGCCAGTCCTGGAGTTCGTCGACTGGGACGAGTTCACCCGCCAGGTCGGACCCGAGAACGCCGAGGGCACTCGCGAGCACACGATGCGCAGCATCGCCGCCAGCATCGACCGGGCCCGCGAGATCCTGGGCTACGAGCCGCGCTACACCTCGCTCGATGCCATGCGTGAGGCGCTGGCCTGGCTCGTCGCCAACGATCAGGCTGACATAGGTAGCCAGTCGTTGCTGGGCGACAGCAACTGACCCGGCACCGGCGTCACCTGCGACGGGGCTGACCTGCTTCCGTCACCGGGGCGGCAGCGCTGGCCCGCCGTTGTCGTAGCCCGTGCGGGCAGCCTTAGTGGTGGTGGTGCGAAGTTTCGGCGCCGGCGGGCGGGCTGGCGGCGGCTGTGATGGCGGCGGCGGTTGAGGCGTGCACGGCAGCTTGCATCGCGGCCTGCGTCGCGGCTCTTGTGGCTGCCTCGGTCGAGGCGCTGGCGGCCGAGCTGACCGCGTTGGCGACGTCTTGGGTCCACTGTCCGCTGCCGACCTCGCGTAGCCGCTTGCGCAGGCGGCGGTCGGCGAATTTGGGGTACAGGTGCGCGTCCAGGTTGACCGCGTGAGCAAGCCCGCCGAACGCGGACTGGGCGAGGTCCACCGATCCGGTCGAATACGCGATCGCGTCGAGCCGCTCCCTAGCCTGATCAGCCCGCGGCGACTGCGGGACGATCCAGCGCTTGCGGCCCAGTCGCCCGATCGACTCGCTGCGCAGCGCTCCCGCCTTGACCAGCCGCTCGAGATAGGCGTCCCGGATCCCGTGACGCGGACGGCCCACCCAGGTCCTGGGCCGTTGCCGCTTGCCGTTCGCCAGGCTCGTCAGAGCGGCATCAAGCTCCGCGTCGCCGGTCGGGATCTGGTTCAGCACGGTGATCTGCCGCTCGTCCACGCTGACCCGGCCCATCGCCGCCAGCCGGACGAGCTCGGACCCCATGAGCCCGTAATTGATCCGGCTGCTGGTGGTGATCAGCCCGTCGCGGGAGCGGATCGAGAGGAGTAAGAGATCTTCTCCGAGGCCGTTCAGGGCCTCAGCCAGACGGCTTCCAGTCGGCTCCATGCCGCCGACTGTAGCCGGTCAGCCGGGGAGCGGGAATCTTCGGCCGGCGTGCGAGCCCCCGGTTCGGCGGTCAGGTCAGCCGCCAAGGCCGCAGCCTGCGCCTCGCGCCGGGAGATGCAGGACGGGGCCGCCGTCTGGCCAGGTGAGGGTGAGGAAGCGGACTTGTCCGCTGCCGGTCAGGGTGACAATCGGCAGGGGATGGTCAATCGGGTTGCCGCCAGCCCCGAAGTCCACATAGCCGTCGGCTCCGCCCAGCATCGTGGTGCAGCGGAAATTGATGAGCGAGTTGAGCTGGGATTCCGGGTTGTCCACGGCCGCCAGTTCGGTCTTCACGGACAGGTTGCCCTGGGCATCTCTCGCCGCCTTCACCGCCGCCAGGACGGCGTCATGGGTCGGAACGGCGTGACCATTACTCAGGTCGGCGGGGCTGAAGCGGGGCGATCCGGCAAGGGCTGTTGCCCCGCAGGGCTCGTCTTGACCGGTGAATACGGCCAGGAACTGGTCATAGTTGACCTTGGCCCCGGTGCAGTCGCGGCCCCACATGTCGGAGTTCGCGAGCCCGACGTAGGTAACGGTGACCTGCCCCTGGCGGATCGCGGTGCGCACCGTCGGGTCGTTGACTACCTCGGCCGCGTCGTCCCCGGAGAGGATCCGCAGCACCGGAACCCCCGGTCCCTGACATCCTCGCTCGTCGGACCAGGTCTTGACGAAGGCGTGCAGGTCTTCACCCCGGCCGGCGAAGAACACGACCGACGGATCGAGCTGGCACAGATTACTTTGCATGGTGTTGAAGACGTTCTCCAGGTAATTTTCCCGCGATTCACCCGGCGGTGCGCCGCCCGACTCGTATTGCAGCGGCTTGTAGACCTTCAGGCCCACGGCCCTGAGCGCCCCCGGCGCGACCTGGGCGAGCGTGCTCTCGTAGGCGTCACCCGGGTAATCCTCGACGACGAGGGCCGTGTCGGGCTTCGGGCTCATCTTGGGCACATATTGCGCTATCGCCCTGACCTCATCGGAGTTCTGCGGGGCGACGCGGAAGAAGTACCGGTTAAGGCGATTGGAGTCCGGAAGCTTGTTCATGTCGTCGCCGGTCACCGTGGCGCCGATGACGGGAAGATGAGCGGCTGAAGCCAGCATCGCAGCCGCGCTGCGGGTCTGGCTGGTGCTCTGCCCTAGGCCGACGATCGAGGTAATGTGCTGGGATACTCGATTCGTCACAATTTGCTGCACTGATGTACGCCATGACCGGTAGAGGCTGCCCATATTGGCTAGGTAGAGCTTGACCTCGGGAGAGGTGCCGAAGGCGGCGGTGTTGTCCGCCTGCCAGGCCGCTGTGATCGCTCCCTCGATGTCGGAGTAGGTGGTGGCGTAGGTCACCGTGTCGGCGCTGAGGACGGGCGACAGATCCAAGAGCAGCACGATGCTCACGTAATAGCCGTGGACCTTCCCGTCGAGTTGGGCGATCTGGTGTTCCAGCGCGCGCATCCTGGCCGGGTCGTTCGCGGTGAACTGGGTGAAGTCGAGGCTCACGCCGACGCAGGAATGGGGCGATCCCTTGATCGTCATTCCGGCCCCGCAGTTCAGCGGAGGCGCGAATACCTTCCGGTAGCCGGCCCGCCCGGCGAAGGCGACGCAGGCCAGCAGCACGACGGCGATCAGCGCCGACCAGATCGGATGCTTGCTTAGGAACAGCCACCTTCTTCGGCGGACCAGGCCATGCTGGCGGGGACGCCGGCGCAGCAAGGGGATACGGCGCAGCCAGGTCAGTCTCGGCGGCTGAGCAGGCAAATCCATGCGGGTCCTCCGATGCTGGTCACTGGGAGTAGACGGGATCCGGACGGGCGGGCCTGGTCGGCCGGACCGGGAAACACGCGACCGCCTCATCGAGCGCGCTGACATCGAGGCGCTCGGAATTGGCCTTCAGCCGCTCGATGCTGCCGCGGATCCTGGAGTCCAGCGCTTCGGTGTGCTCGGTCAGCGGATCCCGGTAGAGCCACAAGAGGGCCACGAGACTGGTGGTGGCCACCTGGATGACCGGGCGCCCTTCCGTGCCAGCCGTGAGCTTCTGGTAGGCCGCTTCGGTTGACATTGCCAAAGGCCGGCGGCAGGGGGCGGAGGTGATGTAGTCCACCCGGCGCAGCCAGTCCCGGTGATCCTCGGTGTTGAAGGCCTTTGTGAGAGCGGCCGCCACGACCGGCAGCCCCCTGATCGACTCCGAGCTTCTGGCTGGCTCTGGAACCAGTCCCAGGACTGAACCCGGGCTAGGCACAGCGCCGGGCTCAGGCGGTCGCTCCCACCTGGCCAGCTCGTAGTAGAGCGTCCGGTCTGGATCGGCGGAATGGGCGGCTTCCAAGATCGCGAACAAGTAATCCCAGGCGTCAGCGGACGAGTTCGCCGGCTCGGCGTCCTCGGCCTGATCTGGGGTATCGAGCGCGGCCGGGAACGCGACCGAGATCGCGGCGAGCAGGCAGCGCTCCAGCCACGGGTGCAGGACGGCAGGGGCGGCCTCGCCGGTCACAGCGCCGATCCGGGACGACGTGGTCGAGAAAGCGGTGATCCACAGGTGCGTTCTGAGCAGGCCTAGGGTGCTCTGGAGGTCGGGCAAGTTTCTGGGGATCTTTTCGTCGCCGGAAGTGCGGCGGTCGGCCAGATAGGCTGCGGCAACGGCCGTCTGCGGTACGTCGGGCCATCGCGGCAGAGCCGCGAGCAACTCGCTGGGCAGCGCCTCCTCGATCCAGCGGCGCCATAGAGGCGCCAGGGAATCACTGGCGGCGACGAGCAGCGCACCGGGATTCATCGGCCCTTGGCCTCGGGCCGAACCCATCGCTCCGAGTTGATCCCGCAGCGCCAGCAGGGCGCTGCGGTGACCTCCAGTCAGCCGGTGGGCAATCGTGCGGACGCCAGGAACGATCGTGTCCGCGGGCACGATATTCATGGCCTGCGGCCGGCTGAGCGGATCCAGCCAGACCGGGAACCACACTGCGGCTTGGTCGCCCTTGGCCAGCGCGGACAGGTTGTCGGCCGCCCAGTGCTGATAGGTGGCCTGGGAAAGGAGCGGGATCGGGCGCTGAGGCAGGTCTGGCCCGGTCTGGGGATGCGAGGGTTCGCGCCAGCGCTTCTGCCAGGTGGTGTCCCACGTCCCTCGGGCGGCAATCACCAGCAGCGGGTCGAAGTCTCCGGACCGTGCTCGCTGCGCCCGGGCTCGCGCCAGCGCCGCCAGGAATACCTTGCCGCTGGCGGTCTCGGCACCGTTCACCAGCAGCACCCAGACATGTGAGTGGCCGCGGCGGGCGGGCTGGCCATCCGGCGTCTTACACGAACACTTGCCGTTCAGCTGCCGGTATCTGAGCGTGTGCGCCGCCATGTCGGCGAACAGGGCCTGCAGCAGGATCTTGATGGCGAGATCCGGCTGGGCGCGGCTGAGACTTATCAGGGCGTCGTTGGGTTTCGCGGATTCTGCCTCCGGAATCTCGCTGTAATAACGCCGCGCGTCACTGATGGTCAGCTCGGCGGCGCTCTGGAGCAATGAACCGATTACCGGCTTGGCTTTCTGGCGGATATCGGCGAGCGCGGCCGCCCTCAACGGCGACGCGGTCAGATGACTGAGTGACTTGACGGTCGTATCCAGCGAGGCGCTGGTCACCTCCGCCATTCGCTTGGCGGTCTGGCCCTGCGGCGTATTGGCGACATAGTCCTTGACCAGGTACCTGATCTGGCGCTTGGCCAGCGGCCGGGAGGATGACAACTCCTCGTTCCGCGCCAGCAGGCCAAGCGCAAAACGGTGGAACGTCGGGGCGGACCGAAGACTGTCCCAGCCGCGCATCATCTCGAAGGAGACGAAAGCCGCAGCCTGAATCGGATCAAGATCGTGCTCGAAAAAGTTCAGGCGGGCATGGACGACGGTGCTGGCACACTGCCTGGACAGTGCGGCCAGGGCCTCGGCCTTGCCGGAACCGTGCGGCCCGAGCAGCGCGACGATCGGCTCGGGCCTTAGCTCATCACGCCAGAACATCTGGGCGAAAAAGGCCGCAGATTCCGGGCTTGCTTCATCTGTCATCGCGCTCCGCGTCCTAGCTGAATCAGGGAGGGAGCGTTACCCTCGGCTGATCACGAATCGAGACGGAGAGTAACAGTTCAGTCACTGTCAGGAATGGTGAATGCCTGGATCCGGATGAGATCTCCGGCCAGCCCGGTCAGTTAACGTTGCCGCGCGTGCTGCAGAAGCTGGTTAGCCGGCGAGCGGGAAATCTTCGGCTCGCGCGCGGGCCAGCGCGAGCAGGAATGAACGCTGCCGGGGATCACGCCATTCTTCCGGCTCTCCGGTAAACGCCCAATGGCCCTCCATCGCGAGCATGTACTCGACCGCGAGGGGCCAGCACTGAAGCTCATCTTCGGTCAGTTCGACCTCGCGCAGGTACGCGCCGATGAACGTTGTCCATTCGGCCGGATCGAACGGTCGCGGCGGAGCCAGTTCGTGATCGGTGTGGAACAGCAGTGCCGCCTGCGCCAGGTCGAGTATGCGGGGCGCGAAATCGCCGTTGTCTGGATCGATCAGTACCGGCCCGGCCGGGGTGTAGATGAGGTTGGTCGCCTTGTAGTCCATGCAGACGTTCGTGCTGGGCAGTTGCCGGTGGCGCAGCGCCGGCAGCACCTCGGTGACGAAGCTCGACATCACGGTGACAAGCCGGTCGAGGATGTTCTGCGGGACATGCCGCGTCACTACCTTGCGCAGCAACTCCGCATCCGTTTCCTCCTGCGCCTGCTCGTCATCGGGCCAGCAGAAGGCAGGAAGCCTGGCCTCGCCGGCGCCAAGCGCGTGGATCCGGCCCAGCAGCGATCCCGCCGCCTCCAGCTCACTGCTGAGCCCGGCGTAGCCGTTGCCGGTGATGAACGGGTACGCCACCCAGTTCTTTTCGTCAAGCCGGACGGGATTGGCAACGTTCAATTCGAGCGGCGTCACCACCGGGACGCCGTCGGCCAGCCAGGCCCTGGTCACCGCGGCCACTGCCGCCGCGCCCTCTGGCGTGCGCCGGGCGCGCTTGATGACCGCGGGTCGACCCCCGATCAGGCAGGAGAAGACCGGCGACCACCGGTAGACCGAGTGCTCAGGCACCTGCTCGGCACCGAAATGCGCGAACACCTCGGCATAGTCGGCGGCGGGCTCGGGGACGACGGACACGGGCGAAGGCTACTTAACCAGGGCAACTCGGGGCAACGGGTTTCTCCGGGTAGGGCACTCGGCGGACGCAAATCTTTCCTCCTGAAAAAGATTTGACTTATTAACAGGCTGCTAGCCGGTCTCGGTGGCCACCATCGCCTCCAGCCGACCCTTGCTGTCCGTATAAGATCCGCCAGCCGTGCACGCGGTCGTCGACGTGCAGGACATCGTGAGTATGGCGGCGTTGCCGTCCTTATTCAGGGTGCCGCTGCCAGGCACCTCGCGGGCCAGCCGCCAATGCCCGTTCACCACGTTGGCCACGAACGCCTGCTCGGTACCCGACTTTCCGAGGGAAAGGCCGCCAATACCGCAGTTGCCACTCCGGGAGCAGGAGACCGTGAGGGCGGCACCGCCGACGTTTAGCTTCGCCGTGCCCGGCACCTTCTCGGCCCGGCCCCATCGCCCGTTCTTCTCGGTTGCGACAACTGCCTGCAAGCTCTTGTTATCGGTGTAATCACCGTCGGTCACGCAATTGCCGGCCGATGGGCAGGAGATCTCTCCGTCGATGGCATGACCGCCGGTATTGAGGCGGGCCAGGCCTGGCAGTTCCTTCGCGGTTCCCCAGCGCCCGCTGGTTTCGTCCAAGACGAACAACTGGGTGTGGTCCGGGCGGTCCCCGTAGGAGCCGGTCGCGCCGCAGTTGCCTGGTGACGGACAGGACACCGACTCAATCGAGCCCTGGCCGCTCGCGTTGAGCTTGGCTGTGCCAGGGGCTTCCCTGGCCGCTTGCCAGCGGCCGTTCTTTTCGTCCGCAAGGAGCGCTTGGTCCTCGCCGTGGCGGTCGAGGTACTGGCCGCCGAGGACGCATTCGCCGATCGACGGGCAGGAAAGGGCGTCGACGAGGATGAACGACCCGACTCCCAAAGCCTTCACGCCAGGCAGCGGCGTGACGCGATGCCAGGTTCCATTTCGCTCAGACTATATAGATATGGCTATTGCTCGCACGGTCTAGGTAGGACCCGGCCGCCATGCAGTTTCCGGCTGAGACGCAGGCGAGGTTGCTGATCCCGCCATTGCCGCCACGATTGAGCGCACCTGAGCCTGGCACCTCCAGCGCGGCCTGCCAACGGCCCTGGTGCTGGTCGACGACGAACATCGTTCGGAATAGAGATCAAAACATTGATCAAGAACGCTGATCAGAACATAGATCAAGG
>DASYAT010000169.1:0-55083 GCA_036501205.1 Streptosporangiaceae bacterium | reverse complement strand
TGCATGCCGTTTCTTTGACGTTTGATCACTCGAACTAGGTCCAAGCGGTCCGGGCGGCGCATCGCGCTCGGGACCGCGCTGGTCGCGGCGCTGCTTATCGAGGCGCTCGATGAGCTGGTCGATGGCACCAAGGGCGCCGCGTTCCCGCTGATCCGGGCTGACTTGCACCTGAGCTATACGCAGGTCGGCCTGCTGATCGCGGTACCGCTGCTGGTCGGCGGGCTGATCGAGCTGCCGTTCGGCGTCCTGGCTGGTTACGGCGCCCGGCGGAACCAGCTTGTGCTGGCGGGCGGCGTGCTGTTCGCGGCGTCGTTGGGCGTCGTCGCTTTCGCTCACTCGTTCGGGGTGCTGCTGGCGGGGCTGGTCGCGTTCTTCCCGGCCTCGGGTGCGTTCGTGAGCCTGACCCAGGCCGCTCTCATGGACGCCGATCCTCCCGAAGAGCAACGGTCGGCTCAGGCGGAGCCGAGCGCGGGTACGGGCCGGCTGCGCGAATCTGTGCTCGAGCCGCGCGAGATCGTGGGGGAGCGGCGTGAGGCCGGGCCTGAACGGCGCGAGGCCGGGCCTGAACGGCGCGAGGCCGGGCCTGAGCGGCGCGAGGCCGCTCAGCAGCAGCGGATGGCGGCATGGAACCTTGCCGGTTCGATCGGTGCCGTCACCGGACCGGTCCTCCTCGCCGCTGTCCTGACCGTCGGCGGCACCTGGCGATCGGCCTACCTTCTGCTGGCCGGCCTGACTGGCGTCGCGATAGCCATGGCGGCCGTCGGCGGCCCAGCGCGGCGAGCCGCTAATCCGTCGAGCACCGCCCGGCCCGACGCCGACGAACTCGCCTCCGGCACTGAGGACGGCACTGAGGGCGGCACTGAGGCCGGCACTGAGGACGGCACGGAAGGCGACCCGGAGGACGGCGACAACGAGCGGGTGACGCTGCGGGAGGCGCTGGCGGCGATCCGTAACGGCGAGGTCGCGCGCTGGCTCATCCTGCTTGAGGTCACCGATCTGCTGCTCGATGTGCTGACCGGCTACATCGGGATCTACCTGGTCGACGTCGTGCACGTCAGCCCCGCCGACGCGGCGCTCGGGGTAGCGATCAGGCTCGGTGGCGGCCTGGCGGGCGACGCCGTGTTCGTGATCGTTTCGCGCCGCGTCAGCGGAAAGGCCGTGCTCATCGTCAGCGCCGTAGCCGCGGCCGTGCTCTATCCGGCGTTCTTGCTGACGCCCTGGTTCGGCGCCAAGCTGGCCGTGCTCGCCCTGCTGAGCGTCGTCACTGCCTGTTGGTATCCGGTAGTGCAGGCCGGGCTGTACGGCAGCCTGCCTGGTCGTAGCGGCGTCGCGGTTTCCTGGTCGAGCGCGGCCGGGATCGCGGGCGCGGTCGGACCACTGATCGTTGGCCTGGTCGCGCAGCGGGTCGGGTTGACGTGGGCGCTGACTGGGCTTGTCGCGGTGCCGGTCGCTGTACTGGTGATCGTGCCGCGAAGGGCCGATCGGCGGTCACGTAGGGTGATGCGATGAGCGAGCCGCCCGCCTCCGTCCCGTCCGCCGCTGCCCCGTCCGCCCCCGCCGCGAGCCTCGAATCAGCCAGAACACTGCTAACCGCAACGCCCCTCTTTGACGGACACAACGATCTGCCTTGGGCACTGCGTGAAGCGGGCGAATCCCAGGCCGTGCCGGTCGACATCGCCGAGCCGGTGCCGTTCACCCAGACCGACCTGCCCAGGCTGAGGGCAGGCGGGGTCGGCGCCCAGTTCTGGTCCGTATACGTCCCGGCCGAGCTAGACGGCGACGCGGCGGTTTCGGCCACGCTCGAGCAGATCGACCTGGTGCATCGGCTGATCGCCCGTCATCCGGCCGCGCTCGGGCTCGCGCTGACCGCCGACGATGTTCAGCAGTTCATGGCGGCCGGCAAGGTCGCCTCGCTGATCGGTGCCGAGGGCGGCCACAGTATCGCGGCCTCGCTCGGCGTACTCCGGGCCATGTACGCGCTTGGTGTCCGGTATATGACCCTCACCCACAACCGGAACATCCCCTGGGCCGACTCCGCCACCGACGAGCCGGTGCTTGGCGGGCTGAGCGATTTCGGTCGCACCGTCGTCATCGAGATGCAGCGGATCGGCATGCTCGTGGACCTGTCGCACGTGTCGGCCGACACCATGAATGACGCGCTCGACGTGGCCAGCGCGCCGGTGATCTTCTCGCATTCATCGGCTCGCGCCCTGACCAAACATCCGAGGAACGTGCCTGACGCGGTGCTTGAACGGCTGCCAGCCAACGGCGGAGTGGCGATGGTGACGTTCGTGCCGCAGTTCGTCTCCGCTGCGTGCCAGGAGTGGGATCTGGCCGCGGCAGCCGAGGCGCAGCGGCGCGGGATCGATTACCGCACGATCTCTGACCGGACCCAGCTCGCCGACTGGGTGGAAGAACATCCGATGCCGGCCGCTACCCTGCGTGACGTCGCCGACCATGTCGATCACGTCAGGGCCGCGGCCGGCCTCGATCACGTCGGCATCGGCGGCGACTTCGACGGGTGCACCGAGTTCCCGGTCGGCCTCACCGACGTCTCGTGTTACCCGGCCCTGTTCGCCGAGTTGCTCGACCGAGGCTGGTCCACGGCCGACTGCGGCAAGCTGGCCAGCGGCAACATCCTGCGGGTGCTGCGCGACGCGACCGACGTCGCCGTACAGACGGCAGAAGAACCGGTCAGCCCAGCGGTGACTTAGGGCGCGGCTGCTTCTCGCCGTCGAGGAAGATCTCGACCCGCTCGTTGTAGAAGCAGGCGAATCCCGCGATCTTCTGGCTCTCCGGCAGCGGCGTCCGGTAAATCCACACCACGTCCTTGTGCACCCTGGTGCCGGAGTCGACCGACCAGTAGGCGGCCGTCCCCTTGTAGGGGCAGTGCGTGCTGGTCTGCGACGGACGCAGCAGCTCCATCCGGACCGAGGTCAGCGGCAGGTAGTAGCGGGCTGGCAGGCCGGTCTCGAACAAGATTCTCGGCTGGTCGGATTCGGCGACGGTCACTCCGTCGATCTCCACCCGCACCCGCCGGGAACTGGCCAGGATGTCGACCCGCTTGTACGGGTCTCGGGGATGGGTATAGACGGGCTCGTCCTCTTCGAGCCACTCATCCATCGCCGCCCAGTCCAGGCGGACCGCGTCCCGCAACTCGGCCACAGGCGAGTTCGAGTACCGGCGGGCCGCTCGCTCCGCGGTTCCGGCTCCCGACTTGACGTGAAGGATCTCGGCATCGCCTAGCCGGGCCTGATGCTCGGACTCCCCGGAGGGAATTAGCTCGGCCTTAATGTCCGACATCGCAACGTAATAGGTGGGATAATAGGGTATCTCCCAAACCAGAAGCGGTGCATAGGTATCAACGACAAGTTCGCCGTTCAGGAAAGCCCTAACTCGCTTAGGTCCGTGTTCGACCTGCACCGATTTGCCCGCTTGCCCGGACATTTGCACCCCCGACACCTGCGCGACGCTATGCCAACCTGGCTGTAGCGTCATGGTATGCGGCTCGGCGTGCTCGATGTGGGGTCAAATACGGTGCACCTGCTGGTGGTCGACGCGCACCAAGGTGCTCGTCCGCTGCCGGCGTTCTCTCACAAGGAAGAGTTGCATCTCACTGATTACCTGGACGCGGACAACCGGCTGAGTGACGAGTGCAGCCGGAAGTTGCTCGAGTTCATCCGCGAGGCGCTTGTGGTCGCCGAGGACAAGGGCGTTCAGGAGCTGGTGGCCTTCGCCACGTCGGCGATCAGAGACGCCGCTAACGGCGACGAGATCCTTGCCTGGATCGAGGCCGAGACCCAGGTCCCGATCTCGGTCCTGCCCGGCACGGAGGAGTCGCGGCTGACCTTCCTGGCCGCGCGGCGCTGGTTCGGCTGGTCGGCCGGCCGGCTGCTGCTGCTAGACATCGGCGGCGGCTCTCTGGAAATCGCGTCCGGCCAGGACGAGGACCCGTCTGTCGCGGTCTCGCTCCCGCTCGGCGCGAACCGGCTCACCAGGTACTGGCTGAGCGGTGACCCGCCCGACCGCGATGAGGTCCGGCGCCTGCGCAAGCACGTCAGGGCTGAGATAGCCGCTGCCGCCAGCGCGGTCAGGTCGGCCGGAACTCCTGACCGCAGCGTCGCGACCTCGAAGACCTTCAGGCAGCTCGCCAGGATCGCGGGCGCGGCGCCTTCCCATGACGGCATCTACGTCAGGCGCATACTGCGGCACAGCGACGTCACCGACCTGGCCGAGCGCCTCGTCAAGATGGCGATCAAGGACCGCAGCGCGCTGCCAGGGGTCTCGAGGCTTCGGGCCCCGCAACTGGCGGCCGGTGCGATCGTCGCCGACGCGGCCATGGACCTGTTCCAGCTATCGGAGCTGGAGATCTGCCCCTGGGCGTTGCGCGAGGGCGTGATCCTGCGCCGGATGGACAGCCTGGACGCCTGAACCAGCGCCGAGCGCCCACGGCCGCCCGTGTGAATGTGCCAGCACCGCTGCCCAGGCTGCGGCGTTGCCACTTGACGGACCGGGGGAGAGCGGTCGGCCCAGACCGACCGACCCAGACCGACGCCGCGCTCCAGAAACGCAAACGGCCCGGTCCCGCGGCAGCGGGACCGGGCCGTCAATCGCAGTGAGTCAGAGCGCCAGGCTGTCTGACGCGTGCCTGGGCTCGTCGAGATCGTCTTCGTCCATCGTGGCCGTGTCGCCGGGGAGCACCTTGTGCCTTGGCTCCCTGCGCTCAAGCGGCTCAGCTTCACGGTCGAGCTCGGCCGTCGACCGGCTGGCCGGGCGCGGAGCGGGCTCAGCGAGACCGGCGTCGTGGGCCACGACGGCCGATGCGGCCCGCCGGCCCTCGACCGCGGCCGTCACGCCAGAGCCGCGATGCGGGGTGGCCCGGTGCGCACCGGCATGCGGCGCGTCAAGCTGCCCGGCGGCGGAGGTCGCCGGCCGCTCAGTCCCGCCCGAGTTGCCCTGGCCGGACAGCGCCCGGTTGACCTCGTCTTCGAGCGAGCCGCGCGCGGCCTCGCCCGCGACCAGGCTGGTGACGACGTCCCTGATCTCGGTGAGCCGCCTGACCGTCTCTGTGTGCCGCGAGATCAGCAGGTTCAGCCTGCGCTCGCCGCCATCGTGGATCGCGGTAGCGCGGGCGTTAGCGTCGTCGAGGGACTTCTTGGCCTGGGAGTTGGCGGCCGCGACCGTGCTCTCGGCGTGCTTAGTGGCGTCGGCGACCGTCTGCTCGGCGTTCTGCTGGGCCGCGGTGACCAGGCCGTCAGCCTCGGCCCTGGCCGAGGAGATCGCGCGCTCAGACTGCTCCTGGGCCGCGGTGAGCATGCGCTCGGCCCGGTCCTGCGCCTCGGCCCTGAACCGGTCGGTCTCGTCCTTTACGTCGGCCCTGAGCTTGTCGGTCTCGGACTTGGCGACATCGCGCATCTGACCGATCTCGGTCTTGCCGCGCTCGCGCTCAGCCTTCGCCTCGTCGGCGGCCAGCTTGAGGATCTGGCCGACCCGCTCGCTGACCTCTTCGTGGGCTGGCCTGCCGCCGGCCTCCTTGGCGTCGGTCAGTTCGTGCCGAAGCCGCTCGATCTCACCGAGGCTCTGGGTGAGCTTGCTTTCGAGTTCGCGGATCTGTCCGTTGCGCCAGGCGATGTATTCGTCGACCTGGCGGCGAGCGTAACCGCGCCGCTCGCCGTCGAACGGGTCCTCCCGGCCATCGGCAACGACATCGTTGTACTCGGTCATCTCTCACCTGTCGCGTCGTCGGGTCCTGTGGTCAAAGCTGACATTCTGCGGCAGCACCCCACGCAGATGCCGTAGGCAGATGTGTGACGACTCTTGTCCGCACGGGCACCCACCGCAACCGAAACGACAAATTATCCTAATTTGCGCAGCCTCATCGCGTGCTACAGACCGATGAGATGAGATGCGGGAACTTCGGGCGAGCTGACTTTTTGTTAAGTCAGCCAATCTGAGATGATCGGAAGGTGGCGACGGGGCCTGGTGCCGAACGACGGGCGGAGCTAACTGAACCGTCAGCCGGCCCGTTGCAAGCACCGCTCATCGGATCGCTCGGGCCGCCGGCCCAGCCCGGCCCAGGTTCGGCCGGCCCAGGTTCGGCCAGCCCAGGTTCGGCCAGCCCAGGGGTCGCAGCCCCCTCGATCCACCCAGAGTCCTGGATCGCCCCGGGCGCGGTCGTCGTCGGCTCGGTCACCATCGGCCGCGACTCCAGCATCTGGTACGGCTCCGTCCTGCGCGCCGACGATGACGAGATCTTCATCGGCGAACAATGCAACATCCAGGACCTGTGCTGCCTGCACGTCGACGCGGGCGAGCCGGCCAGGCTCGAGCCGCGGGTAAGCCTGGGTCACCACGCGACGGTGCACGGCGCGCATATAGAAGAAGGTGCGCTGGTCGGCATGGGCGCCGTCGTGCTCGGCGGGGCCCGGGTAGGCGCCGGCTCGCTGATCGCCGCCGGAGCGGTCGTGCTGCCCGGCCACCACATTCCGCCCGGCGTGCTGTTCGCTGGCGTGCCGGGCCGCGTGGTCCGCGAGCTCTCCGGCGCCGATCGCGAGCGGATCACCCACACCTGGCAAAGCTATGTAGACCGGGCTCGCAGGCACCGGGAGGCACGATGGCATCAGGTCCAGCCGTATTAGCCCTGGCGGCGTTGGCCCCGGTAATGGAGCATCCGTCCCGGTTAGCAAGACGGTCACCGGGAATGTCACCTAGAAGTTGTACACCGCTGGTCGCCTTACTCACCGGTAAGGATGACAAGAAATGATCCTGATGGGTCATGCGAGACACCGGCGCGGACCCGTAACCTTGCTGCCGTCGGGACTGGGGAGTCGGCCAGCGACGGAGGTGGAGCAATGCTAGAAGACCTTGACGATCGCATCCATGACGCCATAGCTCTCGATGAGATCAGCCTGTACGGCGATGTGCTGAGCGCGGTCGCCGCCGCCGACCGCCGGCTGACCGACGACGAACTGGACGAGGTATTCGGACTAGACCGGCATCCGGATTGAAGAGCTCGGGGCCGCGTACATAACGTCCGTACCCCAGTGATTGAAGCCAATCGCCTCATACATCCCAATTGCCGCCGTATTGGTCTCGTCTACGTACAGCATCACCTGAAACAACCCGCGCGAGCGCAGGTACCGGAGCCCGGCCAGGGTTAGCGCGCGGCCAAGGCCGCTGCCACGCTCCCCAGGGTCGACGCCCACGACGTACACCTCGCCGATCGGCTCATGGTGATGCCCGTCGCCGTCGCCGGAGTCCGAGGGGGTCGTCCCCCTTTGGCTAGCACCGTCGTTCTGGCCGTGGATCTTGGTCCAGTGAAACCCGGCCAGCTTGCCGCCCCGCTCGGCCAGGAAGAACCCATCCGGATCGAACCACGGCTCGCGCTCCCGCAGGTCAAGGTCGTCCCGCGTCCAGGTGCCCTGCTCCGGATGCCCGGCGAACGCCTTGCGGTTCAACTCCGTCCACGCGTCCTCATCCTGCCCGGGGACGAACGCGCGGACCGTGATCCCGTCCGCGAACTGCGGCCGGCCGATCCTCGTCTGCAGCGACCGGCGCATCTGCCACAGCGCCCTGACCCGCTCGAAACCCGCGCTGGCGGCCAGCCGCGCCGCCGCCGGCAAATCACCATGCGCCCACAACCGGAGCGGCCCCTCAGCCTCGGCATTGACCGCCCTGAGCAGCTCGAGGCCGAGGCCATGTCGCCGGTGCGCGGGGTGCACCACCAGTTCGCCGCTTGGCCCCTGCACGGGATCGGTTGGATCGAGGTGAGCGTATCCGGCAAGTTCAAACCCATTTTTAAGAAGAAAGCTTCGCGCCCGCGGATCGCCGCCGTATCGGAGGTGCAGCAGCACGTGCTCAGAGAGCGGCGAGACGCCATCCTCGTCGGTCGCGGCGCGCACCAGCCGCAGCGTGGCGGCCACATCGTCCTCGGACAGATGACCGGCTATCCGCAAATCGCTGACGCTGTCTTCGTCGGTGACGCTGTCTTCGCTCACGCTGTCCTGCCCCCGTCCTCCGGCGCGCCGGTCGCCCGCCAGCCTGACTCGATTACCGGGTACTCAATCACCGGCCTCAACCCTAGGCTTCCTGCCCGTCGTACCCCGGCTCGGATGCCCATCCTGGCCGGCCCGCGCATCGGCCTCGGTCTGGCCATTAGCTGGACCGGCCTGGGATGCCTGACCGGGGTCCGCAATTTTTTCACCTATCTGAAGGACTTCTCCTTCGGCGCCTGCCGGCTTGGCCGTGACCGCGCCCGTCTGTGCGGGCCTGCGGCCTTCTGGCTTAGCTGGCACGAACTTGTACCCGACGTTGCGGACCGTGCCGATCAGCGCCTCGTTCTCGGACCCGAGCTTGGCGCGCAGCCTGCGGACGTGCACATCGACCGTCCGGGTGCCGCCGAAGTAGTCGTAGCCCCAGACCTCCTGCAGGAGCTGGCTTCGGGTGAACACCCGTTTGGGATGCTGGGCGAGGAACTTGAGCAGCTCGAATTCCTTGAAAGTCAGGTCGAGCGTGTGGCCGCGGATCCGCGCCGAGTAGGTGCCCTCGTCGATGACCAGCTCACCCGAGCGGACCTCGGCCGCGGGCTCGACCGGGCTCGTCGCGGCGACCGGGGCCGACGCCCGTCCCACCGCGAGCCTGATCCTGGCCTCCACCTCGCCCGGCCCGGCCGTGTGCAGCAGCACGTCGTCGGCGCCCCACTCGACGGTGATCGCCGCCCAGGCACCTTCGCTGATCACCACTAGCAGCGGGATGCTCAGGTCGGCCGTCGCGAGGCGGCCGAGCAGTTCCTTAGCCTTGACGAGGTGATGTCTCGCGTCGACCAGCACCACGTCCGGCGGGTTGGCGGTCCGCGCGGTCAGCGCTTCTGGTGCGGCGGGCGCGACGCTGACGGCGTGATCGAGCAGGCTGAGCGAGGGAAGGATGTCAGCGGCGATCTCGTGCGTGCCGGTAAGCAAAAGCACCCTGCTCACCAGCAGCCACCTCCGGTCCTACTCTGCGGGGTCCGGGAGGTCGTCCCCGCGGGCCAGCACAACGGTCAGGCCGCCAGGGAGCTACGGCGAGCAGCGTGAACCCGGTTCCCGGTCGGCGCGTTGTACTGTGTTGGCTCGTCGACTGGGCCGGGTTCAGTTCTGGCCGCTATGAGCGAGGATAGCTGACATGGCAATCGTGACCCTGCGCTACTGGGCCGCAGCGAAAGACGCGGCCGGGGTCGCCGACGAGAAAATCGAGGCAGCGACGCTGGCTGACGCTCTCGCCGCCGCGGTGCTGACCCGGGAGGACGACCCCTCGATTCCCCCCGGAGGCGGTCAAGCGGGACGGCCGGGGAACCCGTTGCGGCTTCGCACCGTGATGGCCAGGTCCTCGTTCCTGATCGACGGCCAGCCGGCCGGCAAACGGCCGCACGAGTCGATCGCGCTGGTAGATGACGCGGTGATCGAGGTGTTGCCACCGTTTGCGGGTGGCTGACCGGTCGTGAGCCGGTAGATGTCAAGTGCGGGCCGGTGAACCGAACCGGCCGATCTAGCGTGTTAGCAGGTGTGGTGGTTCGCGACGGCGCCGGCAGCCCGAAGCATGAGCAAGCCAGGCAGGTAACTGACGAAGAGCTGGTACGCGCGCTCTATTCCGAGCACGCGGGCCCGCTACTGCGTTATGCCCTGCACCTCACCAGTGGAGACCGGCAGCGAGCGGAAGACATCGTGCAAGAGACCCTGCTTCGGGCGTGGCTGCACCCCGACGCGATAGTGAATCGACCAGCCAGGCCTTGGCTGTTCGCCGTCGCCAGGAACCTCGCCGTCGACGCGCACCGGGCGCGTCAGGCCAGGCCACGTGAGGTAGGCGAAGCCGCCTTGGCACTCACCGCGGTGCCTGACACCGCCGACCGGGCGCTTGAGGCCTGGGCCGTAGCTGACGCGCTGCGGTCCCTGCGCCTAGAGCACCGGTCTGTCCTGCTCGAGACCTACTACCGCGGCCGGTCCGTAGCCGAAGCCGCCGCCGTGCTTGGCGTGCCCGCCGGCACGGTGAAATCGCGTACCTTCTACGCGCTGAGGGCGCTGAAGCTGGCACTTGAAGAACGGGGGCTCGCGCCATGAGCGACCCGGCTTGCCGCAGATTTCGTGAGCTGCTCGGCGTATACGTCGTCGGCGCGATCGAACCGAACGAGCGCAGCCTGCTCGATACTCACCTGAACCAGTGCTATGGCTGTCGCGAGGAACTCGCCGGACTCGCGGTGCTGCCCGCGCTGCTGCACCGGATCCCGCTGTCCGAGGCCGAACAGCTGATTGAGCCCAGCCCAGACGCGGTCGATGCGGACAATCCGGCCCCGAAGGTGTTGTCGCGCCTGCTGGTTGAGGTGCGGGCAAGGCAGCGCAGCCGCCGCTGGCGAACCGTGGTCGCCGTGGCCGCCGCTCTCATCATCGCGATCAGCGGCAGCGTGGCGGTGTCGTCCGTACTCGACGACCGCTCGCACACTTCCACGGCGGCGTTTGAGCAAGTGTTCGCCCGCAACGGACCGATCTCCGGTGAGGTCAAGTACGGCAAATCGCGGTGGGGCACCGTGATCTCGGTGCACGTGAACGGCGTGCCCGAGTGGACGAACTGCGAGTTTTACGTCCGGACGGCTGACGGCCACACTCAAATGGTCGGCGGCTGGCTGGTCGGCGTACACGGCAGCCGACTCTGGTACCCCAGCCTGGCGCGGGTGCCGAACACCATGGTCACCGGGTTCGTTCTGAAATCCAACGACCGGGTCCTGCTCAGGTTTAAGGCCGATTAAGGCCTCGGCTCAGGGCGTCGGCGCTCAGGCCGCCCTCCACCGGTCTGAGCGCCGTCGGGGGTGGGTTGCGTGAGTTGTCCGCCTCAACCCCGGCCGCGTCACCTTCACGGCAGTTTGATCCAGAAGCGGTCTTCGCTCCCTCGCTGACCGTCTGGCACGCCGCCGTTGGCCAGGATCACCCGGCGCGATGGCTCGTTATCGGCGGCGCAGGTCAGCAGAACCCGGTCCAGTCCCAGCTCGTGGCAGTGCGCCAGGCCCGCGGCCAGCATCCGGGTCGCGTGGCCCTGCCGCCTCCAGGGCGCGACCACGTGATAGCCGATGTGGCCGCCAGTCTCGACCAGTTCAGGGGTGAGCTCGTGGCGGACAACGAGCGTTCCCAGGTAGTACTCGCCTGAGATGTACCAGAAGATCGTGGAGGGCACTCCCCAGCCAACCTGCACTCCGCGCCGGGCGGCAGCGAACCCAGGGAAATCCTCGCTGGCCGCCACCAGCCACTGCGTCGGCGTGCCGCGCAGCAGACAGTCGGCCTGCTCTCCCACCAGGTAAGACACCCGCACGTCCGGGGTTGGCCACACCAGCCCCGGCGGCTCGATGAGACGGATCACCACACCAGTCTGCCTGGCTCCCTGATCCGCCGGCCCGTCAGGTTTTGCAAGGACACTGACCCGCGCTGCGTCGGGCGTGTCACCTGCGTGCGTGGTCTAGCCGCCACGCCGGCAGGTCCTTCCACCGCGGTGGAAGGTCCTTCCACCGCTCCAGTGCCGGCTGGATTTGGGTGTCGGGAATGTGGGGCGTTGGGATGCTGTTCTCCCGCCGTGACCTCTGGTGTGCTCGCCGCTGTCGGCGCTCTGGTGCTGGCGACCGTTTTCGGGTTGTGGTGGCGCGCGCGTAACGGGAAGGTCGTGGCTAAGTCGGCTGAGGCGGCGGGATCGGCTGGATCGGGTGGGCCGGCTGGGCCCGTGCAGGAATTGACGGCCGGTGACCTCGGGGCCGAACTCGGCGGGCGGGCGACGCTGGTGCAGTTCTCCTCGGCGTTCTGTGCGCCGTGCCGAGCCACCAGGCAGATCCTGGGTGAGGTCTCGAAGATGGTCGACGGCGTGACGCACGTCGAGATCGACGCCGAGTCCAGGCTGGATCTGGTCCGGCGCCTGGACGTGCGGCGGACTCCGACCACGTTTGTGCTCGGGCCTGACGGGCACGTTACCCACCGCGCGAGCGGCCAGCCAAGGAAAGCTGACGTGATCGCGGCTCTTGGCGCGACGATAGAGCTTCCTATATAAATGATAGGGAAAACTTAAATGGCTGAGTCAGTAACGGTGCCTGCCTCAATGGCGGCCGGACTGACGAGGCGCCGCGTCGTGGATTACTGTCGCGTTACAGCGGCGCTCTGACCGCGAGGCCCTCCCACCACCCTCCGCAGGCCGGGCCAAGTCGCTAAGCGAAGCCCTGGCCGAATCCATGGGAAGGAGCCTCATGGAAATTGACCCCCGAGGACCCAGATTCGGCGCGTTGATCACCACCGCTGTTCTCATCGTCGTCCTGATCACCAGCAGCGCCTGGCTGCTTGCCGCACAAGCGGTGATCTTCGCGGTCGGCGCCTTCTTCGGCCTGAAGTACGCACCGTACGGCTTGCTCTACCGGTATCTGGTCCGGCCAAGGCTCGGGCCGCCGAAGGAGCTCGAAGCGCAGGCCCCGCCTCGGTTCGCCCAGGGTGTCGGCCTGGTATTCGCGGTTGCTGGCGTGATCGGTTATGCGGAGGGGGTCACGGGACTAGGCGTCGTGGCGACGGCGATGGCGCTGATCGCCGCGTTCTTGAACGGAGCCTTCGGCATCTGCCTGGGCTGCGAGCTGTACCTGCTCATTCGACGAATCGTGCCCGGCAAGCAAGGTCTTGACGCCGGCCAAAGCTGACAAGGAGAAACACGCATGAGCCGTTCTGACGTTCTCGTAGATGCCGATTGGGTGCAGGCTCACCTTGGTGACTCAGGGCTCGTTCTCGTGGAGGTCGACGAGGACACCAGCGCCTACGACAAGGGCCACATCAAGGGCGCTGTCAAGGTCGACTGGAAGAAGGACCTGCAGGACCCGGTCCGCCGTGACTTCGTCGACCGGGCCGGATTCGAGGCACTGCTGTCCGAGCGCGGCATCTCCAACGACGACACGATCATCCTGTACGGCGGCAACAACAACTGGTTCGCCGCCTACGCCTACTGGTACTTCAAGCTGTACGGGCACCACAACGTCAAGCTGCTCGACGGCGGCCGCAAGAAGTGGGAGCTCGACTCCCGCGAGATGGTGACCGAGGTTCCCTCGCGTGCGGCCACGCAGTACAGCGCCCAGGAGCAGGACAAGTCCATCCGCGCGTTCCGCGACGACGCGGTCGCCGCGATCGGCAACATCAACCTGGTCGATGTCCGCTCGCCCGACGAGTTCGCTGGCCGTCTGCTGGCGCCGGCCCACCTACCGCAGGAGCAGGCCCAGCGCGGCGGGCACATCCCGACCGCCAAGAACGTCCCGTGGTCGAAGGCGGCGCAGGACGACGGCACGTTCAAGTCGGACGATGATCTGCGCACCCTCTACGGCAACGAGGCCGGCCTCGACTTCGGCAAGGACACGATCGCGTACTGCCGGATCGGCGAGCGGTCGGCCCACACCTGGTTCGTGCTGCACGAGCTGCTCAACCAGGCCAACGTGAAGAACTACGACGGCTCGTGGACCGAGTACGGCTCGCTGGTCGGCGTACCGATCGAACTTGGAGATGGCAAGTGAGTGAAGCGGCACAGGCGTCGGCTAGCGGTTGCGGGGCCCCGGCTGGCGGCATCCGGGTTACCGATGGCGCGGGCACGCAGGCGATCGTGCAAGGTCACGTAACCAGCTCGGGCACTCCGGTGCCCAGCGGTTACGCCCGCCTGCACAACGCCGACGGGGAGTTCGTCGCCGAAGTCCCGCTCGGCGAGGACGGCGGATTCACCTTCTACGCCGCTCCGGGTGACTGGCAGCTGCGCGTCCTGGCCCCCGGCGGGATCAGGGTCGAGCAGACGGTCTCCGCCCAGACCGGCAAGATCACGGAACTAGACCTAGCGGTTTAGCCAGGATCCGGGTCCAGGCCAACGCGTGACCAGAGTCTGGTCTGGGCCTAGCGCCCAGGCAGGGTCCGGCGTGAGCGTTTGGCCTAGACAGAGGTCGATGTCTACCGCCGCCCGGCGCTGCGCGCCGGGCGGCGGTCGTGTTTCCTAGGCTGCGCCGAGTTCCGGTCAGCTGTGTCACTTGGGCCGCTTCATTACCATCTGCCCCGCGATCGCGTCTTGAGCAGTCCAGTGACCAGCCCGCTGCCGGATGAATATGGAAATTCATCCGGAATCTGGAGGATGAATACGCGTATTCATCTGTCTGTGTCGCCCCGACCCTTCAGTGCAGCAGTCACAAAAGCCTCAGTGTCCTCGTTCGCATCAACCGCCCCGGGACGGCAGTATCCCCGGTACGCGGGCTGGTCGCGTGCGCGGCGCCGTGCGGGGTGGTTGGGTGCGCGGGAGGCGCTGTGGTTGCGATAGGTGTGGCAAAGTGCCTCAAATGTTACTTTATTGCATTCTCCTTTATAGGAGATAGGAATTGTTGCTGTCCGGGATGTTAATTCATGCGGCTAATCGCCGGGCTGGTGATTGGAACGCCTGACGAGTCCGGCATTAACCATCAATGCGGACGTTTTCGCCCAGATGGGTTATTGGGTCACTGCGGGTCAGATATTGGAAGTCGTGGCCGGTCGACTGGACCCGACCGGATGGCTTGTCGGCCTGGAACGACAGCTACACGGGGCCGTGACCTGCAGTGATCGGAGGGTCTCTGCGGGTGTAACCGTTATGCGCGAGTACGCTACCCGTCTGATTCCGGTCTCGTTATTCTCACCTCCCGTTCAACTCTGCGTCACTTTGGTCGCCTAGAAAGGGTCCGTCCGCGTAATGCGGCGGTCAATCACGACAAAACCCACGACGTGGAGAGCTAATGTCGATTGAAGCCGGCCGGGACAAGTCAGCGGATGCTCCCGGCGGCGAAACTGCCCCCGCCGGCCTCGTCGGTACCGCCCAGACCGGTACCGGCCAGACCGCAGGCAGCGCCGACGGTACGGCGGCGCTTCAGACCGTAGATCTGACCCTCGGCTTCGGGCAGCGAACCATCCTGAGCAACATCAGCACGAACATCCGCAAGGGCGCGATCACAGCCTTGATCGGGCCCACCGGGTCGGGCAAGACCACCTTGCTGCGCACCTTCAACCGGATGAACGACAAGGTGTCCGGCTACCGGCACTCCGGAGACGTGCTGCTCGAATCCCGCAGCATCTGGGATCCGGGCCTCGACCTCATGTCACTGCGTCGCAAGGTCGGCATGCTGTTCCAGCGGCCCAACCCGTTCCCGATGTCGATCATGGACAACGTCGTTTCTGGGGTTAAAGCGCACCGGATGGCGAGCCGGGACGGAATGCGCGAGATCGCGCAGCGGCGGCTCATCGAAGTGGGGCTCTGGGACGCTATCGCCGAGCGCCTCAAGGATTCGCCGTTCAGGCTGTCCGGCGGGCAGCAGCAGTTGCTCTGCCTGGCCAGGGCACTGGCCATCGACCCCGACGTGCTGCTGCTCGACGAGCCGACCTCATCGCTAGACCCCGTCGCCACGGCGGCGATCGAAGAACTGATCAAGACGCTGGTGCCGCAGATCACCGTGGTCATCGTCACTCACAACCTGGCCCAGGCGAGCCGGGTCGCCGACTGGACGATCTTCCTGAACAAGGGACGCCTGGTGGAGCACCGCGAGACCAGGCAACTGTTTGACAATCCGGCCGAGGAGGAGACAGCGCAGTACGTCGGCGGGCATTTCGGCTAGCCAGACCACCCGTGCGGAAGGTCGCAGTCCTGCCGCCGGGGCGCAAGAGCCGCGCGCAAGCCCGGCTCCCATCGCACGCGATCGCGCGCGAGTCGCTCAGCGCATGCGTAAGCATGCATCAGCAAAGGAGTATTCCCCGGTGATCCACCGAACCCGCTTGGCCGCGGCGGCTGCCCTGATCCCGCTCGCTGCGCTGGTCGCAGCCTGTGGCAGCTCGTCGAGTTCAGGCACGACACCGTCGTCTTCAACCAAGGCGGCGCCGATGCAGGGCGCGCCGTTGCCCTCCTCGCCTAACAGCAAGCCTGAGTCGCTGACCGAGA
Source organism: Streptosporangiaceae bacterium (assembly GCA_036501205.1). Classification (GTDB taxonomy): domain Bacteria; phylum Actinomycetota; class Actinomycetes; order Streptosporangiales; family Streptosporangiaceae; genus Chersky-822. The sequence goes on along the minus strand of DASYAT010000169.1, from coordinate 39,117 downwards.
CCGGCAGCTCGCTGCTGTTCCCGCTGTTCGGCACCTGGTCCACGGCTTACCAGAAGCAGTTCATTGATTCGAGCAAGAACCCGATCGTCACGATTACGACGGGCAGCACCGGTTCTGGCATCGGCATCGCCGACGCCGCCACTAGCACGGTCAACATCGGCGCCTCTGACGCCTACCTGTCCAGCGCGGACACAGCCAAGTACCCAGGCCTGCTGAACATCGCGCTCGCGATCTCGGCGCAGCAGGTCAACTACAACCTGCCGGGCATCAAGAATCTCAAGCTGACCGGCGCGGTACTCGCCGAGGTCTACTCAGGCAAGATCACCACCTGGAATGACCCGGCGATCAAGAAGCTGAACCCGGGCGTCCCGCTGCCGAGCATGAAGATCGTCACCGTGCACCGCGCCGACAGCTCAGGTGACACCTTCCTGTTCACCAGCTACCTCAGCGCCCAGGACCCGAGCGTGTGGTCACAGAGCAACGTCAACACCACCGTCAGCTGGCCGAACGCGCCCGGTGCGCTGGCCGAGACCGGCAACAGCGGCATGGTGGCCGGGTGTGCCGCCAACAAGGGCTGCATCGCCTACATCGGCATCAGCTACCTGAGCAAGACGCAGGCGTCGGGCCTCGGCACCGCCTCCATCTCCAACAAGGCCGGCAACTTCCTTCAGCCGACCCCGGCGACGATCAGCGCCGAAGCCAACTCGTTCACTGCCAGCACTCCGACCAGCGAAGCGATCTCGATGATCGATGGCCCGGCGGCGACCGGCTACCCGATCGTCAACTACGAGTACGCGATCGTGCAGACCACCCAGACCAACGCCACTCAGGCGCAGGACATCAGGGCGCTCCTGCACTGGATCGTGCACACCGGCCAGGACCCGACCACCTACCTCGACGCGGTCGACTTCCAGGCGCTTCCTTCGACGGTAGTCAGTAAGTCCGACGCGTTGATTTCCAAGATCGGCAGCTGACCTTTATGGCCGCGCAAGCGCAAGCGCTGCCGCCGGATGGGGGAGCGGGCACACCGCTCCCCCGCCGGCCCGGCGTGAGATTCAGCGGGGACCAGGTGATCAAGCGGATCGGCTTCGTCTTCGCGCTGCTCCCGGCCGCCGCGCTGGCATTCGTCTTGATCACGCTGCTCGTGGAGGCGCTGCCCGCGATTAAGTTCAACGGCGGCTCGTTCTTCACCAGCAGCGTGTGGGCGGTCGGTGGCTACAGCTCGACGATCACCGGCACCGGCGGGGTCGAGCACCTGGCTGGCCAGCAGTTCGGCGTCCTGTCTGACATCGTCGGGACGCTCATCACCTCGGCGATCGCCTTGATAATCGCGGTACCGGTCTCGATCGGCGCGGCCCTGTTCATCGTGGAGCGGCTGCCCAAGCGGCTTGCCAGCCTGGTCGGCGCGTTCCTTGAGCTGCTCGCCGGGGTACCGAGCGTGGTCGTCGGGCTGTGGGGAGCGCTGACCTTCGGACCGTTCATCGCCCATGACATCGCGCCGTTCCTCGCCAGGAACGTCCCCGACGTCCCGGTGCTGAACTACTTCTCTGGTGATACGGGGAACGGACTTGGCGAGCTTGTCTCCGGACTGGTGCTCGCCATCATGGTGATCCCGATCGTGGCCGCTACCAGCCGAGACCTGATCCGTCAGGTGCCGATCCTGCCACGCGAAGGCGCGATCGCGCTCGGCATGTCCGATGCGCAGTGCGCGCGTCAGGTGACGTTGCCCTGGGTTGGCAGCGGGATAGTCGGCGCGGTTGTGCTCGGCCTCGGACGCGCGCTCGGCGAGACTATCGCCGTCGCGATGACCTGCGGGCTCGCGCTCGGCAGCATCCCCGGCAATATCTACAGCGCGATGACGACGATCGCGGCGACGGTCGTGAATCAGCTCGACTCGGCCTTCGGGGACGCGAGCGGATTCGAGATCCGCACGCTCGCCGAGCTGGCGGTGGTGCTCATGGTCATCACGCTTGGCACGAACGTCCTCGCCCGGTTCCTGGTACGCAAGGTCTCCGGCACCGCGCTGCCGGTCGGCAGGGGGCTGTGACATGGCAAGTTCGAATAGCGCGCGAGTCCTGCCCCCCGGCTCCCGGCCGACCAGCACGTTCGAATGGCCGGCCGTGCCGCTGCACCGGCGGCTCGGCAACGCGTTTTTCTGGGCCTTGTGCTTCATCGGACTGGCCCTGGTCGTCATACCGACGGCCTGGCTGGCGCTTGGCATTATCGTCAGGGCGCTCCCGCACTTCAGCTTCAGCGTCCTCGTCACCGATACCAACGGGCAGAGCGGCGGTTTGGAGAACGCGGTGCTCGGGACGCTGCTGCTCGCGGTTGGCGTACTGGTCATCGGCGGCTCGGTCAGCATCCTGACCGGGCTCTACCTCGGCGAGTTCGCCCGGGGCAGGCACCGGGGCGTGCTGCGCGGCGCCTATGAGGTACTGGCCGGCATCCCGTCGATCGTGCTCGGGTACTGCGGCTACGTCGCACTCGCGATCGGCCTCGGCTGGAAGTTCTCCTTGGCCGGCGCCTGGATCGTGCTGTCGATCATCTCGATCCCTTACATCACCAAGGCGACCGAGTCGGCGCTCAGCCAGGTGCCGAGCTCTTACCGGGAAGGCGCCGAGGCGCTCGGCATACCGGCGTCTTGGACGCTGCGCAAGATCGTGCTCAAGGCAGCGACGCCGGGGATCGTCACCGGCTTGCTGATCGCGATCGCGATCGCGGTCGGCGAGACGGCGCCGCTACTCGCAGTGGCCGGGTGGAACGACCAGAACCCGGCGCTCCAGCTCACGAATTCACCGGTCGGGTACCTGACCTATCCGATCTTCAACTTCTACCAGAGCCCGACCCAGTCCTCGGTCGATCTGTCCTACGACGCCGCGTTCCTGCTGCTGATTTTCGTGCTGCTGATCATCATCGCGGGCCGGGTCATCATTTGGCGCTCCCGGCGCAACACGGAGTGACGACATGACCGTCCTGATCTATCGATACATCCAGTTATATAACGACTTTATGCCAGCGAAGGATCGGTACTTTCGTCGACCGTTCGCAGCAGTTCGTTGCGCGACGCATTACCTGCAGTTCAGCTTCCGGTCAACTCGACTCCGTAGAACAGAAGCAACCAAGCCAGCCATCCACGGATGGCTGGCATCCAAATACCAAGGGCGGAGGGCGTCCAGTGGCATACTCCGGCGACGATAGGCCAGACGTCGCGGGAGTTCTGGCTGACCGGCTTGCGGCGACGCTGGTGCATCACGAGCCCGGGTGGCGTTTGCCGAGGCCAAGTGCGCTGGCGCGGCGCTACAACGTCAGGCCCAATCAGGTCGAGCAAGCCGTGCGGGAACTCGCCGCCAGGCATTTGATCCGCCAGCTGCCTGACGGGCAGCTATATCGCGCGAGTCCGGCTGAATACCTGATTTCGATGCACGGCGTCCCGAAGCTCGGCGCGCAGGTTGACCCGATGGGAAGCGACGTCACCTGCCGCAGCCGAAAGGTGTCCTGGCGGCGGGTGCCTGAAGACATCGGCTGTGCGCTCGGGGTCGCCGCGGCGGACACGATCTGCGTTATCAAGTGCCACTGGGCAGTCAATGGCGATCCGGCCGCGATTTCGACTACCTACCTGACCAGGGAAGCGGCGGCGGCATTCAATGAGGCCGCCGAGTCGCCCCCGGAGCTGCGGCCCGATTCCGCCGGCGCCGATACCCTTGGCGGCTGGGCCGAACTCGGCCGGCCGGTGGCGTTGCACCTGGAGATGCAGCCTCCGCCGTCTTCTGTTGCCCGCGGGCTGCGGCTAAGAGCTGGTCAGCCCGCTGCCATGGTGACCGTGCGGTTTGATGACCCGGTTGCTGGCCGGCCAGTCGCGCTCACGGTCGCGGCGCTGCGCCCTGATCTGTTCCGCATCGTGATCGACTCACCCATCGACTCTTCGCCGATAAAGAACATCTCGGTCGGCGATGCCTTGGATGAGACGGCCGGAAGCTCGGGGATTGGCGCGAGCCCTGGCCTCGCTGGCTCGACTGGCCGGTCCGGGGGCGACCATTCCGAGGTCAATGACGCTCCGGTCAGCTTCTCTAAGAGCTGACCTGATTACGGTTCGCAAAAGGCAGTACTGACCCATCGGGACGTACTATCTTTTGCCATTATGCCCTCATATGCGACCGAGCTGCCCTGTGACTGACTCGCCCGTGACTGACTCGCCCGTGACTGACTCGACTGGGCAGCTCCCGTTATCTGCCCGGCGCCTGATGCCCAGAGGACCACGGCCGCACCGTGATTTAGCAGCGGGAATTGCCGTTGTCATCGTGCTGGCCCAGCTCGCATTCGCTCAATTCACGCTCCTGCTAACGATCTGCTATCTGCTGATCGATCGGCTGAGTCGATGGCGGCCACCTTGGCTGGTGCTGCCGACGGCGATCGGCGTCGCCTGGTTACTCGCCTGGGGTCCCGGGCGGTCGGTGGCCGGCTACCTGGCCGGCGGCAGCCATCTGGTCGGGAACCTGGTCGAGCCCGGCCCGCTGCTGACCAAGCTCGGGAACCTGCGCGGAGCGCTCACCGGCTGGCGGCAATGGCTGCCGAGGCAGTTACCCGTCGCGTTGATCGTCGCGGCGGCCGAAGCAGCCATGCTCGTCCTGCCTGGTCGCGCCACCCGGTCGGCCCGATATCGCCGGGGCGTACTCGTGCTGGCCAGATGCGGATATCTCTCCGTGGTGCTGCGTCGGGGCGAGGTGGCCACCGCTGACGGTTGCTGCCTGGGCATCGCTCCGACGACGGGCGCCCGAGCGGAGATCACCTGGCGCGAGGCCGAGGCCGGCGTGCTGTGCCTGAGCCAGGACCCCGCAGCGGTCTCGGCGACCGGCCGGGACCTGGCGCTGGCCGCGATCCAGCACCGCAAGGCGGTCATCGTGATCGATCTGAACGGCCGGCCCGCGGCGAGCCAACCGGGCCGCGCCGGCCGCGCCTGCCAGGCGAGCCTGGCCAACCAGCTCGGACTGGCCTGCGCCGAGGTCACCGCACCGCTGCGCTGGTTCGGATGGCAGCCGGCCAGCTTCGACCCGATCGCGGACGCGAGCCCGGACAAGGCGACCAGCCTCGTGCTCGCCATGATCGACTGGACGGGTGCAGGCCAGGCCAGGCGCCTGCTGTGCGCCAGCTACCTGGAGGTCGCGCTCGCCGCACTCAAGGTGGCAGGCGCACAACAGGGGGCCTCGGCGAGCAGGCCCGTCCCGCTGCTCGACGAGCTCATCGGGTTGCTCGCACCTGGTGCGCTGCCGGCGCGCGTGGCTGAGCTGCGCGGTCACCCGGCCGTGCGTGGCGAGCTCGCCACCAAGGTGGCCGAACTCACCGGCCAGCTCGGCGGTGACCACTCCGTGCTCGCTCCGGTCATCGGGCAGCTAGCTGAGCTGGCCCGCGAACTCACGCCTAAGCCGTCGGCCAGGAGCACGCGCAGTCCGGCTGACCAGCAGTCGATCACCATGACCGCCACCCTGGCCCGCCGCGAGGTCGCCTACTTCCCGCTGGACCGGCCGGTGCGCGGCCGGTCAGCCGAGATGATCGCGCGGCTCGTCGTAGCGAGCCTGACCGACGCGCTGACCGAGCACAGCGACCTCGGCATCGGCTGCGACTGCCTGGTGTGGATCGACGGGTGCGAGACTCTCGACGCCCGGCAACTGGGCGCACTCATCTCGCTCGGCACCAGGACTGGAACCGCGGTCGCGCTCGGCACCACGGTCGCCGCCACCGCCACCGCGCTGGCCGCCCAGGTCAACGTGATCGCGCTGCGCGGCTCGGGCCCGCCAGGACTCCGCAACCAAGGACTCGGCAACCAAGGACTCGGCAACCAAGTGCCCGATGACCGCCTGCCGCGGAGTGGCCGGCCCGATCGGCTCTCCTGGACCGTACTCGGGCCGCCGACCCGCCTGGTCACCGGCACCAAGGTGGTGCGATGAGCGCCGGATCGCTGCCGGTCTGCCTGGGCTGGCAGTTCGCGCCCGCGACCGGCGACCCTGGACCGGCACCGGCGCGGCTGCCCGCGTTGCCGCCGGCCACGCTGGACGAGAGCTGGGTCACGGCGCAGCGCATGATCAGCCACCGCATTGTCCGCCCGGCCAGGCTCGGCGGCACCACCTGCGGCCTGCTCGCCATGGGGCTCGCCGCCGCCTGGCTGACCGGGCTGGCGGGCTGGACGCTGGCCGGCGCCGGCATCGCCATCACGGCCGTCGGCGCAGCTAGGTGCGCCCGGTCGGTGTGGCGCAGCGAGCGCCGGCTCAGCGCGCTTGTCGCCAGCGAGCGGCAGCGGATCGACGCGATCGGTGCCGCCCAGGCCAGCAGGCTGGCCGCTAGCCACCGCGACCATGCCAGCGACTACCGGGCCTGGCAGCGGCGCAAGAGCATCTACGATCGGCAGCCGTCCTGGTTCACCGTGGCCCTGCCGCAGGGGATCGACCGGCTCGACGTGGCGGGTGGAACGCTGGCCGGATGGTCGGCTCTGCTCACGACCATTGCCGCCACTCAGCTGAGCAGCCAGGGCGAGCTCACGGTCATTGATCTCACCGAGGGTGGCGTGGCGGGCGAGCTGGCCCGGCTGGCCCGCCGCTGCGGCCTGCAACCGCTGGTCTGGGTGCTCCCAGCCGACCTGCCCAGACTCGACCTCGGCGGCGGGTTCGGCCGCCCGGCGCTGGCCGATGTCCTGGCGATAGCGGCCAGCGCGGACTCCTACCGCGGGCAGCCGGCCGATCGCGGGGGCAATGATTACGCCGCCGACTGCGCCCTGCTTGACCGCGTGCTCGGCGTTCTAGGTCCAGATCCCCAGGTGGCCAGGCTCACCGCCGCGCTGCGGGTGCTCGCCGACATCGGCGATCCGCGAGCGGACCTGCGCGGCGGCCTGATCACGGCCGAAGAACTCGACCGGGTCGCCGCGTTGTTCGGGCGCGGCGGCACCGAGCGAGTCGTCATCGAGCGGGCCTGGCTGCTGGAGTCGAAGCTGCGCAACCTGAACGCGCTCGGCACCGAGCCCGTCGAACTGCCTCCGAGCCCGCTGCGCATCGCCGCCCTTGACCCGCGAGCGGCCGTCATCGGCAACCGGACGGTCGGCGCCTACCTGGTCGCGGCGCTCACCCAGTTGCTGCGCCAGCTACCGGTCGGCCAGCCCTGGCAGCACACCATCTGCCTATTCGGCGCCGAGCGACTTGGCGGTGACCTGCTCGACCGGCTCACCGACGCATGCGAGACTTCCAGAACCGGTCTCGTGGTCGCTTACCGGTCGATTCCCGCTCCGGTGCGCGAACGGCTCGGGCGCGGCAGCGCGGCCATCGCCTTCATGCGACTCGGCAACGGCGACGACGCCAAGGCGGCCAGCGACCTGATCGGCTCTGAGCACAGATTCGTGATCGGCCAGCTCACCGATACGGTCGGCACCTCGTTCACCGACACCTGGAGCGATTCCTACACCAGCACCGTCGGCACCGCCGACTCGCTCGCCGACTCGTTCTCGGTCAGCCAGAACCTGGGCGGCGGCAGCGGTAGCGGGCGCAGCTACCAGGGCGGATTCGCGCCGTTCGGCGGCGTGTCCAAGTCGGCCAGCGGTGAGCAGAACTACTCCTACGGCACCCAGGGCTCGGCTTCGCTGACCAAAGGAATCAACTCAGGCACATCGTGGGGCATCAGCCTGTCCCGGGCGCTGGGAGACAACGAGTCGCTCGGCCGGACCGCGCAGCGGTCAAGAGAACTGCTCGTCGAACCCGACGAGTTGCAGCGGCTGCCGCCGAGCGCCGCGATTATCAGCTATCCGGCCGCGTCTGGCCGCCGCGTGATCCTCGCCGACACCAACCCGGCCCTAGCCACACTGCCCGCAGCCAGCCGACCGGGCCGCCCGTGACAGACTCAGTCCGTGCAGCGCCAGTTTCGTCAGGTCGACGTTTTCAGCCCAGACCCGTTCGGCGGGAACCCGCTCGCGGTCGTACTCGACGCCGAAGGCCTGACCACCGACGAGATGCAGCTCTTCGCCCGCTGGACGAACCTGTCAGAGACGACGTTTTTGCTGCCACCCGACCCGCCCGTGCCGCCCGACCCGCCCCAGCCCCTAGATCAGGCGTACGCCGACTATCAGGTTCGGATCTTCACCGGCTCGGCCGAGCTCCCCTTCGCCGGCCACCCGACCCTGGGCACCTGCCACGCTTGGCTCGAAGCCGGCGGCGTACCCGCCAGCAGCGACCAGATCATCCAGCAGTGCCCGGCCGGCCTGATCAGTATCCGGCACCAGGACGGGCTGCTCGGCTTCGCGGCGCCGCCCATGCTCAAGTCCGGCCCGGTCACCGAGTCGCTCAAAGCCGAGATCGTCGCCCTGCTCGGGATCGCCAGTTCCGACATCGTCGATGTCGCCTGGGCCGACAACGGCCCCGGCTGGGTAGCCGTGCTCCTGGGCAGCGCCGAGGCGGTGCTGGCGCTGCAGCCCAAGGGCGAGCCGATGGACGTTGGGGTCGTCGGCCCGTACCCGGCCGGCTCGCCGCAGGCGTTCGAGGTGCGAGCGTTCGCCCCGCAGAACGGCCAGGTTGGCGAGGATCCGGTGACGGGAAGCCTCAACGCGGCGCTGGCCGGCTGGCTGCGCGATACCGGGCGGGTGCGGCTGCCGTACACCGCCAGCCAGGGCACGGCGATCGGCCGCAGCGGCCGCGTGCACCTGACCGAAGACGACCACGGCGACATCTGGGTCAGCGGCGCCACGGTCACGAGGATCAGCGGCACCGTCGAGCTGTAACCGTCCCCTGGACCAGCCCGGGAGCAGGCCGGCTTTGTCAGCAACCCAAAACCCGAGCCAGACCTTTGCTACCTTTTCAGAAGCTGACCCCCTTGCCAGCAGTTGTGCGATGAGCTGCGGCATCACCCAACGACAGGTTGGTCACGGCTTATGAGCAGCGACTCGGGGATCGGTGCGCCCGCGGCGGCGCCCTGGTACCGGGTCGTCGCGATCCCTGACACGCCCTATGGCGGCACCGCCGAACGGGACTACGCATCCGTGCTTCCCGCGGTGCTCGACGCCGCCAAGAACCGCCGGCCGTTCGTCGTCGGCTGGTTCTCCAGAGGCGGCGGCGCGCCCCTTGAACTGCTGACCAACGCTGGCCCGCTGCCACCGCCGCCGACTAAGCCGCTAGACGCAAGCGCGGACACCGGCCCCGGCGAGCAGCCGGCCTCCGAAGCCAACGCCGGCGACCGGCAAAGCGAGCTGACCTTTCCCTGGGGCGCCCGCGGCGTCCCGTTCAGCGACGGCCTGATGACCGACCTCGGCCGTCTGATCTGGGGCACGTGCCCAGGCCGCCAGGGCCCCCAGCTAGCCGTCGAGCCGCCCAGCCAGCCGGGTGGTCGAGCCGACTCGTGGCTGGGTTCCAGCGTCGGCCTAGGCGGCGGCTTTGCCGGAGCCGGAGTCACCCCCACCCTGTTCGAGTCCGCGCTCACCACGCTGATGGCCAGGCCGTTCGGCTGGCTGACCGTCGCCGAGCCGACCGACCAGCTCGACCTCGAGATCGCCGAACTGCGCAGCCAGCTCAACGTCGTGCGCCGGTTCGACGAGGAGCGGTCCAGGTTCGACGCCGACCGAATGGCCAGGCGCCTGGCCGAGCTGGACGCCTTCCGCGAGGCCGGCCTCTGGAACGTACGAGTCCTAGTCGGCGCGACCGACGTCGAGCAGCTCAACGTGATCGCCCCGATGCTGGTCGGTGCGGCCGACCTCACCTCGCACCCGTACCGGCTGCGCGGCCCTGACCGGGCCATGGACCTCGCCGACGCGCTGGCCGCCACCGCCAGCTACCCGGCCGACAACGCGGCGGTGCCGTTCTCCGCGACGGCCGGGGTGCTGGCCGCGCTAGCCGGGCTGCCCCGCCGCGAAGTCCCAGGGATGCGGATCCTCGACGTCGGCTACTTCGACGTCACCGCCGAGCAGCCCGGCGACGACTGGGTCACCCTAGGCACCATCCTGGACGGCAAGGACCGCGACGTCGGCGAGTTCGGCGTGCCGCTCACCACGCTCAACCGGCACGCCCTGATCACGGGGGCGACCGGTTCAGGCAAGTCGCAGACCGTCCGGCACCTGCTCGACCAGCTCACGAAGGCCAAGATCCCGTGGCTGGTGATCGAGCCGGTCAAGTCCGAGTACGCCTCGATCGCCGGCCGGATCTCCGCCACCGGCGGCGAGCTGACGCTCATCAACCCAGCCGACCCTGGAGCCGTGCCGCTCGCGGTCAACCCGCTCGCGCCAGAACCCGGCTACCCGGTCCAGGCCCACATCGACATGGTCAGAGCGCTGTTCCTGGCCGCGTTCGACGCCAGGGAGCCATTCCCGCAGATCATGTCGCAGGCGTTGCAGCGGGTCTACGAGTCCTGCGGCTGGGACCCGGTGAGCGGCGGCGGCCAGCCCGGCGCCGCCGTACCCCCCGCCGTCCCGACGCTGGCCCAGCTTCAGGCCGCCGCCGTCGAGGTGATCACCGACGTCGGCTACGGCCCTGAGCTGCAGGCCGACGTGCGCGGCTTCGTGGACGTGCGGCTGCGCTCACTCCGCACCGGGTCAGCCGGCCGGTTCTTCGAAGGCGGCCATCCAGCCGACATCAGCGAACTGCTGACCCGCAACGCGGTGCTCGCGATCGAGGACGTGGCCAACGACGAGGACAAGGCGTTCCTGATCGGCACCCTGATCATCAGGATCGTCGAGCACCTGAGGCTCAGGGCCAGGAACGCGGCCCAGCCCAGCGCAGAACGCCTCCAGCACGTCCTGGTCATCGAAGAGGCTCACCGCCTGCTCCGCGCCGACCGTGAAGGCGCTGGCGCCCACGCGGTCGAGTTGTTCGCCGGGCTGCTCGCGGAGATCCGCGCCTACGGCGAGGGGCTGGTGATCGCCGAGCAGATCCCGGCCAAGCTGGTTCCTGACGTAGTGAAGAACACCGCGCTCAAGATCATGCACCGGCTGCCGGCCAAGGACGATCGCGAGCTGGTGGGCGCGACGATGAACCTTGATTCCGAACAATCAAAGCACGTCGTAGCTTTCTCCCCGGGGATTGCAGCAGCCTTCGCCGACGGAATGGATCGCCCGGTACGGATCCGGGTGCCCTACGGCGGGCAACGCGACCATGCCCCTGACCCCAGTCAGCTGGCCAAGCCGCCGATCGCCAGGCGCCGGTCTTCGGCGTGCGGCGTGACCTGCGCCGGCCACCGCGCCTGCACCCTGCTCGAACTGCGGTCGGCCGACCTGCTCGCGGATTCGCCCGACTTTGCCTGGCTGCGGGTCTGGACCGAGGCCCTCGTGCTCGCCTTCCTCACCAACTCCGCGCTTCCCGTGGTGCCTACGGCGCTGCGGCACCGGTGGTCTGTGATGGATGAGCGACTGCGCGAATGCGTTCTCGCCACTTTGGTAGAAAGCTCTGTGGCCGCTCGTTCCCATGCCGTCAGGGAGTACTTCGATCCAGCCGATCTGGTGGCCGCCGTCGGGGTGACCGCCCGGGTGATCTTGAGCGGTGGCAAGGGAGCCGGAACCCAGCCGGGTCCGCGCTGGGTCATCCCGCAACTGCAGTGGCTGCGCGAACTCGAACGAGCCCTGCCATTGTTCGGTCCCTCGACCGACCCATTCGAGCTCGCGCTCCCGCTCGAATTCGAGCTCAGCGGAATCGCGGACGATCCGGAAATCAAGGTCGGGCAGCGGATCAGCGCGTTGCGGCGGCACCCGTTGTCAATGGAACTCGATCGCAATCGGATGCCGGCCTGGACGGCACTGCTCGGTGCCGACGATCAGCGCGGTTTCGCGGCCGATCTGGCCACATTGGCCGTAGGCTCCAGCCATCGCGGCCAGCTATTGCAGGCGGCCGGTGAAATGGGCGTTGCGGGCTGGCTTGAACCAGTTCTCAGTTGGCCAAGGAGGTTCATTGTGGGATGCGATGACGAACTGACCATGGCGGCGGAGGCACATTCCCGCTCGGTAGCTGGATAGCATCCCTGGCTATGAGCAAGCTTCCGATCAGGGCGCGGGTAGCGACAACCATTGGCGGAGCGGCGGGCAAGGTCTCGCGGATCACCGGACGTGGCGATGGCTCGGTGATCGGGGGAGTCGTCGGCCTGAAGGTCGCTCCCGACCTGCTCAGGCAACTGGCCGTGGGCCGCCAGATCGTGATGGTGACCGGCACCAACGGCAAGACCACGACGACCAGGCTGGTGACAGCGGCGATCGGGTCGCTCGGCCAGGAGGTGGCCACCAACGCGTTCGGCGCCAACATGGAAAGCGGCCTGGTCTCGGCTCTTTCCGGATCCCCGGACGCGCCCTACGCGGTGCTCGAGGTGGATGAGCGGCATCTGCCCGCGATGATCAAGGTGACCAGCCCGAGGGCGGTCGTGCTGCTGAACCTGAGCCGCGACCAGATGGACCGGGCCGCCGAGATCTGGCTGATCGCGCGGCGCTGGCGGGAGGCGTTCGCGGCCTCGCCGGGAGTCCGCATTATCGCCAACGCCGATGACCCGCTGATCGCCTGGGCGGCGGGCGCGACCGGGCAGGGAGGGCCGGGCGGGCTGGGCAGCGAGTCCGGTCCAGGGCACGGACCCGGCTCTGGTCCCGGCGCGAATGGCTTCCCAGGTCCGGCTGGCCCGCCCGGCGGGTTCGGCGGCCCGGCCGGTGTCAATGGCGGTTCCGGTGCGGTCGGTGCCGAGCCGGCCAGCAACGTGACCTGGGTCGCGGCCGGGCAGCGCTGGTTCGAGGACTCCTGGTGCTGCCCCGATTGCGGCTCGCACCTGCGCCGCGACGAGCTCGGCTGGCGCTGCGGCGAGTGCGCGCTGTCCAGGCCGTCGGCCCGCTGGGTGCTGGATGGCGCCAACGTGATCGACTCGGCCGGCACCGTGCGCGAGCTCAACCTGGCCCTGCCCGGTCGTGCCAACCGGTCGAACGCGGTGATGGCGCTGGCGGTCGCGAGCTTGTTCGGCGCGGACGTCGATCAGGCCCTGCCCGAACTGCGCAAGGTGACTTCGGTCGCGGGCCGCTACACGACGGTCCAGCGGCGCGGCCGGACCCTGAAGCTGCTGCTGGCCAAGAACCCGGCGGGCTGGCTGGAGGCGTTCGACGTGCTCGACCCCTCCAAGCCGCCGGTGCTGCTCGCGGTCAACGCCCAGGGACCGGACGGCCGCGACACCTCGTGGCTATGGGATGTCGATTACCGGGTGCTCTCAGGCCGGCCAGTACTGGTGACCGGCGAGCGCAGGATCGACCTCGCGGTGCGGCTTGAGGCGGACGGAATCCCGTTCGACCTGGTGGACGACATCGAGGCGGCGGTCGATGCCGTGCCGGTCGGCCAGCTCGACGTGATCGCCAACTACACCGCGTTCCAGCACATCAGAACCGTCGTCGGCCGCGCGGTGTGAGCTAGACGCTTCGCCCGCCCGCCGTTCTCGCCCGCCCGCCGCCCGCCGGTCGTCCGAAAGCCTTTCGTGGTCAAGGGTTTGCTCCGCATAGAGTCGTTTGACAGGCCAGGATGGGTAGTTGGGGCGATGTGTAGTTAAAACGACCGTGTAGCTAGAGCGACTGTGTAGTTAGAACAACGCTGAGCAGAGCGGGCGACGCGAGCAGGATGGAGCAGTTGTGACCGGGCGAGACGAAGAACGGCCGATCCGCAGACCGAAGCACGCCGCGCCGCCGCCTACGCCGAACTACGAGTCAGCGCCTGCTGAGAACTACCGGCCGTCGCCGAGCGGCAACTTCTGGCCCCCGATAGACCCAAGCGACCGGCCAGACAACCCGCTTCCCAAACCGCCGTTGGACCGGGCTTCAGCCGACTATTCGGCCCTGGACCCGCGCGCCGCCGAGCCAGCCACCGTAAGGTTCGACCAGCCCGTCCGCCCCGCCGAGCCGCCGCCCGCCTCGGTCTACAACCCCAGCCACTCTTCGCGCGTGCCGGCCCGCGAAACCGCCGCCTCGTCCCGCCGCTCGGCCCCGGGTCCGAGCGCGCTCCGGCTGGTCTGGATCTACCCCGACCTGCTCAGCACCTACGGCGACCGCGGCAACCTGCTGATGCTCAGCCGCCGGGCCGCCCTGCGCGGCATCGAGGTCGAGCCGATCGGGGTGAACTCCGATCAGGCCGTCCCCCGCGAGGGCGACGTCTACCTGCTCGGCGGCGGCGAGGACCTGCCGCAGGTGCTGGCCGCCAGGCGCCTCATAACCGATGGCGGCCTGACCGCGGCCGCCGCCCGCGGTGCGGTGGTCTTCGCGGTCTGCGCCGGCTATCAGCTCATCGGGGAAGTATTCGGCGGCGCTCAGGGCGAGCCGGTACAGGGCCTCGGCCTGATCGACCTTCGCAGCGGCCGCGGTGACCGGCGCGGAGTCGGCGAGATTGTCGCCGACGTCGACCCGGCACTGGGCGTCGACCGCCTGACCGGGTTCGAGAACCATCAGGGCATGACCAACCGGGGCCCGGGTGCCAAGCCCCTGGCCTCAGTCAGAGTCGGCGTCGGCAACGGCGACGGCACCGAAGGCGCCTACGCCGGCCGGATTCTCGGCACCTACCTGCACGGCCCTGCCCTCGTACGCAACCCGGCCCTAGCTGACCTGCTGCTGACCTGGGCGACCGGCCCGCTAGCCCCGCTCCCGGAGTCGGCCGAGATCTGGACGACCCGCCTGCGCACAGAACGCCTAGCCGCCGTCCCCGCGTAGTCCTCGCCCTGGCGTCTCCGCCTAGCCGCCGCCCGGCGGTTCCCGGCCTATTGCGACACCAGGGTGGCAGCGGTGCGGCCGGGTGGTGAGCGCCGGGGACTCAGTAGATGAGGGGCTTGGCGCCTTCGGCTAGGACTTCGGCGACGAACGTGGTCGAGCCGGCGATCCTGACCCCCTTGATCAGGTCGTCCTCGGTGATCTCCCGCCGGGCGGCGCACTGGGTGCAGAGCGTGACGGTTCCGCCTTGCAGGATCGCGGTGAGCAGCTCATCTAGAGGGGTCGCGTAGGCGAGCCTGATCTGCGCGGCTTGACCCGGCAGGGCGAGCCAGCTTGCCTCGCCGGCCAGCCACAGCGAGACGGGCACGCCGCTGGCCACGGCCGTGGCGGCTACGTTGAACGCCTGGTTGCAGCGCTCCACGTCGTTCTTGCCGACGGTTACCTTGATAACGAGTGAGCTGGACGTCATGTTGTCCATCCTTACCATCTCTCGCCCGCCACTGATCCCATCTGTCTACCGCATCGACAGCACTAAGAGCGCGTGCGCAGCCGTGTCGCCGTATTCAGCCCCCGCGAACGACGCGAACCGATGCCAAGGCCGCTGCGCCTGAGGTTCCTGATGCAATTGGTACCTGAGATGCTGCTGTGTCCGGAGTCGGCAACCCGGAAACCGGATGAATGCGCATATTCATCCCCTGAAAACCAGATGAAACCGCACATTCACCCTTTCAGGAAAGGATCATGAACCGGCGGCTTGTTACTGTCGGTGCAATTGAGAGTTATGTGACTCAGGTGGCGACAGGGCGGTCGCCGGTGTGCTGAGGGGGTGCGGCAGGGGTTGGGTGAATGCGCGGGCCGGGGTCGGGCTGCTGTGCGGCCGGGGTCGGGCTGCTGTGTTGCCGGGCCGGGGGGAGGCTGGTGTGCGGCCAGGGGCAGGGCTAGTGTGCGGGCCGGGGTTGGGTCGGTGTGCGGCGGGGTTGGGTCGGTGCGGGGGCCGGGCTAGCGTGCGGGTCGGGGGTAGAGCGCGGCCCGTCAGCGGGGGCGTGGTGCGCGAGGTTGCCCGGTAGCGGGACGCGGGCGGGCGCGATAAAAACCCGTGGCGACGTCGGTGGTCGGGCCGGGACAATGGGCCGCGTGGATGAGGTCGAGGTCGTCGTTGCTCATCAGGAGCGCGCGACCGTGCGCGTCGGGGACGTATTCCTGAAGATCGACGGCGATCAGAGGAATACCGACCGCGAAGTCGAGGCGATGGCCCTGGCGCCGGTCCCGACTCCTGAGGTCCTGTGGCGGAAGCCGCCCGTGCTCGCGCTCGCCGCCCTCCCGGGGACCGCGCTCGGACGCCTCGGCCAGCCGACGACCTCGTCGCCGGCGGCGTGGGTCGCGGCGGGTGCGGCCGTGCGGATGCTGCACGACGCGCCGCTGCCGCCATGGCCAGGTCAGAGCCTCGACGAGATCGCATCGGAGCTGGACGGCGAATGCGAGTGGCTCGTCACGAACGGCGTCCTTCCCGCCGACCTGGTCACGCGCAACCGCCGCGTTGCCGAGGCTGCGCTTCGGCCGTGGACACCGGTGTTCACCCACGGCGACCTGCAGATCGCCCACGTGTTCGTCGACGGTGACGAGATCACCGGCGTGATCGACTGGTCCGGGGCGAGCCAGGGCGACGCCCTGCACGACCTCGCCATCCTGACCCTCGGACACGAGGAGCACCTTGGCGACGTCGTCGCCGGCTACGGCACCGCCGTCGACCTCGACGTGATCCGCGCTTGGTGGTCGGCGCGAAGCCTGCAGGCGGCCCGCTGGCTGATCGAGCACGGCTTCGACCCTGACACGCCCGGCTGCGAGTTCGCCGTGCTGAGATCCCAGATGTGAGGCTGCACAAGTCTTAGACTGCGGGGGTGGTGGCTGATCTTAGTGCGATCGTGCTGACCGTTATCTGCGCGGCTTGTGCCGGGTGCTGCGCGCTGGTTGTGCTCAGGCTGTGGCGGGCCGGATCTAAGTCTTAGCTCGCTGGTCGTAGGCTGCCAGGATGAACGCACCCAACCACGATGTCGGCCCGGATCCGCTCCCTGGCGCCAATCCCCTGGCACAGGAATTCGAGCCGCATCCGGCCATTGCGCCGCTGAGCTTCTTGCTTGGCACCTGGGAAGGCGCCGGGGTAGTCGGCTATCCCACGATGGAGAGCGTCAACTTCGGTCAGGAGACGTCCTTCACGCACAACGGCAAGCCGTACTTGATCTATTCGACCCGCACCTGGTTGCTGGCCGAGGACGGTAGCTTCATCCGGCCCTCGCACGTGGAGGTCGGTTTCTGGCGGCCGCAGCCGGACAATCAGATCGAGGTGCTGCTGACGCACGCGACCGGGATCACCGAGATCTACGTCGGAACCATCGACGGCACCAAGGTCGAGATCATCACCGACGTGGTGGTCCGCACCGCCACCGCCAAAGAGGTGACGGCGGGCAAGCGGCTCTACGGACTGATCGGGAACGACCTCGGCTACGCCTACGACATGGCCGCCGTCGGCCAGCCGCTCCAGCCGCACGTCTCAGCTCAGCTGAAACGAGTGACTGGCTAAGGCCAGGAAAGACTGACCCAGGAGAAAAGAGAAGCCCCCGGGCTGCTCCCGCTCGATAAACCACTGAGTGTTCGCACACTTAGCGTATTCGGGCGGGGACCGGCTGGACGAGGCCGATCACCCGGGGGTCCGGTGTCTGCCGTGTATTCGCCGACCGCCGCCTTAGGCAGCACGCGAACAAGAAGCACTAGGCAACTCGTTCGCAGGCCGGTGATTCGCGTAGAGGACAAACCTCAAGCGCTGCACACGGGACGGCGGCTAGCTGACAGCCACCTCACGAGTCCGACAACTATGCATACTGTCCGACCACCTCCTTTCCCGTGTTAGCCAGAACGTTACGTGAAGCGTCGCCAAGTGGGCAAGTGGCTTTTTTGACGGCCCGGCTGATTCACCTGCGGCCACTAGACTCTGGGCATGGCGCAGACGTGGGATGACACGCTGCGGGCCAGTGGCTATCGAGTGACGCCGCAGCGCCAACTCGTGCTCGAAGCGGTGACCAGGCTAGAGCACGCGACTCCTGAGGAGATCTACGCCGAAGTCAAGCAGACGGTCCTTGGCGTCAACGTCTCCACCGTGTACCGCACGCTCGAACTGCTCGAGCAGATCGGCCTGGTCACCCATACGCATCTCGGCCATGGCGCCCACCGCTATCACCTGGCCTCCGACGCGCAGCACCTGCACCTGGTCTGCCGTGATTGCGGCGGCATCACCCAGCTTGAGCCGGCCGCGGTGAAGCCGTTCATGGACGCGCTTGATGCCGACTACGGGTTCGAGACCGATGTCGGGCACCTGACCGTGTTCGGAACCTGCTCCCAGTGCCGCTCGGCGCGGCCCGCAACTGCCGCCGGCGGCTAAGCGCCGTCCAACCGGGAAATGGGCGCGCAAACCCGGGCGACCATGGCCAAATGACCGTTCCCCTGGCCCGGCTGAAAGACATACGGTCGGGTATGACAGGCGTGGATCCTGTTCGCCGTCCGTGGCGCCACGCCGGAGGAGCAGACATACATGACCAATCAGAACGAGCAGCCCGGCGGGGTGCTGCACGTCACCGATAGCCGCACCGGACGCAGCTACGAGATTCCGATCTCCGATGGTGCGATCTGCGCGATCGAGCTGCGCAAGATCAAGGCATCCGACGACGACTTCGGGCTGCTGTCCTACGACCCGGCCTTCATTAACACTGCCAGCTGCCGCAGCGCGATCACCTTCATCGATGGCGACGCGGGCATACTCCGCTACCGTGGCTACCCGATCGAGGAACTGGCCCGCCGGTCGTCCTTCCTCGATGTGGCCTACCTGCTCCTGCAGGGCGAACTGCCGACGAAGGACGAGTCGACCGCCTGGTCGCAGGAGATCGGCCAGCACACCTACGTGCATGAGAACGTCAAGAAGTTCATCGACGGCTTCCACCACGACGCTCACCCGATGGGCATGCTGGTCAGCACCGTGGCCGGTCTTTCCACCTTCTACCCGGAGGCCAGGTTCGTCGCCGACCCGGCGCGGCAGCGCGAGCAGGTCGTCAGGCTCATCGCCAAGATGCCGACCCTGGCCGCGTTCGCCTACCGGCACGCGAAGGGCCTCCCGTACGCCTACCCGGACGGCGAACTGTCCTACGCGGGCAACTTCCTCAGCATGATGTGGAAGATGAGCGAGCCGAGGTACCGGCCGGACCCGGTGCTTGAACGCGCCCTGGACATCTTGCTGATCCTGCACGCCGACCACGAGCAGAACTGCTCGACCAGCGCGATGCGGGTTGTCGGGAGCTCCCACGTCGACCCGTTCTCAGCGGCCGCGGCCGCGTCCGCCGCGCTGTGGGGCCCGCTGCACGGCGGCGCCAACGAGCAGGTGCTGCGGATGCTGCAGGAGATCGGCTCGGCGGACAACGTGCCCGCCTACATCGAGCGGGTCAAGCGCGGCGAGATCCGGCTGATGGGCTTCGGCCACCGGATCTACAAGAACTTCGACCCGCGCGCCTCGATCATCAAGGAAGTCGCCGACCAGGTGTTCACCGTCACCGGGCGCAACCCGCTGCTCGACATCGCGCTTGAGCTAGAGCGGATCGCGCTGGCCGACGACTATTTCATCAGCCACAAGCTCTATCCGAACGTGGACTTCTACTCGGGCATCATCTATCAGGCGATGGGCTTCCCGATGACGATGTTCCCCGTGCTGTTCGCGATCGGCCGGATGCCGGGCTGGCTGGCGCAGTGGCAGGAGAACGCCGCCGACCCCGAGCAGAAGATCGCCCGGCCGCGCCAGATCTACGTCGGCCACGAGATGCGTCACCTGGACGGCGACCTCGGCGAGGAGCACGCCTAGGCCACGCCGAACTGAGACCAAGCCCAGGAGGCCGCGGCCCGGCGGCGCCAGCGGTGTTGACTAAGGGGGGCGACCCCCTTTGACCCCCGCAATAATTGGCGCGCTAGGTCGCGGCCTCGGCGTCTATGGTGAACCACGTGTCATTGCTCACCGCGCGGAGCGTGAGCGTCTCCTACGGCGCTCTCCTCGTGCTCCACGATGTCGCGCTGACGGTCGCGGCCGGTGACCGGATCGCGGTGGTCGGCCCCAACGGCGTCGGCAAGTCGACCCTGCTCCTGGCACTCGCGGGCGAACTCAAGCCCGACGAAGGCACTGTCACCGCGTCGGGCACGGTCGGCTACCTGCCGCAGGAGCGCGATCGCCAGGGCGGCGAGAGCGCCATGGCCTACCTAGCCCGCCGCACCGGCGTGGCCGCCGCCGAGCAAGCGATGCTCGAAGCCTCGGACGCGCTGGCCAGCGGCAAGCACGGTGCTGGCCAGAGCAGGGCCGATCAGGACTACGCCGAAGCCCTGGACCGCTACCTGGCCCTAGGCGGCCCAGACCTCGACACCCGCGCCGTCGAGCTAGCCGCCCAGCTAGGCCTCCCCGATGGCCTAGACCGCCGCCAAGCATCGGGCCTGTCCGGCGGCCAGCTGGCAAGGCTCGCCCTCGCCGCCGTCCTGCTGGCCAGATTCGACGTGCTGCTGCTCGACGAACCCACCAATGATCTGGACCTGACCGGCCTTGAGCTGCTCGAGAGCCACCTGAACGCGTTCGGCGGGGGACTCGTCGTGGTCTCGCACGACCGCGAGTTCCTCGATCGGACCGCCAGGCAGGTGCTCCAGATCGACCCGCACACCCGGGAGGCCAAGCTCTACGGCGGTGGCTACCAGGCCTACATCGAGGAACTGGCGCGCGACAAGTCCAAGGCCGCCGAGGCCTACGACACGTACGCGGCCAAACGCGACGACCTGATCGAGCGGGCCCGGCGACAGAAGGAGTGGGCCAGGTCAGGCGAGCGCTCTGCCAACAGCGCGGCCGCCCGGCGCAAGGAACCAGACAAGCACATCAGGCGCGCCAGGGTCGCGGGCGCACAGCAGGTCGCGGCCAAGGGCGCGGCCACCCAAAGAGCGGCAGACCGGCTCGAAGAGGTAACCGAGCCCCGCAAGGAGTGGGAGCTCAGGCTGCGGTTCGGCGCCGCTACCCGCAGCGGCGAAGTCGTGGCCGTCCTGTCCGACGCCGTCGTAAGGCGCGGATCATTCACCCTAGGCCCGGTCAGCCTTCAGCTGAACTGGGGCGAGCGCGTACTGATACGCGGCGACAACGGCTCGGGCAAGACGACTCTGATCAACGCGCTCCTCGGCCGGCTCCCGCTGGCCCAGGGCAGCAACTCGACCGGCGCGTCCGTCGTCATCGGTGAGATCGATCAAGCCCGGCTGACCTTTGCCGCGACATCGGTGCTGCTCGAAGCTTTCACCCTAGAAAGTCGAATGCTTGAGGGCGAGGCTAGAACTCTGCTCGCCAAGTTCGGCCTCGGCGCGGATGACATCGGCCGGCCCGTCGAGCGGTTGTCGCCGGGCGAGCGCACCCGGGCGGACCTGGCGCTGCTGATGGCTTCGGGCGCGAACCTGCTGGTGCTCGACGAGCCGACCAACCATCTGGACCTGCCGGCGATTGAGCAGCTTGAACAGGCCCTTGAGCAGTACGACGGCACGCTGCTGCTAGTCACCCACGATCGCCGGCTAGCCGAGCGGGTCTCGGTCACCCGCACCCTGACCGTCGAGAACGGCCGGGTAGCCGAATAATCTGGGCAGCATGGACAGCCCGTTGCTTGCGACCCCAGATGCCGTCGCCTCGGAATTCCCCGATATCGGCGTACCGGCCCACTATGGCGACCCGTTCGGGGAGCAACGCGCGCTGGCCGCGTCGGTCGGCTTGGTGGACCGTTCTGACCGGGACGTGCTCAAGATCACCGGGGCGGACCGGCTGAACTGGCTGAATAGCCTCAGCACCCAGAAGGTCGACCAGCTTCCGGCGGGCAGCGCCACGCAGACGCTGATCCTCAGCCCGCACGGCCACGTCGAGCACCAGCTGAGCCTGGTCGACGACGGCGAGGCGACCTGGATTCACGTCGAGCCCGGCGAGGCCACCTCGCTGATCGAGTTCCTGACCTCGATGAAGTTCATGATGCGAGTCGAGGTCGCCGACCTGACCGCCGACTACGCGGTGCTGACCACGACGGGCCCGGCGCTCTCCGCAGCCGCCAGCCTGGACTTCGGCTACGCCACGGATCTGATCGTCGAGCGGGCCGCGCTGGCCAAGACGGCGGAGGCGGCAACCGCGAGCGGCGCGCGGCTGGCTGGAATGTGGGCTTACGAGGCGCTGCGGATCGCCGGGCACCGGGCCAGGTTCGGCACCGACACTGACCACCGGACGATCCCGCACGAGGTCGGCTGGATCGAGTCGGCGGTACACCTGACCAAGGGCTGCTACCGCGGCCAGGAGACGGTCGCCCGAGTGCACAACCTCGGACACCCTCCCCGCCGTCTGGTCATGCTTGATTTGGACGGCAGCGAAGACCGGCTCCCCCCGCACGGCGCACGCGTACTCCGCGACGACACCGCCGTAGGCTTCGTAGGCTCCTGCGCCCGCCACTACGAACTCGGCCCGATCGCACTCGCCCTCATCAAGCGCACCGTGCCCGTCGACGCGACGCTGGCGGTCGACGGGATCAGCGCCGCCCAGGAAGTCATCGTCTCCCCAGACGCCGGCGCCAACGTAAAGATCACCCTGAACCGCCGCCGCGGCCTGCTCTAGCAGCAGGAGTAGCCTGTGCCGGCAGGTAGTCGCTCCAATGGAGGTGCGCTCCGGTGCTGCGCCGAGTTCTGCTGGCCGCCTCGGCCAGTCAACGGGTCCATCGCCTCATCACCACAACCCCGATCACCCGCAGCGTCGTGCGGCGCTTCGTGGCCGGCGACACCGCCGCCGACGCGCTCGCCGTAGTCCAGCGCCTGCTCGCCGAAGGCCTCCTGGTCACGCTCGACTACCTGGGTGAATACACCACAGAGCCCGAGCACGCGACCGCCGTTACGGGCGAGTACATCGCCTTGATCGAACTGCTGGCCGCAAGCGGCCTGACCTCCGGCGGCCGGACCGAGGTATCGGTAAAGCCGACTGCGGTCGGACTTGGTCTGGTGGAAAACGGAGAGAAGACGGCGGCAGAAAATATTGCGCGGGTCTGTTCCGCTGCGGCGACAGCCGGGACCACCGTCACGGTGGACATGGAAGATCACACCAGGGTCGAGTCGACGCTCCGACTGGTCAATGAAGTCCGAGCCGAATTCCCCAACCTGGGCTGCGTCCTCCAGTCCTACCTGCGGCGCACGCCGGGGGACTGCGAGGCGCTGGCCGGTCCCGGCTCCCGGGTACGACTCTGCAAGGGGGCTTACTCCGCGCCCGACGGCGTAGCGCTCGCCGCGCGCTCGGAGGTCGACCGGAACTATGCCCGCTGCCTGCGGATCCTGCTCGACGGCGACGGCTACCCGATGCTCGCCACGCACGACCCGAGGCTGATCTCGATTGCCCGCTCGCGCACCGCCACGCTCGGCCGCGACCCCGGCAGCTTCGAGTACCAGATGCTCTACGGCATCAGGCCCGATGAGCAGCGCCGGCTCGCCTCCGATGGAGCGCAGGTCCGGGTCTACGTGCCGTATGGCAACGACTGGTACGGCTATCTGGTCAGGCGATTGGCCGAGCGGCCGGCCAACCTCATGTTCTTCCTGCGCGCCCTGCGTTCGCGAAGTTAGGCCCTGCGTTCGCGAAGTAAGGCCCTGCGTTCGCGAAGTTGAGCGCTGCGCTCGAAGAAACAGCGGCTCGGCGGGCCGGTAGGCTCGCGGCTATGATCGCGATTCTTGGCGCGGGCAAGATGGGTGAGGCGCTTCTGTCCGGCATGCTCAGGGCCGGGGTCGCGCCGTCGGACGTGGTGGCCGCCGTCCGTCGTGACGACCGGGCGAAGGCTCTCACGGACGCGTACGGCATCGAGGTGACCGACCCCCAGTCGGCCGCCGAACGCGCCGACACGCTGGTCATCACCGTCAAGCCGCAGGACATGGCCGCGCTGCTGACCCAGATCGCCCCGTCGGTGAAGTCCGACCAGCTCGTGATCTCGGCTGCGGCCGGCATCACGACGAAGTACATCGAGTCGATGCTCCCGGTGGACGTGGCCGTGGTCAGGGTGATGTCGAACACCCCGGTGCTGGTCGATGAGGCGATGAGCGTGATCTCGGCGGGCCGGTTCGCCGCCGAGCAGCATTTGCGCCGGACCGAGGAGTTGCTGCGGCCGGTCGGCAAGGTGCTGCGGATCCCGGAATCGCAGCAAGACGCGGCCACGGCACTATCGGGCAGCGGTCCGGCCTACGTGTATTTCCTGGTCGAGTCGATGGTGGATGCCGGAATTCTGCTCGGAATGCCGCGGAGCACCGCGCTTGAGATGGTCAAGCAGGCCGTTTACGGTGCGGCGACGATGCTGAAGGAGTCCGGTGAGCACCCGGTCATCCTGCGTGAGGCAGTCACCTCACCAGGCGGAACGACCATCAACGCGATCAGGGAACTTGAACGGCACGGGGTGCGCGCGGCGTTCCTCGCGGCGATCGAGGCGGCCAGGGATCGGGGCCGGGAGCTGGGCGCCCACTAATCGGCGGAGCCGACGGGGTCCCTGGGGGTAGTCCCCTGGGAGCTAACGGAGGTACCCAGTCGTCGTCTGGCCGGCCTACGTCGGCGCCTGAGGCTGGTCAACTAGCGCGCGGGCCAGCGAATCATGCACCTACTCGGGGGTTGCCCTTTCGCGTCTACCAATTACGCTGGATACGGGCGTGACTGGTGCGCTGAATATTGCTTGGCGCAACTGGGCGCCGGAGAGGGTTACCGATGGCAGCAGAGGCCACTCCGCTCAGTGCCGTGCGATTCTTGACGGTCGCTGAGGTGGCGACGATCATGCGCGTGTCCAAGATGACCGTCTACCGTCTCGTTCACTCTGGTGACCTGGAGGCGATCCGGGTAGGCCGTTCGTTCCGTGTACCTGAGCGGGCGGTTAACCAGTACCTCAGGGACGCCTTCGTCGAGGCGGGCTAGACCAGCCGGCGGGCACCTTGATCCCGCGGCGCTAATCCGGGGGGCGACCCCCGGACCGGCGCAGTGCCCGCTCTGGGGGAACGATCCCCTGGAACCCTCGCATTTGCGCCGCTGATAGCCGGCCGGCGTCCCCGCAACGCCGGTATCGGGGTACGCTGTGGCGTCGGCATGCGCCCGCGCCTTTGGGGTAGCGATGTTAGGCATGCCACAAGGCGTGGGTATCGATCGAGGGTGGTTTCGTGGGCTCTGTAATCAAGAAGCGGCGCAAGCGGATGGCGAAGAAGAAGCACCGCAAGCTGCTGCGTAAGACGCGCGTTCAGCGCAGAAACAAGAAGTAGGCCGGGGGTCCGGCGGGCCTGATTGGCTCGTCCGGACGGATCCGGCCGGTTTGGCGGATGTGATGAGTCCGACTATGAACGATCCAGATGACGCGCCGGTCACCGGTGAATGGGTCAACCGGCTGGCCGGGGTAGCGGACTTCCTGCGGCGGCGGGTTGAGGGCGACTATCAGCTCGACCCTGCGACCGGGTTCGATCCAGAGCTGAATCGAGCTGTTCTGATGCCCGTCGCGCGGGCGCTTTACCGCAGCTGGTTCAGGGTCAAGATGAACGGCATCGAGAACGTGCCGTCAGATGGTGCTGCCCTGGTGGTCGGCAACCACTCTGGCGTGCTGCCGCTGGATGCGATCATGCTGCAGGTTGGCGTGCTCGATGAGCATCCGGCCGCGCGTAATCTCCGGCTGCTCGGGGCCGACCTGGTGTACTCGGTGCCGGTGCTCGGCCGGCTGGCCAGGATCAGCGGGCACGTACCCGCTCATCCGACGGAGGCTGAGCGCCTGCTGAACTCCGGTGAGCTCGTCGGCGTCTTCCCAGAAGGATTCAAGGGGACGGGCAAGCCGTTCAGCGAGCGGTACCAGCTGCAACGGTTCGGCCGGGGCGGCTTCGCGCGAACCGCGCTGCGGACGCGGGCGCCGATCATCCCGTGCGCGATCGTCGGCGCCGAAGAGATCTATCCCATGGTCGCCGACTGGGAGGAACTCGCCGCTCGGCTGAAGCTGCCGTACTTCCCGATCACGCCGTTGTTCCCGTGGTTCGGCCCGCTCGGCGCGGTCCCGCTGCCGTCGAAGTGGCTGATCGAATTCTGCGATCCGGTGCCGACCGATGGCTTTGCCGAGGACCAATGGGAGGACCAGGACGTGATCACCGAGCTGGCCGACAAGGTCAAGGACACCATCGCCAGCAAGATCGATGAACTCCTAGCCGAACGCGGCCCCGCCTTCGGCGACTAGCGCGTTCCGGGGGTCTGGTTCTGGCCGGGGTGGCTTGGCCTCATTCGGCGGGTCGTCCTCAGCCCGGCCCGCGCTCCGTCGGCACACGAGTCACAACAGCCACTCCAGACGCTCGTCGGGCGACCTGGGGGCGCACTTATCCCTGGCTGGCTGGTCTTATCCCTGGTTGGGTACCGAAGAACTACCGCAAATCGGGCAAAATTTTGCGCTAACCGGGGATAAGGCGTTCCCAGGAGGGATAAGTGGCTGGTGGCGGAGAGCTCAGTGGGCTGGTTAGCTGGCCATTCGGTGGCGGCGGACTACTATTCCGGCGGCTAGGCCGCCTACTAGGACGCCGGCGCCGGCGGCTAGGGGGAGGGCGGTCATGGTGGCCTTGCGGCCCTTCCTGAAGTCGTGGATTGGCCAGTCTCGATCTCTGGCGATGGCCCTGAGCCGGGTGTCCGGGTTGACGGCATTCGGGTAGCCGACCAGTTCGAGCATGGGCAAGTCGTTGCTCGAGTCGCTGTAGGCGCTGCACCTGGACAGGTCCAGGCCTTCGCGCTCAGCCAGGGCCTGGACGGCTGCTGCCTTAGCCGCGCCGTGCAGGAGGCCGCCGACCAGGCGGCCGGTGTAGACGCCGTTCTCGGTTTCGGCGACGGTGCCTAGTGCGCCGGTCAGGCCCAGGCGACGGGCCAGGATCTCGGCCAGTTCGACCGGGGTGGCGGTGACGAGCCAGACCCGCTGACCGACCTCCAGGTGGGACTGGGTGAGCTCGCGCGATCCTTCCCAGACTCGGTGGGCCATCGTGTCGTCGTAGATTTCCTCGCCGAGCGCTGTGATATTGGACACCTTCTGGCCGGCTACGAAGGCCAGAGCGGCTTGCTTGGCCGCGTCGATGTGGTCGGCGTTCTCCGCTCCGCGGACCCGGAACAGCAGTTGGCCGGCCACCATCTTGGCCATGTCGCGCGCGCCGAACATTTTGCGCGCGGCTAGCCCTCTCGCGAAGTAGTAGATCGAAGCGCCGCGCATCAGGGTGTTATCCACGTCGAAGAACGCGCCGGCGCCAAGATCGGGGGTGATATCCGGCTGATCGACGATGGCCGCTGCCGCTGATGCCGCGCCCGCGAGTCCGACCGGACCTGCCTCGGTTAGCTCCGCAGCCTCAGCCAGTTCTTTGGCCGCGGTGCTGGCCTGAGGGGACGGCCCCCCGGTACCCCCGGCGGTGCTGGCCTGGGGGGACGGCCCCCCGGAACCCCCGGCGGCTGACCCTCCGGCCTCCGCTACCTCATCGACCAATTCCATGGCCTTGCCAACTCCTCAAGCTCTGCCGCCCCCGCGGCCACGCATCCCATGACCCCATCGTGGTCGCTGGAATTTTTGTTCCCCCAGATACGGCTGTCACCCGCGGCTGCCCGCCGGGTTTCCCGCCCGTGTCTATCGCCTGTGAAAGCTGAGTCACCTAAGTCGAGCCTAATGGGTACGCTAGGTAACCCGGAGCGATCCTCGAAGGCTCGCTACTTAGCTGGTCAGCCGAGTTCGCATCAGTGATTTCGAAGCAAGAGGGTTCGCGGCACTGGGCAAGCGGCACGATAGGCAGGGATGATCGCACTTCTTGTGGTCGCGCTTGGCGCCGTTGTCGCAGCAGTGGGCACCGGCGTACTCGTTGCTCGGTCAACGAGCAAGCCGCGGATTTATTCCGCCGCGTGGTCGCTGGCGCTGTTCGGCCTCGCGATCGGGCTCGCCGCCGCGACGCTCGGCTTCCTGGCTGGCTACGGCAGCCTGCTCTTCCGGGCGATGGAGCTCGGCACCCAGCTCATCGCCCCGCTCAGCCTGGTGATCGCCATGATCGAGACCACCGGCAAGAGCCTGGCCGCCAGGTTCGCCATGCGGCTCGCGGTCGTGGCCATTTCGGTGATCGCGCTGGTGATCCTCGGGACCGACCCGATCAATCCGGACGTGACGTTCAGCTCTAACTGGCCGGATCCGGCGAAGTTCTACCAACTGGCTCCGCTGACCATGCTCGGGCTCATCGCCCTGCTGACGGCGATCACTGCGGTCAGCACGCTGGCCGTGCTGATGCTGCGGTCCCGGTGGGACGGGCGGCCGAAAGCGGAGACCAGGCCGGTGCAGTTCACGGCGCTGGCGGCGCTGGCGGTCGTGCTGCCCGGGCTGATCTGGCTTGCGAATAAGGGTGCCGGCATCAGCTTGCCGGTACCGGCGCAGGACGTGTTCGCGCTTTGCTGCACCGTGGCCGCCGGCCTGGTCTGGTATGCGGCGAGGCTGGCCGGCAATCGGGACCTGAGCCAGGTCGCAGCCGGGTCGCCGTCCGGCCAGGATGACCGCAACCGGGGCTCCGGCGACTGGGACGACCGGGCTGGGTACGACCGATCCGAGCGCCCGGCCGACGGCCGATACGACCAGTACGGAGTGGCCGGCCGTGACGTACACGATGAATATGACTCCCGGCAGGGCAGCCACGCGGCCGGATATGACGATGGCGATCTTTACGACGGCACTAGGAGCACACCCCGGTACGACGAGCCGCCTTCCGACGTGATGTACCCGGGCCTAGCCGCCCTCGCGGCCGAGCCGACCGGC
Organism: Streptosporangiaceae bacterium; assembly: GCA_036501205.1. Classification (GTDB taxonomy): domain Bacteria; phylum Actinomycetota; class Actinomycetes; order Streptosporangiales; family Streptosporangiaceae; genus Chersky-822. The sequence continues at coordinate 10,587 of DASYAT010000169.1, read as the reverse complement.
CAGGTCGAGGAAGCGGTGCGGTTCAGCGAGCCCGGCGAGTTCATCCACACCGGAGCTATCGACGCGCGGGCAGGCTACGACGACGCCGCCCAGTACGACGCTGACAATGTAGCCGGGCAGGGCGGCGGATACGACGAGGACAGCGGGGTGTTCTACGCCGACGACACCGGCTACGGGTTCTCCCGGGTCGAGGGCGACGGCGGCCGGGAGCCGGGTTGGGACGAGGTGGCCGATCAGCGCGGCGGCGAGCCGCGCGGTGATCTATTCGGCCAGATCACCATCTATACCCTGATCGAGGGCCGGACCGACGACTTTGACCGGCTGACCGAATGGGTTGTCGCTCAGGTTCAGTCCAAGGAACCCGACACGCTGGTCTACATCGTGCACGCCGTTCCGGCCGCCCCGTTGCAGCGCATGCTGTACGAGGTCTACCGCGACCGGGACGCGCACGAAGAGCATCTGAACCGTAAGTACGTCATCGGCTACGAGGTCGAGCAGCGGCCGTTCGTGCTCGCCACCAACGTGATCGAGCTTGGGTTGCAGCAGGCGAAGGTGTCACCGCTGCCGTCGATCTCCGCGATTTCTGACCTGCTGAGTGAGTCGGGCATCGACCTGACCGGGGTCACCAGGTCGCCGTCATCCGGCGCGGTGGTGCCGGCGCACAACTACCAGCGGGCCCCGGTCGCGGCTCCCCAGCACCCGGCTCCCCAGCACCCGGACCGCCAGTACAGCGACCCTCGGTACGCCGATCCGCGGTATGCCGACCAGCCGCACGTCGATCCTCGGTACGCCGACCAGTCGCAGATCGATCCTCGGTACGCCGACCAGCAGCAGATCGATCCTCGGTACGCGGAGCAGCATGTCGATCCTCGGTACGCGGACCCGCGGTATGCCGATCCGCGCTATGCCGACCAGGAGCAGGTTGATCCTCGCTACGAGGGGCCGCAGCAGGGCGGCTGGGCGGAGATCGGCGGAGAGGATTCCAGGTACTGATGCCGTCCCAGCCAGTGATCACGCTGCTGTCCCGGCCGGGCTGTCATCTGTGCGACTCGGCCAGAGAGGTGATCGAGAAGGTCGCGGCCGATCTCGGCGTCCCCTGGACCGAGCGCGACGTCACCGCCAGCCCGCAAGACCTAGCTGACTACGGCGATATGATCCCGGTCACATTCATAGACGGCATCCAGCACGACTTCTGGCGAGTAGACGAGGCCAGGCTGCGCAAAGCCCTCGGCGGCTGAGGATCGCCCTCCTAACACGACTTTGTGCAAACGTTCACAAGGGCGTACGGTTAAGGGTGAACCACACGCGGGAAACAGATCGCACTTAGACCGCCGCGTGCCGATCCCCAGGAGTTGCCGGCGTATGTCCCGCCGAACGAGGTCAGACAAGAGCGTTCAGGGCATACCGGAGGCGACCATTGCTCGCCTGCCGCTGTACCTGCGTGCGCTGTACGCTCTCGCTGACCGGGATACCGTATCGGTCTCCAGCGAGGAACTAGCGGCCGCCGCCGGGGTGAATTCGGCGAAGCTGCGCAAGGATCTGTCCCATCTCGGCTCCTACGGCACCCGCGGTGTCGGCTATGACGTCGACTACCTGATCTATCAGGTCTCCAGAGAGCTGGGCCTTACTCAGGACTGGCCGGTCATCATCATCGGAGCCGGAAATCTGGGCCGGGCCCTGGCGAACTACGGCGGCTTCGCGACCAGGGGGTTCCGGGTCGCGGCGATGATCGACTCTGATCCGCAGGTGATCGGTACCGCGATCGCCGGGCACCGGGTGTTCGGTGCCGACGAGATCGAGCGGGTGGTGGCGCGGTACGGCGTGATGATCGGCGCGATCACCGTGCCCGCGGTGGCCGCGCAGGGCATCTGCGACCGACTGGTCGCGGCCGGAGTGACCAGCATCTTGAACTTCGCGCCGGTTGTGCTCACCGTGCCCGAGGGCGTCGACGTGCGCAAGGTGGACTTGTCGATCGAGTTGCAGATCCTGGCGTTCCACGCCCAGCGGCGATCGGCGGTCAAGGCACCGGTGCAGCATGAGAACGGAAGCGTTAAGTCGCTTGGCCCGGCCGCCATCATCAACGGCCTGCCGCTCGAACTCGGCTCGCTCGCCAGCGAGGGGGCCAGCGCGGACAACAGCGGTGGGACGGTGCGCCCATGACCCTGCTCGTCGTCGGGCTCAGCCACACGAGCGCGCCGGTCACGACGCTTGAGCGGGCCGTGGTGCCAGGCGATGCCCAGACCAAGTTGCTGCACGACGTGTACTCCTCGCCCGGGATCAACGGCGCCCTGGTTCTCAGCACCTGCAACCGGGTCGAGATCTACGCCGACGTGCTCAGCTTCCACGGCGGCCTGGCCGCGATCTGTGACCTCCTGTCCCTGCACTCAGGGCTGACCCAGGGAGAACTGACCGGCTCGGCCTACGTGCACTATCAGGACCGGGCCGCCCAGCACCTGCTGGCGGTGGCCTGCGGCCTGGAGTCGCTGGTCATCGGCGAGAGCCAGATCCTTGGCCAGGTACGCGAGGCGGTCAGGCTAGCCCGGCAGTACGACACGCTGAGCCGCGAAATGTCGGACCTGTCCCGTCTCGCGCTCAAGGCCGGAAAACGGGCGCACGCCGAGACCGGCATCGACGCCGCCGGCCAGAACCTGGTCAGCCTCGGCCTCTCGCTCGCGGCCGCGAGGTTCGGGACCGACTGGACGCCGGAGTCGGCCGGCCAGCTAGTGGCAGAGTCGTCAGCAGCGCAGCCCCTGCTAGCAGAGCCGTCAGCAGTGCAGCCCCTACAAGCAGAGCCCGCCTTCGATGCTTTCTCCCTGCTGATTGTGGGAGCGGGGGCGATGAGCTCGCTCGCCGTCGCGACCGCGACCAGGCTCGGCGCGGGCCGGGTACTGGTCGCCAACCGCACTCGCAGCCATGCGGAGCGACTGGCCGAGAAGTACGGAGCCGAGGTGATCGGCCTGGATGAACTGCGGGACGGCATCGCGGCCAGTGACCTGGTGATCACCTGCACCGGGGCGGCCGGTCACGTCATCACGGCACCGGCTATCGCGCAGGCGCTGGACGGACGGCCCGCCGGCCGGCCGCTGGTTCTGCTTGACCTCGCGCTGCCCAGGGACGTCGAGCCGGCCGTGGCCGAATTGCCAGGGGTGCGCGTCGTCGACATGGCCGTGATCGCGGCCGCTGGCGAGGAAGACGGAGGGGTCGCGCTGGCCAGCGACGCGGACATCGTCGCGGTGCGCCGGATCGTCGCGGCCGAGCTCAGATCGTTCCGCCAGGCCGACCGGGCGGCCAGCGTCGCGCCAACAGTTGTCGCCTTGCGTGCGAAAGCAGCAGGCGTGGTCGAGGCTGAGCTAGCTAGGCTAGATAGGCGGCTAGGTGACCTGGATCAGAAGACTCGCCAGGAAATCGCTCAGTCGATGGGCAGGATCGCCGACAAGCTGCTGCATGGACCAACCGTCAGGGTGAAGGAACTTGCGGGAACGCCAGGAGCGGACTCCTACGAGACCGCGCTCCGAGTGCTGTTCGAGCTCGATCCAGAGGCGGTCCAGGCGGTCGGCCGGCCGGATGAAGACATGCTGGCGTGGCCCATGGGTGAAGGTGAAGCGTGAACGAGGTACCGCTACGACTAGGCACTAGGCGCAGCCCGATGGCGATCACGCAGTCCACCGGGATCGCCGACCTCCTGACGGCGCGAACCGGACGGGCCGTCGAGATCGTCGGGATCTCCACCAGCGGCGACGTGAGCAAAGCCCAGCTCACCCAGATCGGCGGCACCGGCGTCTTCGTCAGCACGCTGCGCGAGGCCATGATCGCCGGCCGGGTCGACTTCGCCGTGCACTCGCTCAAGGACCTGCCGACGCTGCCGGCCGCCGGGATTGAGCTCGCCGCCGTCGCGGTCAGGGACGACCCGAGGGACGCGCTAATCGCCAGGGGCGGCGCGAAGCTGGCCGATCTGCCATCGGGCGCCAAGATCGGGACGGGGTCCATGCGCCGCGCGGCACAGCTAATGCTGCTTCGGCAAGATCTGCAGCCGGTGCCCATCCGTGGCAACGCCGGCACCAGGATCGGCAAGATCGACTCAGGTGAGGTCGACGCGGTCGTGCTCGCCTATGCCGGGCTGGCCAGGATCGGGCGCCTTGATCTGGTGAGTCAGGTGTTCGAAGCTGAAGAGATGATCCCAGCGCCTGGCCAGGGTGCCCTGGCGGCCGAATGCCTCGTCAGCCGGCCCGACCTTATTGACTTGCTGAGCTGCGTCAACGACGATGCGAGCCGGGCGGCGACCACCGCCGAACGTAATGTGCTCGCCACGCTCGGTGCCGGCTGCACGGCGCCGGTCGGCGCGTATGCTGCCGGGACCAATGAATTGCGGCTAGACGCGATTGTCGTGGCGGTCAACGGGGGAGCGGCACTACGAGCGAGCATTGCCGGTCCGGCGGCACAGGCCGAGCGTCTTGGCCGTGAGGTGGCAGCGGACCTGCTTGCCCGCGGTGCGAACAGTTTTACCAATGTGTCCGCTGGACACCTCAGCAACGGGGACGATGCGAAGTGAACCCCATGCCCGACCAGGCTGGAACGAACAGCGCCGACGGCAGTGCCACTACCGCCAATGCGACCACCGATGAGGGCCGTACCGGCATGGTTGCCCTGGTCGGCGTCGGTCCCGGTGACGAGGGCCTGCTCACGCTCAGGGCCGCCGCGCTGCTGGCTCAGGCCGACGTCGTTGTCGCCGCGTCCTGGGTGAGCGAGCGGATCACGCACCTGCTGAAGCCCGACGCGGAGATCCTCGACTCCTCGACGCTTGAGCCGGACTCGCGTCAGCTAATCAAGGCGGCCAAGGCCGGGCAGGTCGTGTTGCGCCTGTTCAGCGGTGACCCTTTCCTGTTCTGCAGCGCCGCCTCCGAGGCCGAGAGCTGCGCCAAGGCCAAGATCCCGTTCGAGATCGTGCCCGGGCTTACGGCGGCGACTGCGGTACCGGCCTACGCTGGCATTCCGCTTACCCAGGACGGCACCGGCGAGGTCAGGATCATTCATGCCTCCGAGGTCAGCCGGATGTCGGCAGCGCCGGGCAGCCTGGTGATCCTGGGCGCCGAGACTGGCATCGGCGACATCGCCAAGATGCTGATCGCCGGCGGCTGGGCGGACTCGACTCCGTTCGCGATCACCTGGAACGGCACGACCACCGATCAGCAGACCGTGGTCAGCACGCTCAGCACGATCACCGCCGACCTGAAGGCGGCCGGGATGAGCCTGCTCACCGCGCACGGCCGGGCCATCGCCGTGGTCGGCGAGGGCGTCCGGCTGCAGCAGGCGCTGTCCTGGTTCGAGACCAGGCCGCTGTTCGGCTGGCGGGTGCTGGTGCCCAGGACCAAGGAGCAGGCGGCCGGGGTCTGCGATCAGCTCAGGTCCTATGGAGCGGTGCCCGAGCAGGTGCCGACGATCGCGGTCGAGCCGCCGCGCACGCCGCAGCAGATGGAGCGGGCCGTACGCGGCCTGGTGACCGGCCGTTTCCAGTGGGTCGCGTTCACCTCGGCGAACGCGGTGAAGGCGGTTAAGGAGAAGTTCGAGGAGTACGGCTTGGACGCGCGGGCGTTCGCCGGCGTCAAGGTGGCCGCGGTCGGCGAGCAGACCGCCGTCTCGTTGCGCGCCTTCGGAATCGCCCCCGATCTGATGCCGCCGCCTGACCAGCAGTCGGCTGAAGGCCTGGCGAATTGCTGGCCGGCCTACGACGACGTACTCGACCCGATCAACCGGGTGCTGCTGCCGCGAGCCGACATCGCCACCGAGGGGCTGGTGGCGCGGCTGACCGAGCTTGGCTGGGAGGCCGAGGACGTGACCGCGTACCGGACGGTACGGGCCGCGCCGCCTCCTGCGCCCATCCGAGAGGCGATCAAGGGCGGCGGCTTCGACGCCGTGCTGTTCACCTCATCTTCTACGGTCAGGAACCTGATCGGCATCGCCGGGAAGCCGCATTCGGTCACAGTGATCGCGGTCATCGGGCCAGAGACGGCCAAGACGGCGGCCGAATTCGGGTTGCGAGTCGACGTGATCGCCCCCAGGGCATCGGCGCACGCGCTGGCAGAGGCGCTGGCCGGGCACGGGACGGCGATCCGCGATGCCGCGGTCAAGGCGGGGGAGCCAGTTCGGCGGCCAAGCGAGCGCCGCCGAGGAGCACGACGCCGGGTCAGGTGATCTCTGTATGGCCGCCGAGTTTCCGATCGCCCGTCCGCGCCGACTGCGCACGACCGCCGCTATGCGACGGCTGGTAAGCGAGGTTGATGTTCGTCCGGCTGATCTTGTTCAGCCTTTTTTTGTGAAAGAAAGCATTGCGGAGCCTTTGGACGTTGCGTCGATGCCCGGCGTCGTCCAGCACACTCGGGACAGCCTGCGCAAGGCCGCCGCGCAGGCGGTCGAGGCTGGTGTCGGCGGGCTCATCTTGTTCGGCATCCCGGCGAACAAGGACCGGATCGGATCGGCCGCCGATGATCCGGACGGGATCGTCCAGCTCGCGCTCTCCGATCTGGCCGCCGATCTCGGTACCGGCACGGTGCTGATGGCCGACCTTTGCCTCGATGAGTACACCGATCACGGGCACTGCGGGATCCTGACCCCGGACGGCGAGGTCGCTAACGACGCGACGCTCGAGCGGTACGCGTCAATCGCGATCGCCCAGGCGCGGGCGGGTGCGCACGTGGTGGCGCCGAGCGGCATGATGGACGGCCAGGTCGCCGCGATCAGGACCGCCCTGGACAGCGAGGGCTTCACCGACGTCGCCATCTGCGCGTACGCGGTCAAGTACGCGTCGGGGTTCTACGGGCCGTTCAGGGATGCGGCCGAGTGCGCGCCGCAGTTCGGGGACCGGGCCGCCTACCAGCAGGATCTGGGCAGTCAGGCGGAGGCGCTGCGCGAGGTGCAACTCGACGTCGACGAGGGCGCCGACATGGTGATGGTCAAGCCGGCGCTGGCATACCTGGACATCATCAGCCTGGTGGCCAGGTCGGTGTCGATCCCGGTTGCCGCCTACCAGGTCAGTGGTGAGTACTCGATGGTTGAGGCGGCCGCGGCGAACGGCTGGCTGGACCGGGAACGAGTGATCGCCGAGACGCTGACCGCGATCAAGCGGGCCGGCGCCGGGATCATCTTGACTTATTGGGCGACGGAAATGGCAGCGCGGCTGCGTTAGCTCACTGGCCCGGTGGCAGGTAGGCGATTAGCTTCAGGACGCCGGTGCCAGCCAGGCGGTGCTGGGTCCAGTTCCTGGCGTAGGCGGGCGGCTTGGAGCTCTGCCATTCGAGCAACGCAAAGTGTCCTGGGCTAGCCGGCTCCTTGCTCGACGGGTCGGGTGCTGAGGCGCAGCCGGCGTAGAAGGCGACCGGGATTTCCTGGGCGCCGTTGATCAGGCACGGGGTTTTCACTCCGAGCTGGCGCAAGTCGGCGGCTACCGTCGCGTAGTCGGTGTGCAGGGCCACGGTGTCGTTGACCTGCCGCATCAGCACGGCGTGCTGGGTGACGAGTTGCAGTAGCAGGACGAAGCCGATCAGCACGCGCATCGCCGGGCGTTCGGCCGGGCGGGTCCTGGCGATGAGCCAGGCGATCAGGTCGGCGACCGGGATCGCGGCGAGCGCGTAGGCCGGCAGCAGGAACCTGGGGGCCGCGTACCAGATGCCGAACAGGTACTGCGCGGCCAGGCCGAGGGCGCAGAAGGCGGCAAGCAGGGCGCTGGCTTGGCTTCCGGCCCGCCGAGCGACCAGGATTCCGGCCACGACCAGGACCGGCAGCGCCAGCCACCACGCGCTGAGGACCGGGTACCGCCAGGCGATCGTGCACGGCCGGCACAAGGTCGGTCCGTTGACTGCCCGCAACTCGGCCCAGATGCCCAGCCGCAACCCGAAGCCGCCCTGCTCGGCACTGGCTAGGTGCAGCCGCGCCAGCGGACCGCCAAACCGCGCGATGGCCTCGGCGATCCACTCCGCCGAGCCGACGGCCATGCCGATGACGATCGCCGCGATCACCGGCCAGCGGCGCCACGACCGTACTGCCAGCGCGGCGGCAAGCAGCACGATCACGAGGAAGACGGCGTCGCCAGGACGGATCAAGGCGGCGGCCGCGATCAGCGCGGCCAGGCCAGCCAGCCGGACTAGCTTCGCCCGGGTCCAGCCGCTGGTTTCTTCCGGCTCACCGACGCCGACGGTGCGCAGGAAGAGGCCGGTCGCGGCGAGGGCGGCGAAGGCCAGCCATTCGTCGGGCATCGCCTGCGGGCCGTAGTACTGGGCCACCCAGAGGCTGCCGAAGGCCACTCCGGCGAGGGCGAGCAGCGAGGTCGGCCGCAGTCGCCGCCAGGCGAGCAGCGCGCCGAACAGCGCTCCGCCCGAGGCCAGCGCCAGATAGACCCTGAGCACCGTGACGGACGAGGAGATCAATGCGATAGGGGAAACAAGGAGCGGTATGCCTCGGGAGCGGGCCGGGTCGAAAGGCGCGGCGGGCGCGTGCCGGCTGACCTGGCTGACGTAAACAACCTCGTCCCAGCTCAGTCCGTGCAGCCGGACGAAGATCAGCTGGACGCCGGTGAAGGCGGCCGCCACCGCGACTAGCCACCAGATGCTGTCAGGACCGGGCAGTGTGGTCCGCGGACTGCCGTCCGCAGGCCGCGCTGCTGGAGTTGGCCAACCCAGGCGTCGCATCCGGTGCTCGGTTGGCGGAGCCGCCGTGCGCGCATCGGCCAGTGGCTCGATGCCTGCGACTTGCCCCTGATTGTGCTGCACGCAATAAGAATGCCGCACCGTTCGCCGGTCTGATGCGCGGGTCCGGTGATCGGCCCGATTATGCGCCGTGATTTATGCGGTGTGATCTATGCGGGCCGAACTGTGACCAGACCTAAGCGGACTCGATTAACTTGCGCGGTAGGTTCGCCCTATGGTCGAGGCGGTAATGCGAGGCAGGCGGCGCAGGGACAGCGAACGGCTGGCGCTGGCCGCGAGCGGGTACGCGGCCCTGGGCTGGCCGGTCTGCCCGGGCGCGCAGCCGCGCGAAGGCCAGCCGCGTCAGTGGCAGAGCCGCGACCGGGTCCCGCAGCAACGTGAGCCTCGGTCCTGGCCAGGGAGGACGCCCCCGAGAAACCCCCCGCAAGGAGCCAGTGCCAGCCGAGCCTGCTCTTGTGACCGGGTCGGCTGCCCGGCACCGGGCGCGCATCCGCTGTCACCGGCCTGGAAGCAGCAGGCGACGGCCGATCCTGTGGTGGTCGGGAAATGGTGGAACGAGCACCCGCAGGCCGGCATCTTGCTGGTGACCGGGAGGTCGTTCGACGTGCTCGACATTCCGGCCGCGGCCGGGCAGGTGGCGGTCAGGCAACTGGAGCGGACGGGCACAAGGTCGGGTCCGGTGGCGGTCAGCGCGCAGGAGCGCATTCTGTTCTTCGTCGCCACCAGGGCCGCGGACGGCGATGAGGATGAGTGGTGGTCCTGCCGCCTAGACTGCGAGCCTGAGCTGCTGCCTGAGGTGACCGGGTTGCGCTGGCACTGCCGGGACAGCTATGTGGTCGCACCGCCATCGCGGCTCAGCAACGGGATGGCGGCCAGGTGGCTGACCGAGCCGGATGAGCAGCCACTGCCGGATGCGTTGCGGCTGCTCGAAGTTCTAGCCGACGCGTGCGAGGAGACCGCCTGATGACTGCCGAGGGGCCGACGGAACTCGATCTATTCAGCCGGGCAAAGGCGGTCGCGCCGGGCGGGGTGAACTCGCCGGTGCGCGCGTTCGGCGCGGTCGGCGGCGACCCGGTGTTCATGGCCTCTGGCGCCGGGCCGTACCTGACCGACGTAGACGGCAAGCAATACGTGGACCTGGTCTGCTCCTGGGGACCGATGATTCTCGGGCACGCCCATCCGGCCGTCACCGAGGCGCTGCACCGGGCGGTGGGCCTCGGTACCTCGTTCGGCACAGTGACGCCAGGCGAGGTCGAATTGGCCGAGGAGATCGTCGCCAGGACGCCGGTGGACAAGATCAGGCTGGTGAGTTCGGGGACCGAGGCCACCATGTCGGCGCTCCGGCTCGCCCGGGCCTACACCGGCAGGCGCGTGGTGGTGAAGTTCGCCGGCTGCTATCACGGGCACGTCGACGCGCTCCTGGCCGCGGCGGGCTCGGGCGTGGCCACCTTCGGCCTGCCCGACTCACCCGGCGTGACCGGCGCGGTCACGGCCGACACGATCGTGCTGCCCTACAACGACCCAGAAGCCGTGCGGCAGGCGTTCGCCGAACACGGCTCTGGCATCGCGTGCGTGATCACCGAGGCGTGCCCGGCCAACATGGGCGTGGTGCCGCCGTCGTCCGGCTTCAACGAGCTGCTCGCGGCCCTGTGCGGCGAGTACGGCTCGCTGCTGATCATGGACGAGGTACTGACCGGTTTCCGGGTAACCCGCTCTGGCTGGTACGGCCGGGAGAGCGTGCCCGGCGACCTGATGACCTTCGGCAAGGTCATGGGCGGCGGGTTGCCGGCCGCGGCGTTCGGCGGCCGGGCCGAGATCATGGACCGGCTGGCCCCGACCGGCCCGGTGTACCAGGCCGGCACGCTGTCCGGTAATCCGCTGGCCACCGCGG
>DASYAT010000168.1:0-31092 GCA_036501205.1 Streptosporangiaceae bacterium | reverse complement strand
CTGCGGGTTTGCCGGCACGTGCACGTCGGCGGCTATTTCCTGCTGCCCGGCCTGTGGGACGGACTTCCCGAGCTATTCGGCCGGGCCCGCGCGGCCGGAGCAACGACCTCGATCGACCCGAACTGGGATCCGTCGGAACAGTGGCAGGGCAACCTGGCCAAGACGCTGCCGGTCACCGACGTATTCCTGCCGAATCTCGGGGAGGCGAAACTCATCAGCGGCCAGGACGAGCCAGTCGCCGCTGCCCGCCAGCTGGCTTCACGCAGCGGCGGCACGGTCGCGATCAAGCTCGGCGCGGACGGCGCCCTGGCCTGCCGGGGTGAGCGGATCGAGCAGGTCAGCGCACTCGCCCAGGTTCCCGTCGACTCGACCGGAGCCGGCGACAACTTCAACGCGGGCTTCCTGGCCGGCACGCTGCAGGGCTATAGCCTGCGCGAGTCGGTCGCCCTGGCGGCCGCCTGCGGCTCGCTGTCCACCCAGGGACACGGTGGCACCGGAGTACCGGTCAAGCTGACCGAAGCCCTAGCCGCAGCCGGCGAACTCAGCTATCACGTGGGTCGCTGACAGTGCGGGCGGTGTTAGCCAACTTAGTGCTCATCCGGGCGGCGAATACTCGCTGACGGGCAGTGCCGAGCGCTGCCGCTACCGCACCGAGCAGAACGGCGTCGTCGCCGAGCGGCGCACCGACGATCTGCAGTCGCAACTGGCCGCTCAGGTCGGCTATGCCGGACCTGATCCAGCGGCGTCCAACATCCAGGCGCTGCACGCTCTCGTAGACCGTGCGCTGGTTAAGCGCCCGCATGAGCTGCGGGGTGGTGCCAGAGATCACGGCACCATCTTTTCGCATCCGGTTGGGAACGGCGGCCTAGCCGAGCCCACTCACCGCGATCTTGATGACGGTCCGCAGCGGCAGCCTGGTCGTGTACAAGAAGACGTCGCGCCGCCGGCCATGCGCGGCTTTGACCTGGACGACCAGGATGTCTACCTGTATCCGGGTGGCGGGCTGGCCGATCGGATGGGAGTAGAAGATGTGGTAGCCGGTCGCGAAGCCATGGTGATCGCCGACCCGCACCGGCCTGGACCGAGGCGGCTTGTTCGGATCCGGGTTGCCGGGCTTCGTGGTGTAGGCGGTGCTCATCTTCAGGGTGATGCAGCCGCCGTTGGCGGCGGCTGCGGTCACGTATTGCTTCTCGGCGCCTGGGCTGAGATCGCGGCGGCGGCCTGAGCCTGGCTGCCCGGGAACCGGCATGACGTAAAGGAGGTTGCACGCCGGGCTTGGCTTGGCGACGTATCCGACGGGCAGTTTGAAGGTGAAGGCGTCCAGGGTGACGGTCGCCTTGGGCGAGGTCGGCTGGCTGGTCGATGGCAGCAGCGCGAACACGGTTGCCGCCGCCGCGAGACCGACGGCGCCGCCAGCGGCAGCGCCCTCCGAGCAGCCGAGCAGGTCGGCGACCTCGGCCACCGGAAGGTCGGCCCAGTACCTCAGCACCAGCACGGCCCGGGTCCTGACGGATAGCAGGCCGAGCGCCCACTGCAGTTCGGCGAGATCCTCGACGCCGCGAAGGGCACGGATCGAGTTCTCATCGGCCGGCTCGACGACGGCCGTCCGGCTGGCCAGCTCGGACTGGTGCCTGGCCCGCCGACGGGCGCTATCGATGACCAGGCTGACCAGGACGCGCCGGGCATAGGCGATCGGATATTCCATCGCCCCGACCCGCCGCCAGCGCCGCGCGACCCGCAGAAACGTCTCCTGAACCAGGTCTTCGGCGTCGGCCGCATCGCCGGTCATCAGATACCCGGTCCTGAACAACGGCCCGGTTGAGGCTGCTACGAATGCCTCGAATTGCGTTCCGGATGCTTCGCGCACCCATTCCACTGCGGCCACCTCCAAGTCCGATCAACCCTGTCGAGGATGTAAACCCCGCAAGGGGGCGCCAGGGTTGAGCAGCCGGAGGCGATTTCGGCTCAGGCCGGGCGGGGGAGTTCCAGCAGGGCCTGCTCGACTACCTCGGTGAGCGCCGGGTGGATGTACAGGACTTCGGCGACCTGGTCGACGGTGTTGCCCAGGCACATGGCCTGGATCAGCGGCTGGATCAGCGTGGACGCTTGCGGGCCGATGATGTGGGCGCCCAGCAGTTGCCTGGTGGCCGGGTCGGCCAGCAGCTTGGCGAAGCTGGTGTTGTCCTCGAGCGCCCAGCCGTAGGCGGTGTCGCAATACGGCCGGATCGCGGAGATATAGGGCTGCCCGCTGGCCTTCAGCGCTTGCTCGGTCAGGCCGACCGAGGCGATCTGCGGGTCGGCGAAGACCGCAGAAGGGACTACCTTGAACGGGGTCTTCTTGGGTTCACTCGGATGCAGCAAGTTGTAGCGGACCAGCCTGGCTTCGGCATTGGCCATGTGCTTGAGCTGGAAATGGTTGGCCAGGTCGCCGAACGCCCAGACGCCGGGAACGTTCGTCGCGTAGGACAGATCGGTCTTGACGTGCCCGTGCTCGTCGACGGCGATCCCGGCGGCAGCGACGTTGAGGCGATCGCTATTGGGCACCCTGCCGGTCGCCATCAGCAGGACCTCGGCATCGACGGTTTGGGTGCCCGCCGGCGTGCTCAGCTCAACCCGCACCCCGTGCCTGGTCGCCGAGATCCGCTGCACGGCCGCGCCCAGCCGCACGTCGAACCGGCTCTGATAGACCTCGGTGAATCGACGGGCTATGTCGAAGTCGTGCAGGGCCAGGAGTTGCTGGTTGCGGTTGACGACGGTGATCTTCGTGCCGAGCGAGCCGAAGATGTGGCTCATCTCGGCGCCGATGTACCCGCAGCCAAGCACGATCATCGACTTGGGCAGCGACTTCAGCCGCATCACGTTGTCCGAGGTGTAATAAGGCACCTCGGACAGCCCAGGCAGGTCTGGTATGGCCGGGCGGGACCCGGTGGCCAGGACGAACCTGGTTGAGCGGATCTCGTCATCACCGACCCGCAGCACGCCAGGACCGGTAAATGAGCCCGGGCTGGTGTAGACGTCGACGCCGTTCTCGCGCCGGTACTTGACCGCTCCGTCGTGCAGCGGGTCGATACGGCCGAACACGCGGTCGCGGATGGCCGGCCAATCGGCCCCGCCGAACTTCGCCTTGATCCCGTACCGGCCGGCGTGCCGCACGGTGCTCGCCACGTCGGCGGTGTAGACGAACATCTTGGACGGAATGCAGCCGCGGTTCAGGCAGGTGCCGCCGAACCGGTCGCCTTCGATGATGGCGATGCGCCAGCCGCTGAATTCTTCGGAGACCAGCATGTTGCCGCTGCCGGCGCCGACGATCACCAGGTCATAGTCATGTGCGGCCATAGCGCTTCCTCCCCGGGGCCAGGCCAGCCTACTTGTACAGCTCCTCGACCTTGCGGACCTTGGTAACAGCGCGGTCGACCTGCACGCCGTGCTTTTCGAGCACTGGCAGGACCTGGGTGTACCGGTCGCTCAGGAAACCGATCGCGGGGGTGACCGCGGGTCGTCCCCCTTCGACCAGCACGCCCGGCTGTTCGTCCTTGAGTCGCAGCCAGACCGCGACCCGGCTGTGCGGCAGCGTCGCGAGGCCGGCGGTCGCGAGTTCGTCGTAGCGGGCTTCCCAGGTCGGCACGATCCAACGGCTGATGACGATCCCGCGGAGGCGGATACCCCAGTCGAAGATCTCCAGCCTGGCCATGGAACCGCTCGTGATCACGTGGCGGCACATGACGTCGCCCCAGAACAGATCCTTGAGCTCGCCCGCCGGCGGCTCGATTCGGCGGGTGTTAGCGCCTGCCAGCCTGATCCAGAGGGTGATGGCTCCGACGGATAGCAGGACGAGGGCGACAACCAGCCCGATTACGAGTGCCATGAGAGCGATCCTACAGAGTGTCCGTGAGGTCGGATTAGCCAGCCAACGACATATATGCCACCGAAAAGCTTTCTGCCTAAATAGCTGTTTAGTTGTTTGAAGGTTGACATTTATTCAACCACGGGTGTTCTATCGATGAGTCATGCAAAGACGCGGAGGCGGGATCATGAAACCTAATCATTCCAAGATCTCTTCTGATCACGTCGAGCCTGGCCTCGGCCGGAGAAGTTTCCTTCGCCGGGCGGGCCTGGGCAGCGTGGGAGCGCTGGCGGTGGCGAGCGTGGCCGATGTGCTGGCCGCGCCGACAGCCATGGCCAGCACCAAGAAGGCTCGGGTGCTCAGGCAGAACGCGCACCTGACCTTCGTCGAAAAAGGGCAGGCCAACCCCAAGATCTGCACCGGTGAGTCCGAGTGCTACCCGTGCAGCGGTTGCTGTCCCAACGGTCCGTGCAAGCCGTCGGGCGTCGCGTACTGCTTCTTCTGCCGGGGAACCTGCGGCTCGGGGACGATCTGCATCGATCACCCGCCGCAGCAGTTCTCGAACTGCTGTCACTAGCTGGCCCGGTGACTGATCCAGTCATTGCGACCGCGCCATGATCGTGTTCGCGTTGCTGTGCAGGTATGCCCTCGCAGTTATCTTCGGGCACTCTGGTGCGGTCAAAATGGTCGACCTCGCCGATTTCAGGCTGGCCGTTCGCAATTACGAGTTGGTGCCGCAGCGACTACTCGGCGCGTTCACGATCGGATTGCCGGTCGCCGAACTGGCCTGTGCCCTACTGCTGATCTTCGGCGTTCTGACCGGGCCGGCTGCCGCTCTGCTGGTCGTCATGCTGGCGGTCTTCGTGTTCGCGATCTCGGTGAACCTGCTGCGCGGCCGCACCTTCGACTGCGGTTGCTCAGGTAAGACCTCTTCCGACATCACCTGGCGGCACGTCATCGTCAACGCCGTCTTGGCCATCGCGGCCACGCTCGTCTCGGTGTGGGCGGTTCAGCCGCTCACGGTGGCGGCTGGGTGGGGGATCGGCGGCACTCCAGCGCTGTCTGGCGGCGCGGCGCTCGGCGTCCTGCTGGCGGCTGGCGCCGTCGCGGCTCTCGGACTGCTGCTCAGCGAGGCGTTCGGCGTGCATCGCGTCATGTCCGGCCTTGCTCATAGTCATCCGACGCATAGTCATCTAACGCACAGTCATCCAACGCACAGCGAAGAGGTGATTCCGTGACCGCGCCCTGGATCGCGGTGATGATCTGCTTGTGGGTGGTAGTCATCGCGCTGACCGTCGTCGTGGTCGGCGTACTGCGCCGGTCGGCGGCCGCGCTTGAGTCGCTACAGGGTGATGGTTCGTTCAGCACCCGCGACCTGCCGATGGGGCCGCCCGCGGGTAGCAGGCTCCCGCCGATGGCAGTGCGGCGGACCGACGGCAGTGACCTGACGCTGGCCGAGCTGCCGGGGCCGTTCGTGCTCGCGGTGCTCACCTCACACTGTTCACCGTGCCAGTCGATCGCCGGGCAGTTGCGGGACGATCCGCAGACCCTGGCCAAGCTGGACGGCATGGTAGTGCTCACCGATCCTGAGGGACCGCAGGTGCTAGGCCTTGGCAACCCGCTCACCGTGCTGGTCGACCCGACCAGCCAGATCACCGTTAACTTGCAGCTGCCTGGCACCCCGTTCGTGCTTGCGGTGAACGCCGACGGCACCGTGCACGCCGCGCAACTGCTGGCCGGGCCAGCTCAGCTAGTCAACCTGCTCGATGCGGTACGGGTCTCCGGAGAGCTGGATTCTGCCGGCCAGTTCAGGTCGGTGAGCTAGCCGATCGGCCCGGTGAGCTCGAGCTGGATGCCGTCGGGGTCTTCGAACGAGAGCACCTCGATCCCGAACGACGGCAGGGCCGTGATCTCGCCGTGCGTCACACCGTGATCGTCGAAGAGCGCAGCGGCTCGCTCCAGGTCGGCGTGGCTCGGGACCCCGAAGCTGACGTGATCGAGGCCGACCCGGTTCGGCCCGAACCGGTCGTCGGTCGGCGCCATCGGCCGCAGGCCCATCAGCAGGTTGCCGCGGATCATCACGCAGCCGCCGAACAGGATCTTGAACACCTCGGCCGCAGTCGGGTCGTCCGGTGGCGGCGACTCGACCGCGACCTGGAATCCGAGCAGGCTGGTGTAAAACTCGCGGCTGCGGGCCACGTCAGTCACCGTCAGCCGCAGGTGGTGGATATCGCCGGTCGGAATCTGCTCAGGCATGTTCACCAGCATCTCACATGATTCATTGCTAGATGGTGCCTGACGTGGCACAATGCGCCGAATGACCATTAGTTCGGGGGAGGCTTCTGAGCAGCCGGCCGTTCGCGTGCAGTCTTTGCGCAAGTCCTACGGCAGCGTCCTCGCCCTCGCCGGAGTCGACCTGGAGATCGCGCAAGGCGAGTTCTTCACCCTGCTCGGGCCGTCCGGCTCAGGCAAGACCACGCTGCTGCGGCTGATCGCCGGATTCGAGCGTCCGGACGGCGGCCAGATCGACCTGGCGGGCAAGGAGATCAGCGGCGTTCCGCCGTACGCGCGGGACATCAACACCGTATTCCAGGACTACGCGCTGTTCCCGCACATGACCGTGTCGCAGAACATTCAGTACGGGCTCAAGGTCCGCCGGGTCGCTAGGGCGCAGCGGCTGGCGCGGGCCGAGCGGGCGCTTGACATGGTCCGGCTGACCGGGCTCGGCGAGCGCAAGCCGGCTCAGCTCTCCGGCGGGCAGCGCCAGCGGGTCGCACTCGCCCGCGCGATCGTCAACGAGCCGCAGGTGCTGCTGCTCGACGAGCCGCTGGGCGCGCTCGACCTGAAGCTGCGCCAGGAGATGCAGATCGAGTTGCAGCACATGCAGCGCGAGGTCGGCATCACGTTCGTTTACGTGACGCACGACCAGGAAGAGGCCCTGTCGATGAGCGACCGCATCGCGGTGCTCAACTCTGGCCGGATCGAGCAGGTCGGCACGCCGCTTGAGGTCTACGAGCGGCCGAGCACGGACTTCGTCGCCGGCTTCATCGGGACCTCCAACCTGATCGAGCGCGAAGGAAAGCACCTGACGATCAGGCCGGAGAAGATCCGGTTGCTCGCCGAGGACGAGGCGGCGCCGGCCGGTGCGCGCACCGAGACCGGCGTGATCAAGGACGTGGTCTACGTCGGGGTGTTCACCAGGTATGTCGTCAGCCTCGACGCGGGCGGTGAACTCGTCGTCGCCCGGCAGAACGAGCAGTCGCCCGAGCCTGGCGCCACCCGCGACCGCGCCGGTTCGAAGGCCAGGATCGCCTGGCTGCCCGACCAGACCATTGTCATCCCGCAAGTGCAGGACGCGCATCGCTAGCCAGAACCGCTGGAGAGCCAGCGCGGAAAGGGTAGGCCACGAGATGTTCAGTCATGGGAAGAAAAGCAAGCGGGTGAGCGCGCGGCTGATGAGCGGCGTCGCGCTGATCGGAATCACGGCGATCGTGGCTGCGTGCGGCGGCGGTTCCTCTGGCAGCAGTGGCGGGGGCGGCGGGGGCGGCGGAAATGGCGGTACCTCGGGCCTGACGGTGCCGACGGCAGGGCTGCCGGTGGCCAAGAGCGTCGGCAAGGGGGAGGGCCGCCTGAACCTGATCGCGTGGGAGGGCTACTTGCAGCCCGAGTGGGTCAAGCCGTTCGAGAAGCAGACCGGCTGCATCGTGCACGCCACTTACGCGGGCAGTTCGGATCAGATGGTCACGCTGATGAAGAACGGCGGCGGCGGCCTGTATGACATGGTCTCCTCTTCCGGCGACGCTGACCTGCGGATCATCTATGGCGGCGACGCCCGGCCGGTGAACATCAGCCTGATTCCTTCGTGGAAGGACTTCTTCTCCGCGTTCCAGTCCCCGCCGTTCAACACGGTGAACGGGGTGCATTACGGCGTGTCCCTGCAGTGGGGCCCGAACGTGCTCATGTACAGCAAGAAGGCGTTCAAGACCGCGCCGACGTCCTGGAGCGTGATCTACAGCTCGAAGTACAAGGGTCAGATCTCGATCCCTGACAACCCGATCCAGATCGCCGATGCCGCGCTGTACCTGAAGACGCATAGCCCTGGCCTCGGGATCACTGATCCTTATGAGCTGACCCAGCCGCAATTCCAGGCGGCGGTAAAGCTGCTGGTGAACCAGCATCCGCTGGTTAAGCAGTACTGGGGACTGGCCTCGGACCAGATCTCGGCGTTCGCTAACGGCGACGTGACCGTGGGCGCTTCGTGGCCGTATCAGGTCAGCGCGCTGAAGGGCAACAAGTTCCCGATCGGCGCGGTGATCCCGAGCGAAGGCGCGACCGGCTGGGCGGACACCTGGATGCTGGCGGCCAAGACCCCGCATCCGAACTGCGCCTACAAGTGGATGGCCTACATTTCGACGCCGCAGGTGCAGGCCGAGCAGGCGGTGAACTACGGCGAGACCCCGGACAACAAGCTGGCCTGCCCGTTCATGGACAAGCTGCAGAAGGGTTCGTGCGAGACCTACCACGCCAACTCGCCTGAGTCGTACTTCAAGACGATTCAGCTCTGGAAGACGCCGCTGGCGACCTGCGACAACGGCAAGCCGGACTGCATGCCCTACGCCGACTGGGTGAGTGCGTGGACGACTCAGGTCAAGTAGCTGGCTCTCTGGCCGGCGCCGGGGCATGGTCGAAGTTGTCGGCCGTGCTCTGGCGTCGGCCGTGGGCTCGGGCCACGCTGCTGCTGACGCCGCCGCTGGCCTGGTTCCTGCTGATCTACGTCGCCGCGCTGGCGGTGCTGCTGATCACGGCGTTCTGGGAAATCAACCCGTTCACCACGAACATCGAGCACGTCTGGAACTTCGGCAACTTCACCACGATCCTCGGCACCGGCGCCTACCGGGTAATCATCCTGCGGACGGTCGGCATGGCCGCCGGGGTCACCTTGGTCGACGCGCTCATCGCTTTCCCGTTCGCCTATTACATGGCGCGGGTGGCCTCATCTCGGACCCGGACGGTGCTGTACGTCGGGATCTTGCTGCCGCTGTGGGCCAGCTACCTGGCCAAGGTTTATGCGTGGCTGCTGATCTTCAGCCACGACGGGGTGCTGAACTGGAGCCTGGGCAAGATCGGCCTCGGCGCGACCAACCTCAACTTCACGAACACGGCCGTGTTCGTGGTGTTCTGCTATATCTGGCTGCCGTACATGGTGATCCCCGCCTACGCGGCGATGGAGCGGATCCCGGCGTCCCAGATCGAGGCCTCGCAGGACCTCGGTGGGCGGACGCTGCGGACGGTCAGGTCGGTGATCCTCCCGCTGGCCATGCCGGGTTTGGTGGCCGGGTCGATCTTCACGTTCTCGCTGACGCTCGGCGACTACATCACGCCGATCCTGATCGGGGGCGGTAACTCCGACCTGATCGGGACGGTGATCGACTCGAACATCGGCGTGGCCAACGACGTGCCGCTGGCGGCCGCCATGGCGATGGTCCCGGTCGCGATCATGGCCTGCTACCTGTTCGGGGCCCGGGCGCTCGGCGCGTTCAGGGAGATCTGAGGTGGAATCGACTGGCCTGAAGATCGGGCTCCGCATCTGGGTCGCGCTCGTGCTGGTGGCCCTGTTCGCGCCGATCGTGCTGATAGTGGTCTACGCCTTCGACCCGGCCGTGGTGGAGACCTGGCCGATCAAGGGCTTCACGTGGCACTGGTTCTCGGTGGCCTGGCACGATCCCGATGTCCGGGCCGCGTTCCTGCTGTCGATCAGGGTCGGGCTTTCCGCGATGGGCGTCGCGCTGGTCCTGGGCACCGCCGTGTCGTACTGCCTGCACAACTTCAAGTTCTTCGGCCGGGAAGGAGTCTCGTTCCTGCTGGTGCTGCCGATCGCGCTGCCCGGCGTGATCACCGGCATCGCGCTGAATTCGTTTTTCGGCTTCCTCAGCATCCAGCTCTCGACGCTGACGATCGTGATCGGGCACGCGACGTTCTGCATAGTCATCGTCTACAACAACCTGATCGCCCGGCTGCGCCGCACCCCGCGTTCGCTCACCGAGGCGTCCATGGATCTCGGCGCCCGTGGCTGGCAGACCCAGCTCTACGTCCAGTTTCCAATGGTGGCGACGGCGCTGGTCTCAGGTGCCCTGCTGGCGTTCGCCTTGTCATTCGACGAGGTCATCGTGACCGTGTTCACGGCCGGTGCCCAGAACACCCTGCCGCTGTGGATCTTCGGCGCGATCCGGCAGGGTCAGCAGCTACCGGAAGTCAACGCCGTAGTCACGATCGTGATCCTGCTCACGCTGATTCCGGTGATCCTGGCCGCCCGGATCGCTGGCACCGGCGCGGTCTCCCGCACCGGCCGGTAATCCGCCTCCGCGGGTCGGCGAGTCGCCGTCTTGTTCCGCAAGCGCGGGATAGTCGGTGGGGTAGAGGCCGGCTACGAAGCCGTACACCGTC
This sequence comes from Streptosporangiaceae bacterium, assembly GCA_036501205.1. Classification (GTDB taxonomy): domain Bacteria; phylum Actinomycetota; class Actinomycetes; order Streptosporangiales; family Streptosporangiaceae; genus Chersky-822. The sequence continues at coordinate 20,804 of DASYAT010000168.1, read as the reverse complement.
TGGCCTGCGCGGGGCAGGCTGGAGAACTCGTGCGTCAACTCGAATACGCGCTGCCAGAACTCGGCGGCACGTTCGGCCGGAATCCTCGCATGGCGAATGATGGCACGAAGATCGTCGGCCTCATGGGCCGGCCCTGACTCGGCCGCTGCCACGGACAGGTAGTTGCTACCGATCCTCGGATAGTCCTCGCGGACGGTGCCGACATAGAAGATCCGCGCGGTCCGGCCGTAGAACCGCTCATCGATCGCGCGAACCTTCCTCGTGCGGACGACCCGGAACATCCCAGCGTCGGTCAGCACTGCGACGTGGTGAGCAACGGTGCTCTTCGGGCGACCGACGGCGGCGGCCAACTCGTTCACGGTCGCCGCCCGTTCGAGCACGAGATCGAGCAGCGTGCCGCGCAGCGGGTCGGCCATCGCTCGAAGCTCCTGAGCCGATGACACCACGCGGACGCCTTCAAGCTCGTAGTCGGGAAGCTGATGCCTGCTCGCGTCGCCCAGGCCGGTGTCGCTCGTGCGGCCTTGGCTATGATCGTGAGTATTGCTCGACATTTTTGGATCGTTCCATTAAGTTGGACTGATCGATAGAAATAGATCATAGTTGCTCCGCCCGCCCGGGTACAGGATTGACCCGTCCTAGCCGGGTAGCAGCCAGGAGCAGGGAGCCAGGAGCACGGAATCAGGAACCCAGAAGCGGGAGTACTGAGATGGCCGAGGTAGTTCTCTTTCACCATGTGCAGGGGCTGACCACGGGGGTCGCGGCGTTCGCCGACGAATTGCGGCACGCGGAGCACACTGTCCACACGCCCGACCTGTTCGAGGGACGCACGTTCGGGAGCATCGAGGAGGGGCTGGGCTACGTCGAGCAGGTCGGTTTCGGCGAGATGATCGAGCGCGGCATCCGCGCCGTCGATGACCTGCCAGCCGATCTTGTGTACGCGGGCTTCTCGCTCGGCGTGCTTCCGGCCCAGAAGCTGGCCCAGACCCGGCCGGGCGCTCGCGGTGCGCTGCTGTTCTACTCGTGCGTGCCGGTGACCGAGTTCAGTCCGGGCTGGCCCGACGACGTGCCCGCCCAGATCCACGGGATGGACGCCGACCCGATCTTTGTCGGCGAAGGCGACATCGACGCCGCGCGTGACCTAGTCGAGCAGGCCAAGGACGCGGAGCTGTTCTTGTACCCAGGCGACCAGCACTATTTCGCCGACAGTTCCCTGCCCTCGTTCGACCCGAACGCCACGTCGCTGCTCATCCAGCGCGTCCTGGAATTCCTCCGCACCCGGTAACACGACCGCAACAGCACCGTTGCCCACCTGGTGTAGTTCCGTCCTGGGAAGGAACTACACCGTTGCCTCTTAGGTGTAGTTCTGGCTACCTCGATGCCTCTGCGGTGTAGTTCCGTCCTGGGAAGCTACTGCATCAGGGGGGCAACGGTGCGCCCTGTCGGCTTAGGTGGCAGACGGGCAGGCCGCCCTGCCTGGGCCGGGCTGGGTTACTACGCCAGGTTGTGGGTGGCTAGGAAGGCTAGCTGGGTTAGGAAGTGGGGGGTGCCGCCGCCTTCGTGGCCGCTGAACTGGAAGACGGCGATGTCCTTGGGGCCGGCGTAGTAGTTGTAGGCGGCGAAGACCGTCGACGGGGGAGTGATGGTGTCGGTCAGGCCGACCGAGAAGAGCGCGGGCACGGTGGTGCGGCGGGCGTGGTTGACGATGTCGAGGTAGGACAGCGTCGCGAAGACCTCGTCGACCTTGTCTGGCCGCAGCCGGCAGTAGTCGGCCAGCTCGTAGTACGGATGGCTGTCGGTGACCTCGACCGCCCGGCGGAAGTTCGACAGGAACGGCACGTCTGGCATGGCCGCCGCGACCTCGCCGTTGAGCGCGGCGGCCGCGACCGTCAGGCCGCCGCCCTGGCTGACGCCCGTGGTGACGATCGGCCGCCCAGCGGTGCCTGGATGGGTCTTGATCGCGTCGATCGCGCGGGCCGCGTCGATGAAGAGACGGGTGTAGTAGTGGCCGTGCGGGCTGGCGATGCCGCGGGTCATGAAACCGGGCGTGCTCGGCGCGCCGGCGTCGCCGCGGTCGGCGGTGTCGCCGCTGCGCCAGCTGCCGCCCTGGCCGCGGGTGTCGACGACCAGGTGCGGGTGCCCGGCGCAGCTCCACTTCAGCCAGTCGAACGGCAGTCCGCGGCCGCCGCCGTAGCCGATGAACTCGACGATGACGGCTGCGCCCGCAGCCGACCGGTGCGGCTGCAGTAGCCAGCCTTTGATCGGGTCACCGCCGTAGCCGGGGAAGGTCACGTCGAACACGTCCGCGTGCTGGATCTTGGCGTCGATCTCGGTGAACGAAGGCCCGGTCTGGTGGGCGCGGGCGGCGGCGAGCTGCCTGGTCCAGAAGTCGGCGAAGTCACCCGGCTCGGCCACCTCGGGCCGGTATTGACGCAGTTCGGCGAGCGGAAGATCGACGAGCAAGGAGCCCTCCCAAGGTCAGCAGGCCAGCCGATCTTAACCCTTGACCGAACCCGCCAACCCGGACAGGCCGCCGACAATCCGCCGCTGGGCCAGCACGAAGAACGCCAGTGCGGGCAGCATCGATAGCGCCGTGTACGCGAAGATCGCCGCCGTGTCCTGCGAATACGTGGACTGGAAGGTCGCCACGCCGAGCGGGAGCGTGAAGTGGCTCGGGGTGGTGAACACCAGCAGCGGCAGCAGGTACGCGTTCCAGCTGGTGACGAACGCCAGGATCGACACCGTCATGAGGGCCGGCCTGGCCAGCGGCAGCAGGATGCGCACGAAGAACGTCAGCCGGGAGGCACCGTCGACCACCGCCGCGTCCTGCAGCTCGCCGGGAATCGCGCGCATGAACGGACGCAGGATGATGATCGTGAACGGCAGCGAGAACGCGGCCTCGGGCAACGCCACTCCGAACGGGTTGTCCAGCAGGTTGATGTGCCTGAGCAGCAGGTAGATCGGCAAGGACGCAACGTTGGCCGGGAACAGGAGTCCGATGGCGAACACCAGGTACCAGGTTTCGCGGAACCGGAATTCGTACCTGGACAACGCGAAGGCGGCCATCGAGCCGAGCACGAGCGCGAGCCCGGTCGCGACGACCGCGATCAGGGCGCTGGCACCGAGGTTCTGCCAGAACGACGCCGTGGTCAGGATCGTCTTGTAGTTCGTAATCACCCACGGATGCGGCAGTCCGGTCGGTGCGGTGTTGATCTGGGCGGTCGTGCGGAAACCGCCGAGGAACACGAACGCGATCGGCACCAGCGTGATCGCGAGAATCACCAGCGCGACCAGGTAACTCAGCGGCACGGCGGGCTTGATCTTGCGCCGGCGGGCCAGGCCGGGCTGGCCGGGCTGGGCGGTCCGGTTCGCTACAGCGGCTGTCATCGGCCGATCACCCCACCGCTCCGGTCAGTGCGCCGGCGGTATCGCGGCGCAACGCGAATCGCTGGTAGAGCAGCGCGAACACGAAACTGATGATGAACAAGATCACCGCGACCGCGCTGCCGTAGCCGAACTCGAGGCTGCGGAAGCCGTTCTCGATCATGTACGTCACCATCGTGCTCGACGCGTTCGCCGGGCCGCCGATCGTCATGATCCAGACGATGTCGAACAGCTGCAGCGACCCGATCATCGACAAGAAGATCCAGATCCTGATCGTCGGGCCGAGCAGCGGCAGGGTGATGCGCCTGGTCACCTGCCAGGACGACGCTCCGTCGATCGCGGCCGCCTCGCGCAGCTCGACCGGGACGCCCTGCAGCCCGGCCAGCAGCAAGATGATGCCGAAGCCGATGTACTTCCAGGTCACCACGACGAACATGGTGTACAGCACGATCGACGTGCTAGCGAGCCACTGATGGATCTCGTGTCCGAGCCCGACCGCCTTGAACACCTGGTCCACGAAGCCGCCCGGCTGCAGCATCAGGAGCCACAGCACCGCCGTCGTCGCCTCGGAGAGCACGTACGGCGCGAAGACCGCCATCCGCAGCAGCGAGCCGCCGCGCAGCCGGCGGTTCAGCAGCAGGGCCAGCGAGATGCTGAGCGGCAGCTGAATCAGCAGCGAGAGCACCGCGATGATCACGTTGTGCAGCACCGACTCGCGGAACACCGGGTCATCGAGGACGAGCCGGTAGTTGTGCAGGCCGACGAAGTCGGACAGCGTCCCGTACCCGCTCCAGTTGAACAACCCGTAGTACGCGGCGATGCAGATCGGCAACAGCACGAAGAACGTGAACAACGCCAGCGCCGGGGTCAGCAGCACGATCAGCTCGATGACCTTGCGACTGGGCCGGCGGTGAGTGGGCCACACCCGAGCCAGCCACGGCCGGAAGCCGGCCGGGCCGGTCGGAGCTCCTGCTGCGGCGATGAACTTCTTCACCGCCGCAGCAGGAGGGCTCTTGAGATCACTCATTGATGAGGTGGGTTGCTACTGCTGGGAAGCAGCCTGGTCGATGGCGGTCACGATGCCGTCCGGGGATCCCTGGCCAGCGAAATAGTTCGCCACCGCGTTGTCGAGGGCCTGGCCCACGTTGGTCGGGTAGGCGATGTCGAAGTAGTTCTGCACGTAGCTGGCGTGCTGGCTGGTCGACAGGATCGTCTTCTCGGCGGCCAGGGTCAGTGCCGACGCGGCGGCCGGGTTGGCGGGCAGTCCGACGTTGGCGGTCGCAACCAGCTTCTCCTGGACGGCCGGGCTGTCGAGGTATTTGAGGAAGTCGACGCAAGCGGGCTCGGCCGCGGTGGTGGTGCAGGAGAAGCCGTCGCCGCCGCCAAGCAGGGCGGTCGGGCTGCCGGCCGCGCCGGGCACGGACGGGAACGGGAACCAGCCGATCTGGTCCAGCACCTTCTTGTTCGAGGTCAGGGCGCTCATCACGCCTGGATCCCAGTCGCCCTGGAGTTCCATCGCGGCCTTGCCATTCGCGACCAGGCCAGCCGAGCTGCCGGCGCCGACCTGGGCCGGAGTGCCGAGGAAGCCGGTCTGGAACGGCTTGGTCGCCATGAACGTCTTCAGGTCATCGCCCGCCTTGGCGAAGCACGGGTAGTTGGCCGAGATCGCCTTCACCGCGGTCTTCAGCGTGGCGATCGAGCACTCGCGAACCGCGAAGTAGTCCCAGTAGAACGCGTCCGGCCAGCGGTCCTTGCTGCCCACGGCGATGGGCGCGATGCCCGCCTTCTTGAGCTTGGCGACATCGGCGTTCAGCTCCGGCATGGTGGTCGGGGTGGACGTGATGCCGGCCTTGGCGAACAGGTCCTTGCGGTACCAGAAGCCGACCATGTGCAGGTCATAGGGGATGCCGTACTGCTGGCCGTTGACCTGCCAGCCCGCTGCGGCCGGGCCGAGCTGGCTGATCAGGCTCGACGCCAGGGTGGTCAGGTTCGTCAGCTTGCCCGACTTGATCTGAGTGGCCTCCTGCCCGCCACCCCACTGCTGGAAGATGCTCGGCGGGTCACTGGACTGCAGCGCCAGCGGCATCTTGGTCGTGAACTGCTCGTTCTGGACCGGCACGTTGGTGATCGTGACGCCCGGGTGAGAGGCCTCGAATGACTTGATGGCGGAGAGATAAACAGCTTTGAGGGGATTCGCCGTAGCGTTATTCCACCAGGTGAGGGTGACTTTGCCTGACGACTTCTTCCCTGATGAGCTCGGAGTCGAGCTACTACTGCTGCTGCAAGCAGCAAGGCCTAGCGCCGCTGCCACCGCTACTCCAACGGCGGCGTACTTTCTGGTGCTGCGCATCTTGGTTATCTCCTGACGGTGGGCCGAATGCAGGTGCGGCGCGGACACTCCCTGTCGAGTCCGTCGGCTAGGCCGTCCGGGCCCGTGCCGCAAGACTGTGTTGCTAACGTCCGTATCGAAAAGATTCAGTAATATTTCGGCGTGCCGTCATCGTAGAAACCGGCTGCTGTGCGGTCAACCCCTTGTTTTGGATTCGTTACAGACCACCGCCATACCACAGGTGACTGCGAGTTGAGCTTCTGATCAGCGGCTATTGCGGGCCGAGGCGAAGCGAGGGAGGATGGGTCAGCTCGCAAGATCAAGGTTGAGGTACGATACCCCGACCGAATGGTTTCGGAGATCTGGTTTCGGAGACGCTGAGGGAGCTGGTAGGGAAGTGCCGAGCACCAAGCCAACGGGGGACGGCACCCGCATCGACGGCGAACCGAGCCAGCGGCGCCGGCCGACGCTCGCCGCAATCGCTGCCGAGGCCGGCGTATCGCTCCCCACCGTGTCCAAGGTCGTCAACGGCCGGCCGGACGTGGCCCCCGACACCAGGGCCCGGGTCGAGCGGCTGCTCGGCGAACGCGAGTATCACCGGCCAGGCCAGCGGCGCGGCCGCCGGGCCGGCCTGATCGACCTCATCTTCAACGGCCTGGACAGCCCGTGGGCGGTAGAGATCCTGCGCGGCGTCGAGGACTGGTGCGCCGCGCACAGCATGGGCGCGGCGGTATCGGCGGTGCGGCACGGCAGCGCTCGCCCGGCGAGCTGGACCAGTGCCCTGGCCAGCCACGATACCGACGGCGTGATCCTGGTGACCTCCGAGCTGACCATGCCCCAGCTGCGGCAGGTCCGGGAGGAAGGCATCCCGCTCGTGGTCGTCGACCCGGTGAGCCTGCCGGAGCCCGACTTGCCGAGCGTCGGGGCCACCAACTGGGCCGGCGGCATGGCCGCGACCGACCACCTGCTCGGTCTTGGTCATCGCCGGATCGGCGCTATCTCGGGTCCGGCCGACTACCTGTGCAGCCGGGCCAGGATCGACGGCTATCGCTCGTCGCTCGAGCGGGAGGAGATCGCCTTCGATCCGGCCCTGGTGCGCCACGGCGACTTCCAGCACGAAGGTGGCTTCGTGCGCGGCGGCGAACTCCTCGCCCTCGCCAGCCCGCCGACCGCGATCTTCGCGGGCAGCGACCAGCAGGCACTGGGTGTCTACGAGGCCGCCAGGCAGCGGGGCCTGCGGATACCGCAGGACCTGTCGGTGATCGGGTTTGATGACCTCCCGGCCGCGCGGTGGGTTTCGCCGCCGCTGACCACGGTGCGTCAGCCGCTCGCCGAGATGGGCCGGGTGGCGGCCGAGATGCTCGGCGACCTCATCGACGGAGTCTCGCTTCGCAGCCAGCGGGTCGAGCTGTCGACTGAGCTGATCGTCAGGGAATCGACCGCGAGCATCTCGACGTGACACCGAGGTGATCACGCCAGCCCGGACAACCAGAAACTGCGCCAGCAGTACGGTCGGCGGACTGCCCTCCGCCGACCGTACTGCCAGTGTTTGCCTAGCCATACCGGCTCCGCCGCGACCTGAGCCGGTATCCGACACCTGCCTAGCCACAAGACGAGGTGAGTCATCATGACCGCGAGCGACCAGGCGGACGTTGACGTTCTGTCCGCTGTAGCCGAGCCGTGGCGGGAGGCTTCGCTGCCGATCGCGGACCGGGTCAAGGACCTGCTCGCGCGCATGACCCTGCCGGAGAAGCTGGCCCAGATGTACGGCGTCTGGCTGAGCAGCCCGCCCGACGGCAATGACATCGCGCCCATGCAGGGCGAATTCACCGACGGCCTGCCGCCATTTCCCGAACTGATCAGGGACGGCCTCGGCCAGCTCACCAGAGTCTTCGGCAGCAGGCCGCTCGAGCCAGCGCGGGGCGCGGCCGAACTCGCCCGGTTGCAGGAGCAGATCATCGCCGCCAACCGGTTCGGGATCCCCGCTATCGCCCATGAGGAATGCCTCACCGGGTTCGCCACCTGGTGCGCGACCGCCTTTCCGACCCCGCTGGCCTGGGGGGCCGCGTTCGACCCTGAGCTGGTGGGCGAGATGGCCACGGCGATCGGCGCCAGCATGGCCGCGGCCGGCGTCCACCAGGGCCTGGCCCCCGTGCTCGACGTGGCCCGCGATCCCCGCTGGGGCCGGGTCGAGGAGACGATCGGCGCCGATCCCTACCTGGTCGGCGTGCTCGGCACCGCCTACGTCCGCGGCCTGCAGTCGACCGGCGTGATCGCGACGCTCAAGCACTTCGCCGGCTACTCAGGCTCGCGGGCCGGACGCAACATGGCTCCCGTCGGCATCGGGAAGCGCGAGTTCGCTGACGTGTTCCTGCCGCCATTCGAGATGGCGATCAGGGAGGGCGGCGTGCGGTCGGTTATGCATTCCTACGCCGACCTTGACGGCGTGCCCCCGGCCGCCGACCGCTGGCTGCTCACCGAGTTGCTGCGCGGCGAACTCGGCTTCGACGGCGTGGTCGTCGCCGACTATTACGGGATCTCGTTCCTGGAGACGCTGCACGGCGTGGCCGGATCGCCGTCCGAGGCGGCCGTGCTGGCGCTGCGGGCCGGGGTGGACGTGGAACTGCCCAACGTCCGCTGCTACGGAACGCCGCTGGCCGACGCGGTCAGGTCCGGCGCGGTGCCCGAATACCTGGTGGACCGGGCGGCCGGACGGGTCCTGCGGCACAAGTTCGAGCTCGGCCTGCTCGATCCTGAGCGCGGCGCGCGCGCCACCGCACGCGGTGCCGACTTCGACTTCGACCCGCCCGCCAACCGCGAGATAGCCCGGCGCCTCGCCGAATCCTCGATCGTGCTGCTGGCCAACGAAGGCGGGGCGCTGCCGCTCGATCCGGCCGCCAAGCTCGCCGTTGTCGGTCCGCTGGCGGGCGACCCGCTGGCGTTCTTCGGCTGCTACACGTTCCCCAGGCACGTCGGCTTCGCCCATCCGGATGTCAGTCCCGGCGTGCCGATGATGCCGCTCCTGACCGCCCTTCGCCAGGAACTTCCCGACGCCCAGATCGAGTACGCGCGCGGCTGCGACGTGGGCGGCGATGACACCTCGGCGATCGAGCCCGCGCTGGAGTGCGCGGGGAACGCCGATGTGGTGGTCGCGGTGCTCGGCGATGAGGCCGGGCTGTTCGGCCGGGGCAGCTCGGGGGAGGGCTGCGACGTGACCGACCTGCGGCTGCCCGGGGTACAGGCGGAGTTGCTTGACCGGCTCGTAGACCTCGGCAAGCCCGTCGTGGTCGTGCTGATCACCGGCCGACCGTATGCTCTCGGCCCGGTCACCGGCCGGCTGGCGGCCGCCGTTCAGACGTTCTTCCCAGGTCAGGAAGGCGGCGCGGCGATTGCTGGGGTACTGTCCGGCCGGGTGACGCCGAGCGGCAAGCTGCCGATCGAGATCCCGCCCGACGCCGGCTCCCAGCAGTGCTCCTATCTCGCCGCCCGGCTCGCGGCCCGCTCGCCGGTCAGCGCGGTCGACCCGACCCCGCTGTTCCCGTTCGGGCACGGCCTGTCGTACACCACCTTCGAGTACCTGGACCTGTCGATCACCAGCGTCCAGGACGACGGTGTCCGGCCGGAAGGGCTGGTGCCTGACGGATTGCGCGATCGAGCCGCCATCGGCACCGACGGTACCGCCGAGATCGCCTGCACCGTGCGCAACACCGGCGACCGGGCCGGCACCGAGGTCGTCCAGCTGTACCTGCGGGACCCGGTCGCCCAGATCGCCCGGCCGGTGCGCTTCCTGGCCGGCTTCGCCCGGGTCGAGCTGAAGGCGGGCCAGTGCAGGCGGGTCGTGTTCCGGTTGCATGCCGACCGGACCTCGTTCCATGGCGTCGCCGGCACCTCGGTCGTCGAGCCCGGCCTGATCGAGGTCGGCCTCGGATCATCCTCGACCGATCTGCGGCTGGCCGGCGAGCTTGAACTTCGCGGGCCAGAACGGCACCCGGGCCCCGATCGCGTCCTCACCACGCCGGTCAGAGTGCTCGAGCGATAACCGGCGGCCCCGGGGGCCGGTGCCAGGCGACGCGGGAAGCCGGCACCGGCCTTCGGAGTCTTGGAAAGAAACTCCGCGCCGACCATTGCTGAGGTGGGTATCGACCGGGCTCTGGGCGGGCGGAGTAAATTCCCGCAATATTTTCAAAATTTGCGGCAGTTGAATGCCAAAGCCAGAGCCGCGATCCAGGCGCCAGTAACCAGAAGAGCGTTTCGAAAGGTTTCGATCGCCCCCGGCCGGCTCGCGGCCGCCAGAGCGGTCGGCGATACTGTGTTGGCTTATGACGGAAATGCGACCTGAGCCGGCCTCTTATCCGCAGGGCAAGTTCGAGGTGCCGCCCGGCGGCCTCGACTTGATACTGGTCAGGCACGGCCAGTCGGCGGCGTTCGTCGAGGGCGAGAAGTTTGCGCTGGTGGACGGGCACGGCGATCCGCCGCTGTCGGAGCTCGGGCGGGCCCAGGCCGAGCGGGTTGGCGAGCGGCTCGCGACGGCCGGCATCGAGGCGATCTACGTCACGACGCTGCAGCGGACCGCGCAGACCGCCGCGCCGCTCGCCGCCAGGACCGGGCTGCCCGTGCGGGTCGAGCCCGACCTGCGCGAGGTGCTGCTCGGCGAATGGGAGGGCGGCACCTACCGGAAGAACGTCACCGAAGGGCATCCGATCGCGCTGCGGATGCTCGCCGAGGAGCGGTGGGATGTCATTCCGGGCGGTGAGAGCTCGGAGGCGTTCGAGGCGCGGGTGCGGGCTGGAATCGGCCGGATCGCGGCCGGTCATGCTGGTCAGCGGGTTGCGGTGTTCACGCACGGCGGGGTCGTTGGGCGGGCGATAAAGCTCGCGAGCGGTTCGCGGCCGTTCGCGTTCAACCGGTCAGACAACGCCTCGATCTCGACGCTCGCGGTGCTCGGGGACGACTGGTCCGTCCGCAGCTTCAACGACACCGCCCACCTAAATGGCCTGTTGTAAACGCGGTCCCGGTCATCGCGGTCCGTCCAGCCAGGCAGGGGTAAGTGCTCGTTTCCCGCAACCCAGAAAGTCACTTGAGTCACACGGTCACCGACAGCACCACCAGCCACCAGCCTGTCGTCATGACCATCGTGACATGCCGGGTGAATCCGCGTATTCATCTGGGATCTGTAGGTGATCGGGTGGTGTGCGCGTGTAAGGCCGGCCCATGAACGGGAGTGGCGCGGTGGGCTTGCCGGAGCCGGTCGCCGCTCGCCTCGGTGATCCTGCGGGGACTGCACCGGAGCCTCCGTGGTGTAGTTGCTTCCCGGGAAGCAACTACACCAGGTGAGCAACGGTGCAGCCAGGGCTACACCAGGAAGGCAACGGTGCAGCAGCTTCCCGGGACCGAACTGCACCAGAGAGGCTCCGGTGCACCTGGCCGGCCCGCACACGTGACCCCGGATCCGGAAACCTGGTGCACGCAACCCGATCTGCAGCCCTAGGGGGTGAATGCGCATATTCATCCGGTCGGGGCGCGCCACGGCAGCCCGTCTGCAGATGCGCCTGCGTTGCCCTCTTCTCGGCGGTGCTGCCCCCGCGCTGGCTCCGCATAGGAGCGCTGTGGTGGAGTGGCTAGCGCGGGCCGATGAGCGATGGGAGCGGCTATGACAAGCAGTTCGGCGGCGGAAAGCCGGTTCGGAATGACCGAGCTGGATGAGTTTCCTGACGACCTGCGCGAGCGGATCGGTGCGATCGCGGCCAAGTCCGGCTTCGTACCGAACATCTTCCGCGCGCTGGGTCACCGGCCCGCCGAGCTAAGGGCCTTCCTCGACTACCACGATGCTCTGATGGACCCACCCGCCGCATCGAGCACCGGCGGTGCGAGCGCGGGTCAATCGGGCGCAGGCGGATCGAGCACCGCCGGGTTGACCAAGGCCGAGCGGGAGCTCGTTGTGGTCGCGACGTCGGCGGCCAATCACTGCCTGTACTGCATCGTCGCGCACGGTGCGATCTTGCGGATCCGGTCCAAGGACCCGCAGCTCGCCGACCGGGTCGCCGCTAACCCGTGGCAGGCGGAGCTGACCGACCGGAGCCGCGCGATCGTCGACCTGGCGCTGGCGCTGACCCGCACGCCCGAACTGTTCGGCGACGCCGACATCACGAAGGCTCGCGACGCCGGACTGACCGATGACGAGATCTGGGATGTCGGCGCGATCACCGCACTATTCGCCGCGTCGAACCGGCTCGCCCACCTGACCGCGTTGCAGCCGAACCCCGAGTTCTATCTCATGGGCCGAACCCCTAAGGCGTAGCCCTGCGTGGCCTCCTAACTTTCTAGCTGGGTGACCAGCTCTGCCGGGGCGCACATGCGCCAGGCGTCGGTGATTAGCTCGGACAGACGCTCGGCGTCGACTTCCGTCAGTCGCAGCATGACCAGCGGCCAGTCGTCGTATCCGGGCGTGGTGAAGAAGACGTCTGGCTCGCCGAGCAGGAGCGCCTGCTTTTCTGATTCATCGCCGACGAACAGCACGGCGATGTCGATCCTGATCGTCCTGGGCTTGCCTGGTACGCGCTCGGGATAGGACCACGCGAATCCCTTGCCATCGACCCGGAAATCGAAGCCGTCGCTGTCGATTTCCTCGACGCCGGGCAGCGCGAGGGCGAAGCGGCGCACATCCTCGGCGTCGGCCATCAAACCTCCTCTCGATCGGACCTGAAGCTGCGATTTCCGGTGCCACCGACAGGTTAGACGCCGCCACTGACAACGAGCCCGAAGTCCGGCAACAAGGTCAAAGAAGCTCGTGTCGTCGCGGCGCCCGTAGTTCGTCAACCACGGGTTGACGCCTTGAAGATCGTCAACCTAAGATTGACGCATGCCAGAATACCCCGTCCCGCTGGACGCACTGATCTCCTACGTCAAGACCCTGACCCCTGGCGGCACCCCGCTCGACGACGTCAGCGGCGCCATGACCGTGTCCGCCCAACTCGATGAACAGTCCGACGCGCTGATCGGCTATTTCGTCGACCAAGCCCGTCGATCCGGCGCGTCCTGGAGCCAGATCGGCGCCAGCATGGGCGTCTCCAAGCAGGCTGCGCAGAAGCGATTCGTACTGCGCAGCCTGCTGCCAGAGGGCCAGGCCATGTTCTCCCGGTTCACTCAGCGGTCCGCCAACGTTCTCGCCGCCGCCGGACGGCTGGCCGACGATGCCGGTCAGCCGGTCAGCGCGGCTCAGCTGGCAGCCGCCCTGCTGGTCGAGCCGGACGGGGTGGCCGCCAGGGCGATCAGGCAAGCCGGGCTAACCGACGAGCAGTTCTTTGCCGCTGTCGGGGCCGGCCCGGCCGAGCCGGGGCCTAACGCGGACGTCGCCACCCTCGGTGAGCTGAGCTTCACGGCCGACTGCGGCACCGCGTTCAGGGAGACGCTCAAGGTGGCACTGCGCCTGGGCCACAACTACATCGGCACCGAGCACCTGCTGCTCGGCTTGCTGTCCGCCGACAGTTCTATCGGCGCGAACCTGGCCTCAGCCGGACTCGACAACGAAGCCACCGAGCGCTTCATGGTCGACGAGATCGCCAGGATCCGGGCTCAGCTCAAGAACGGCTGACCGGGTGCGGGCGGGCCATAGGTGCCGTCAGGCGACATGCCAGACTCGCCACAGCGCCGTCGGATCGGTGTTCGGGTCGCCGTGCACCAGCGAGAAGTCGGCCGGCCCGCCCTCGCTGATGACGCCCGCGGTCGGCTCGTCCAGCAACTCGCCGCCGCGCCAGGTCACGCAGCCCAGCGCCTGCCACGGCTCAAGACCGGCCTGCACCAGGCACTCCACTTCCCAGGCAAGCTGATTAGCCCGGGCCGAACCACCACCGAAGTCAGTCCCGCCCACAATCGCCACGCCGGCTCGATGGGCGATCCGCGCGCTGTTCGTCGCGACCTCAAGGCGCTCGGCGATCTTCGTCCGGTTCTCAGGACCGGCAAACCGGGGGATCGCGGTCGTGGTGCCGAACGTCAGCCAGGACTTCAGCACGGTCATCGTCGTGACGAGCACGCAGCCGGACTGCGCCATCGCCCGCGCGACATCATCGTCCAGCTCAAAGCCGTGCTCAATCGAGTCGACGCCGGCCGTCGCGCACACCCGCGAACCGGACAGCCGCCCCGAGTGCGCGGTCACCTTGGCCCCGCGCTCATGCGCGGCCTTGACGACCCTGGCCACCTCGGCGGCCGTCCACGGCGCGGTGTCCGGGTCCGGCCCGTCCAGGTACAGCTTCACGAAGTCGGCGCCGTCGTCGAGCTGGACCAGCGCGGCCGCGAGCAGCTCATCGGCGTCATGAGCCTCGACGGTCAGCCCCTCGGGCAGCAGCCCTGGCACGGCAACCCACGTCCCGGCGGCCCGCACGTACGGCCGGTCCCGGCGACCACGCCAGCGCTCCCGTACCCCGATTGTCACCGCCCGCTCATGACCATCCACGAGCCGGCGCGGCGAGCCGACATCCCTGGCCCACCGAACCCCGGCGCGATGCTGCAGTTCGCCGTTGGCCTCCGCGACTTCGAGCAGCACCTCGGTGGGATCGCTGCCCCGGTCGATCCAGTGCGAGCCGCCGGGCAGCGTCAGATGACTGTGCCCGTCGACCATCCCCGGCACGATCGTCGAGCCGCCAGCGTCAATGACCTGGCAGTCGGCCGGGAGTTCACCCTCGTCGCCGGCCGGCCGGATCCAGCTGATCCGGTCATCGGTCACCAGCACGCTGACGCCGACACGCAGGTCCGCGGACCGTCCGTCGGCTAGCGCACCATCGCGGTAAAGCACTGCACGCTCGGTCACAGCAGGACAGCCTACGCAACTCGCTGCACCGCTACCGGCCAGAATTAAATACTTTGGAGGGAGAAAGCATTGCGGGCGCCCTCTTTCAGGTTTCCAGAGGCCGGTCAGGCGCCCACGAACGAGATGACCTTGGTCGACCCGGTCACGATCAGCCGCGACCCCGATGCGGCTAGCGTCGGGAAGTCGGTGGCGGGCTTTCCGATCGACGTCGAGAACACTTGCTTGCCTGTGGTCAGCCGATAGGCGCGCAACGATCCGCTTCGGTCTATATCCCAGACCACGCCGCCGGCGATGATCGGAGGGCCCGCCCCGATGGACGCCGACCACAGCTTGGTAATGCGCGGCCGGCCGCCTTTCTTGCCCGGGATGACCCGGATGGCGTGCAGGCTGCTGAAGCAGGAGAACACAACGGTGTGCCCGTCAACGGCGTCCCCGCCGAACCCGCCCTCGCACACATTGGCTGATGTCGCCTGGCCGCCGGTGCCGCCGAGGTTGCTGTCGTGCAGGACGTACCCCTCGCCCTCCTTGCCCACCTGGAAGACCAGCCCGCCGGGCAGCAGGGCCGGCGCGGTTGATGACAGGTCCTGGTCGTTCGCCGACAGCGACTTGAAGTTAGACGGGGTGAACCGGCTCAGTACGGTCAGTCGCTGGCTGAGCCGCAGCACGCTGTCGGAGTCGTCGATCTTGTCGACCGGTATGCCGTTCCCGGTGGAGACATACAGGTCGCCGTTCCGCACCGACTCGCCGGCCGGCGCCCAGATCCCGGCCTGTCGCTGCCCGGAGGTGGCGAACGTGATCAGCTTGCCCGAGCCGGTGAGCGGCGCGCCGACGACCCGGCCTTTGTAGTCAGAGCAGTCGCCGAACAGGCCGCCGAACGGGACGTACACCCGCGAGCCGAGCAGCGTGAGCGCACCGCGTTCCTGCTCGGCGCGGGGGTCGCTGCCCGGCGCGTCGATGGTTCGCTGGGAGATGGCGCGCCCGGTCTTGAGGCTGAGCACCCAGAGCGTGTGCCGGAACTTCGGCTGGCTGGTGTAGGTCACGACCCAGAGCCGTCCGCTCGCCGGATCGGCGGCCGGCGTGCCCGTGATGCCCGAGGGCGAGATGTTGCCGCACGGCAGCCCGTGGGTGACTGGCGAGGCCAGGTGGTGTGACCAGCGCACCTTCCCACTGGCGGCGTTGAGCGCGTAGACGGTGTCGTTCTCGGTGGCAACGATGACCTCGGAGCCGACGATCAGCGGCTGCGCGTAAGCCGCGCCGTCGACCCCCGTCGTCCATGACCGGCTGACCTTGCGCATCGCCGGCGTGCTGACCGATACGCCGGCGCGGTCCGGGGTGCGGCCAAAGGTCGGCCAGTCCGCCGGCGATGCCTGGCCCGGCACCGCGACGCCGTTCGGGCCGCGATGACCGGCCCCCGCATGAATGCCCGACGACTCCGTCGAGGTGCATCCAGCAGCCGCCAGCAGAGCGGTCGCGGCAACCGCGGCCGCTGGTCGCCAGCCGCTCGGCAGTTGTCGGTTAGGCCTCATTCCATCAATCCTCAGTCGCCCGGTAGGCCGAGTCAAATGCCAGGTTCGTCCGAGAGGCGGCCGGCGGAATTGTCGGTGGCTGTGTCTAAGCTCTCGGCTATGCCGGATAACAGCTTGTCTGTGCGCGATCGTGAATTGTTCTTGGCCGAGCCGCATATCGCCGCGCTGGCCGTGTCGGCCGGGCCGGATCGAGGCCCGCTGACCTTGCCGATGTGGTACCAGTACGAGCCGGGCGGAGAGCCGTGGATACTGACCACGGCCGGGTCTCGGAAGGCGCGCCTGATTGAGGCGGCCGGGCGGTTCACGCTGATGGTCGACCGGGTCTCGCCGACTACCCGGTACGTCTCGGTGGAGGGGCCGGTCGCGCGCACGATCCCGGGCACTGAGGAGATGCTGCGCGAGCTGGCTACCCGCTATCTGCCGCCAGACCAGGTCGATGACTACCTGGACTTCGCCAAGCAAGATGACGGCGAGCAGATCGCTATCTACTTGCGTCCGCAGCGCTGGCTGACCGCCGACCTCGGTCCTGGCTGATCTGCCCCTCACCTCACGCGGAGGGTTCCCTTGCCGGTGGGGTCGACTTCGAACAGGACGGTGCCGGTGCCGGTGCTGGACAGGTTGACGGGGCCGATCGAGCCGGTCCCGCAGGCCCTCGGTGCGGTCATCAGTGCCGGGCACGAGGAGCGTCACCTCGCCGCCGCCGCTGTCGCTCGTAGTGACGCCGCTGACCGTGACGGTGATCCGCTGGCCGTTGCGGCCGTGGAAAGTCCGTTCCACGCCCCTGGCCGAGCCGGGTGACTTTCAACGGCTGGCTCCGGCCGTTGACGGTGATGCCCCCTACGCCGACGGGCACGCGGTGGGACTGATCGCCGACCGTCTTGTAGCCGCCTGGGTTGCGCTTCTTCGGCCGGAACCTCGATGACCTTGCCCCGGCGTCCGCGTCCGCATGCCTTGACTGAATTAAGGCCACGGACTGGCGAAAGGCGATCCTTTAACACTCTGACCTGAGGTAACGCCGCTCAGGGCGCCGAATTTGCGTGCGCCAAGCTCAGTCGCTGCCGAGCCGTCTGCTCCCGGGAGCGGTGCACTTACCATCCGTTGCCGGCGACTTCCCATTCATTGCGGCGACTTACCCTACATTACCCTCGTAATTCTGTCCGGAATAACCGTTATGCGGCAGGGAAACGAATGGTAAGTGACGCTAACGAATGGGAAGTGCGGTCCAATGAATGGGAAGTCGCTCTCACCGCAGCTGCCCATTCTCAGCCAAGTCACCCGAACGACCCGAACCGCTCGATACCGGACAGCGCCGGTGCGCTGCTGGCTCACCTACCGCCGAGGCGATGAGGTTGTTCGCGGCCGGGGTGCCCGAGTAGGCCAGGATCTGGCCGTCACCAACGCCTGGGGTTGCGCTTCTTCAAGCCGGAACCTCGATGGCCTTGGCCCCAGCTCTTCAAGCCGGAACTTCGATGGCCCTGGCCCCAGCTCTTCAAGCCGGAACCTCGATGGCTTGCCCCCAGCTCTTCAAGCCGGAACCGCGATGGCCTTGCCCCCAGCGTCCGCGTGCCTTGATCCCGCACCAGGGGGAGTGAGCTTGGCGACCAGATTCGACCCGCGCAAAGCTTTCTAAATACGCGCCTTTAGGGTCTTGATTGTGGGCAGAAGCGCCTGCGGGTGGCAGAATGTCGGAATGATCCTGACACGAAAGGACCGTGGGGCGCAGGCGCCCGGCTGAGCTCCGCGCCGAACAGCTTCCCCGGCGCACGACGGGCTTGGGTGCTCCGGTGCGGACTTCCTGGATTCCCGGCCTGTCTCCGCGCGGCAAGACCGTGCTCGCGCTGCTTGAGCACCGAAGGCTCTGGCCTGGTGCGGCTGCGCAGACACTTCGGTTGTACGCCCAGCATGTTCGCCATCCGTATCACCGGCTCTACGATCCGCGATACGAGGGCTGCGGGTACTGGGAGTGCTGCAGCGATCCGTGCGAAGTGCGGCAGGTCCTGGAGATCGTGGCTGCGGCCCTTCCCCGGCGCGACGCCCGGCAGTTCCGTAGACGGCTCCGGGCCCTGGACGATGCCTGGTGAGGGGCAGGTTCCCCTGTTGACAGATGATCTATGCGCAGATAATCTGTGCGCAGATCAAATATCGAAGACGGAGGACTAGCCATGTGGGAGTACGAGTACAGCGTCGAGACCAGCGCGAGTCAGGCTGCGATCTGGGCGCACTGGGCTGATGTGGCGGCGTGGCCCCAATGGAATGACGGCATCGAGAAGCTTGAGATCCATGGCCCGTTCGCGGTCGGGACGACCTTTACGATGACTCCGCCGGGGGATGACCCGGTGCACATGAGCCTGACCGAGATCCGCCCGGGCGAGCTGTTCACCGACGAAGCGGATGGCGGCGACTTCGTCGTGCGTACCATTCACAAGCTCGAAGCTGCGGACGATGGCCGGACCAGGATCGTCTACCGGACAGAGATCACAGGGCCGGCCGCCGGGGAGATCGGCCCGCAGATCGGCCCCGAGATCACGGCCGACTTCCCCGAGGTGCTCGCGGCCCTGGCCAAGCTGGCCGAAGGAGCGGAAGGGTAGCTGTGTGGCACTTGACCCCGACGACAGCCCGGGCTTCTTGCTGTGGCATGTCACGCTGCGCTGGCAGCGTGACATCGCCGCCGCGCTGGCTCCGCTCGGTCTGACCCATGTTCAGTTCGTCCTGCTCGCCACGACCTGGTGGCTGAATTCCGCCGGCCAGAGTCCCAATCAGCTCGGGGTAGCCAGGCACGCCGGGACCGACGTGAAAATGACCTCAGAGGTGCTGCGCAAGCTGGAGGCCAAGGGCTTGATCCGGCGCGAGGTCGATCCCGCCGACACCCGGGCCAGGAGGCTGCTGGCAACCGAGCAGGGAGCGGAACTTGCTAACGCCGCGGTCGCTGCCGTCGAAGCCGCCGACGCGGCGTTTTTCCACGCCACGCCCGACCCGGACGCCCTGGTGGCAATGCTGCGCCCGCTCGCCCGCCGTGGCGGCAGCTAGGAGCGGCAGCTAGGAGCGGCAGCTAGGACTTGAGTCCGACGCCTCCGTACCAGTTGACTTCCTCGGGCAATGGCCTGGAACCCTCTGACCGGCGCCACTCGGACACGAGCACTACGCCAGGGTCGATCAGCTCCAGACCGCTGAACGCTAGCGCGGTGAACTCTGCCGCGGTCCTGACCTGGGCGGGGATGCCGCCTTGCCGGTAGGCGCGGACCAGGCCGCCCACTCCTACCGGGTCGTGCTCGGGCGTGACGTGCGACGCGACCAGGTAGCTGCCTGCCGGCAGCGCGTCCAGCAAGGTGGCGACTATGCCGGCCGGATTGTCGTCCTCGGTCAGGAAATGCAGGATCGCGACGAGCATGAGCGCGACCGGCTGGGTCAGGTCAATCGTCTCGCGCACCGCGGAACTGGCCAGGATCTTGTCCGGTTCCCGCAGATCCGCATCGATGTATTCGGTGCGGCCTTCAGACGTGCCGGCGAGCAGTGCCCGGGCGTGCGCGAGCACGATCGGGTCGTAGGTTATCGGGTAGTGTACACTCATCGGCGAACATGAGGGAGCACGCGATGACACTCGGGATCGGGCTGGCCAGGGTCAGCACGGGCAGCCAAGACGAAGCCTCGCAGGTCGGGGATATCGCGAAGGGCGCGGATGCGCGGGGCATCACGCTGGTGAAAGTGATCCGGCTGCATGGCTATTCCGCCTCGCACGGGATGCAGGAGCCGGCGTTGCGGGAGATCATCGCGGGGATGGAGCGCGGGGACTGGTCGGCGCTGCTGGTGACGGACTCGGGTCGTATCGACCGGCGGGAGGATCTGGACGCGCAAGCTGGCGTGCTGCTGGCTATCCGGTCGGCCGGCGGGGACGTGATTTCGCTGTCCGAGCCGAATTACGGCCAGACTGATTTCGCCGGCCGGATCGTGACTCTCGTTGCGCAGCACGCGAACGCGGAGAAATCCAGGACGGTCAAGAACACGACGTATCGCGGTATCTCGATGATCCGTGACAATAAAGCGCATCACGGGGCGCTCCCCGCGTTCTGGGAAACCACAGGTGTCCGCTATGCCAGGCAGGCGCACTGCGAGAACCCCGCAGCCGTGACCGATATTTACGAGCGCGTTGCTAACGGCGAATCCCTGTTGTCGGTCGGGCGGCTGCATGATCTTTACCCGAACAGCGTCAAGAACGTGATCCGTTTCGCGGCGAACCATACCGGCGTGATCGAGTGCTGTTACACGCACGAGGGCGTGACGGAATCGTGGGCGCATGAGGTGACGGCCGTGGTCGATTCTGCGCTGTGGTGGCGGGCCAACAAGGTTCTTGCCGTAAACGTGACGGATGCCCGCGCAAATAAGGGCGGCCGGCCGGTCGCGTGGCCGGCGAACTGGCTGTCCGGAATTCTGGACTGCCCGGAATGCGGCGGCAAGCTATTTTTGCAGGCTGGCCTGACGCCGGCGGTCGATTACCGTACCGGAAAGCCGCGCACGCCGAAACCGCGTACCCCGAAACTGCGCTGCGGCGGGCACGCGAGGCAGCGGCTGTCCTGCGGAGTTTTCAAGGGAATCAATGCGCAGCCGGTCATTGACCTGATTACCGGCATGTTCACGAGTGACACGACAGATATTCTCGCGTTTCAGCGGGTCGCCGGAAACGCTCACGAGCTAGACGCGCTG
This sequence comes from Streptosporangiaceae bacterium, assembly GCA_036501205.1. Taxonomy (GTDB): domain Bacteria; phylum Actinomycetota; class Actinomycetes; order Streptosporangiales; family Streptosporangiaceae; genus Chersky-822. The sequence continues at coordinate 67 of DASYAT010000168.1, read as the reverse complement.
CACGCCGGGCTCCGTAAGATCCAGGCTCGCCTGTCGGCCACCGAAGACGACGACGAGCTAGACGCGC
>DASYAT010000167.1:0-1585 GCA_036501205.1 Streptosporangiaceae bacterium | reverse complement strand
TGAGCTGACGATGGAGATCCACGGAGCGATTGCCATTCTCACCGTGGTCACTGCGGTCATTGCCGCATGGCTGTCGTAGTCGCGGTGAGCGCAGGTGGGCCGTCCTCCGGATGAGCCCGCCTGCGGGCATCGCCGGCGGTCCTCAGTGAGCAAGCGCCCACTGGATTCCATAGCCCAGGTACAGGGCGAGGTCACGGAACTCCTGGTGGACCTCTCCCGCCGCGTCGGGAACCAGCAGCTCTCCGATGGGCCGCGGATTCTCGAACGTCCGGACGGTTTCGCCGTCGACCCGGCGGATCCAGTCTGGCAGCCGCGCGGGATCGAACCGGACCGTGAGGTCAAGCCTGTCGAACTGGCACTCCGGCGTCACCAGGCAGTGCGGGAGCTTCAGCATGTGCCGCGGCATGCGCAGGAGCAAGCCGAAGTGATGCTCCTCGCCGGGTTGCAGCGGCTTCGGCAGCTGGACCATGAGGGTGAAGCGGTTACCCGATGGCTGTTCCTTCCGCAGCAGGCGCCCGCCGTACCGGATCTCCGCCCGCAGCTCCGATCCTGGCTGGTTGGCGTCGCTTGGCAGGTCAAGCCACGCCATGACCTCGGTTAGGTTCTCGCGGCTGGACACGATCCGGCGGTCCTGTTCTGATTCGACGATGTCGCCATCGAGGCGCATGACCGTCCGGAGTTCCGCCACGTACCAGCCGTTTGATGCCGCCGGGATCTGCCCCCGACGACGCTGCAGCTCGCCCGCGATGAGCTCGGCCAGCCGCCATTCGGCTTCGCGGATACGCCGTAGTGCGGTGCGGCTGTCGCGGTCGATTCGCTCCGCGAGCCAGGTCGCCCGCCGGGTAAAAAGCGGTTCGTCAGTCGTTTCTTCCGATAGCGCCAGGCTGACCCCGACTGCCAGGCGGTAATCCTCGAGAAGCCGCCCGGCACACCGGGTTATCTCGGTTATCAGAGCCTGACGGCGAGCCGCCGCGTCCGCGGTGCCGGCCAGCTCGCCCAGGAGCGGACCGAGCCGCGAATCGAGGTCGCCGGCCTGCAGGCCGCGTCCTTTATGGAGCTGGCGGATCTCTTTCGCGACTCGTTCCGCGAGTTTCTCATCGGGTTGTGTCATCTATTTGTCACATCCCGGAAAGGTGACATTGTGCCCCGCGCACTGTCTTTTCCCTTGTCTATCGGTATCTTGCCGGATACTGTCACAATCGCACTTGAGCCAAGGGTATGCCTGCGGTGAGCCCTTCGTGAGGAATGTCCTGGCTTGTTCCAGCGCGGGCCTGCTTCGGAGCAGCGGGCCCGCGTCTATGCGCTGCCGTCCGGGGCGGCGGGTCGCTGCAGGGGGAGCCTCCCGACACGGGGGGAGGGAGCTCCCTCTGCTGGCGTCCTGCGTCGGCAGTCACCACCGAAAGCCGAAAGCCGCCTCCCCGCTGGGGGAGACGGCTTCGTTTCATGCCGTGTTACGGCTTGACCTGCTCCGCGCGGCGCGGGAGCTTCCAGCCCGGCCGGACGAAGTGGCAGGTGTACCCGTCGGGGTACTGCTGGAGGTAGTCCTGGTGCTCAGGCTCTGCCTCCCAGAACGGCCCGGCCGGGG
>DASYAT010000166.1:0-11679 GCA_036501205.1 Streptosporangiaceae bacterium | reverse complement strand
CTCGGGTGGCCGGACCCGGTCGGCGTTGGCTGGTTCGGTCGGGGTGGGCTGGTTAGGCGGTCCGATGCTCGGGCCTTCGAAACCGGGTGCTTCGGCTGGCTCGGTCGGTGCGGAGGTTGGTTACGCGGCTTCGACGGCGGTGCAGTGCCAGCGGGGCTCGGCGGTCGAGTCGGAGCGTTCTAGGCGGACGGCCAGGGCGCGGACTCGTTGGCCCAGGCCGATCACGACGGTCATCTCCAGGACGCCGCCGGCGGGAGAGGTAATGATCACGCGCCTGAGCCTTGGCTGGCTGGAGTTGGGCTGGCTGGCGGTGGACAGGACGGGACTCAGCCTCCTGATCCGGCGGCGGGCTTGGACGCTGATCCAGGGGGCGAGCTGGCTTAGCGGGCGGGTGCCGGCCAAGGTTTCGGCGAGGGCCTGGGCGAACTGGCTCGGCCAGGGGCCGGCGGCGTACTGCTCGGCGAAGTGAGCCGCGTCAGACGCCTCCGCCACTTCAGCTACCTCCGCCACTTCAGACGCCTCCGGCGCGAATGCCGCCATCGGCGACCCGGCTTCGTGAATCGGTGAGATCAGCTCCAGCGGGTCGAGCGTGGCGATGTCGTCGGCCAGGTCGAACGGAGGATCAGCCTGCGGGACGGCGATCGGCCGGATTGCGACCGCGTCGGGGAGTGGCTGGTGGGTCAGTGGCCAGTGGGCCGGCGGGCAGTCGGCCGGCGGGCAGTCCGCCGGTGGGCGGGGGATCGGTCGGGCGGCGGGTAGGTGAACTAACAGGCCGGTGAGCCGGTCGGCTTCCGGCGAAACTGGTGGCTGCGGTGAATCGGGTTCTGCCATGGCACTGTTGTACCTGGCGGCACCGACAGTCCACCTTGACGAAAGTGCTGGACCGGGTAACGGAAAGCTGGACCGGCCTCTGGAATGCTGAGCCGGGTCCTGTGGTTTTCCTACTGTGTTGAGAACATCGCGACTTTGGAGATGACCGTGTCACTGCCGCCGCTGGTGCAGCCGGCTTCAGAACTCAGTGTGAACGAGGTCAAGCGCTACTCCCGGCACTTGATCATTCCCGAGGTGGGGATGACCGGGCAGAAGCGGCTGAAGAACGCGAAGGTGCTCTGCGTCGGTGCGGGTGGCCTTGGCTCGCCCGCGCTGCTCTACCTGGCCGCGGCCGGGGTGGGCACGCTCGGCGTCATCGACTTCGACGTCGTCGATGAGTCGAACCTGCAGCGGCAGATCATCCACGGGCAATCCGACATCGGGCGGCCCAAGGCGCTGTCGGCTCGGGACAGCATCAAGGAGGTCAACCCCTACGTCACCGTCGTGGTGCACGAAGAGGCGCTGGACAACGACAATGTCATGCAGATCTTCGGCCAGTACGACCTGATCGTGGACGGCACCGACAACTTCGCGACCAGGTACATGGTCAACGACGCGGCCGTGCTGCTCGGCAAGCCGTACGTGTGGGGCTCGATCTTCCGGTTCGACGGGCAGGCCAGCGTCTTCTGGGCCGAGAACGGTCCGTGCTATCGCTGCCTGTACCCAGAACCGCCGCCTCCAGGCATGGTGCCGTCGTGCGCCGAGGGCGGCGTGCTCGGCGTGCTGTGCGCGTCGATCGGGTCGATCCAGGTGACCGAGGCGATCAAGCTCCTGACCGGGATTGGCGAGCCGCTGGTCGGGCGCCTGATGATCTACGACGCCCTGGAGATGACCTACCGCACGCTGAACATCAAGAAGGACCCAGACTGCGCGATCTGCGGCAAGAACCCGACGATCACCGAGCTGATCGACTACGACGCCTTCTGCGGCGCGGTCTCCGAACAGGCTCAGGACGCGGCGGCCGGGTCGACGATCACGGCGGCCGACCTTAAGGCCATGCTCGATCGCAAGGATGACATCTACCTCATCGACGTGCGGGAGCCGAACGAGTACGAGATCGTCTCGATCCCCGGGGCGGTGCTGATCCCGAAGGACGAGTTTTTGTCCGGAGCCGCGCTTGAGACGCTGCCGCAGGACAAGCGGCTGGTGCTGCACTGCAAGTCGGGCATGCGCAGTGCGGAATGTCTGGCCGTGGTGAAAGATGCCGGGTTCAGTGACGCCGTGCACGTGGGCGGCGGCATCCTTTCGTGGATCAATACGGTCGATCCGGCGCTGCCGACGTACTAAGACGGGGCGCACTAAACACGGCAGGGCGGGCCGCTATGGTAGGCGCGACCAAAACACGGGCTTAACATCGTCAGGTGGCAATTCAGCCAGGAAGCCCAGGCGAGGTTGGCGGGATAGAGCCGCCAATCCCGCCGCCGGGCGTACCGCGAAGAGGCCGCAGCCGCAGGCCCGGGCTCGCGGCGACGCTGATTGTGGTTGGCGTCCTTGGCCTGGCGGCGGCGGGGTTCGGCATCTCGCAGCAATTCCTGCCCAGGCGGTTCACCAACGCGCAGCGGCAGCGGATCGAGGCCTGGGAGGTCGGCCAGCGGTGGCGGACCACGCCCAAGGCCAGGCTGTTCCCGGCCAAGGTGCACTATGACCTGGTCGGCCAGCAGATCGGGGTGCCTGGCTCACTCAAGCTGCTAGCCCGGCGGCTCGGGATCGCCAAGCAGGCGCCGTGCGCCCGGGCGGCGGGCGGCGGCAAGAAGCTCGCCTCCCTGTTCACCAGGGACGGCTGCCAGACGGTGCTGCGAGCGACCTACACCGACTCAACGAGCAGCCTCGTGCTTACCGTTGGCGTGGCCGTGCTGCACAACGAGGAGAAGGCGACCTCGGCGGTGAAGTACCTGACCGGCAACACTGCCACCTCGGACGGCGCGACCTCGGATCACGTGCTGCTGCGGCCGGTGTCGGTGCCGGGGACGCCGGCGGCGGCATTCGGTTCGAAGCAACGTCAGCTGGCCTGGGTGGTCGGCTCCGGGTCTTACCTGGTGATGGCGACAGCGGGCTACGCCGACGGCCGGCCCGCGGTGCCGGTCGCCAGCGACTCCTACGCCTACCTTGAGATGACCAGCCTCGCGCGCGGGGTAGCGGTCGATATCGCCCTCCCGCTCGGGGTGCCGCCGCCCGTGCCGCATTGCCCGGGAGGTCCCGGATGCTAAGGCCGGCCGATTCGCGGGCCCGTCTTCGCCCGCGGGTGCGCTCCAGCGGTCACCCGGGCCTGACCGGCCTAGTCGCGGCTCGGATAAAACACGGCGCAATGCGTTTCTCCATAATATTTATCGCTATTGCTGCCGCATTGACGCTGCCTCTGATCGCCGCGGGCCCGGCAAGCGCGGATATTGTGCGGCAGCGCCAGCAGTGGGTGCTTGACGCGCTCAATGCGCCGGCCGCGTGGCAGGTAACCCAGGGTCGTGGAGTGACCGTCGCGGTGATCGACAGCGGTGTCGACCCGGATGTGTCTGACCTGGCCGGATCGGTGATCACCGGTCCCGACCTGACCGGCGTGCACACGCCGCCGAGCGACCCGAACTGGGGGGCGCACGGCACCTGGATGGCGTCGCTGATCGCCGGCCACGGGCACGGGCGCGACGATTCAAGCGGAATCATGGGCGTGGCGCCCGAGGCGAAGATCTTGTCGATCCGGGTGATCACCGATCGGACGGACCCTGGCTACTCGGCGTACCAGGCCGAGCCGCCGGGCCGCGGCCAGCACGAGCTGGCATCAGCGATCAGGTACGCGGTCAAGCATCACGCCAAGGTGATCAGCATGTCCCTCGGCTACAACCAGCCGAGCCTGATCGTGCGGGCCGCGCTGCAGTACGCCATGACGCACAACGTCGTCGTGGTGGCGTCCTCGGGTAACTCTGGGGACGCGCAGACCTCCCGTGGCCAGGGGCACGCCCCGTACTCATTCCCGGCGGACTATCCGGGCGTCGTGGGCGTGGCGGCGGTTGGCCGGTCGGGTCGGCCCGCGTACTTCTCCAGCGACAACCTGTCCGTTCAGGTCGCCGCGCCCGGCGTCGGGGTGCCGGCCCAGGGCCGGGGCAGCCAGTACTGGGTAGTGAGCGGCACGAGCCCGGCGTGCGCGCTGACCGCCGGGGTCGCGGCACTGGTCAGGTCCGAGTACCCGCGGCTGACGGCGCCCGAGGTCAGGCGCGCGATCATGTGGTCGACCTCGAACCGGCCGCCGGGCGGCTACGACGACGAGGTTGGCTTCGGCCGGGTCGACGCCTACTCCGCGCTGAGATTCGCCGGCCGGCTGGCCAAGGAGAGCCACCGCACCCGGCTTACCCGGGCCAAGGCGGTCGATGCCGGGTTCTTCGGCGGCGGGCGCAACGGCGTGCCGCCGGTGCCAGTCCCGCCGCGCAGCCGGGATTTGCTGCTGGAATTGTCCGTACTGGCGGTGCTGTGCTTGCTGCTGACGGCGTTCTCAGGGTGGCGGCTTTCGATCGGGATGGCGGACCGGCGCCGGGAGTCGGCCCGGCAGGCCTGGATGGGCGGCGCGCCTGGTTACGTACCGCCGCAGCCTGGCCAGTACCAGACGCCTGGCCATTACCAGACGCCAGGGCAATACCAGATGCCGGGGCAGTACCAGGTACCGGGGCAGTACCAGGTACCTGGCCAGTACCAGCCGCCTCCAGCCGGGCCACCTGGGCCTGGGTATCCCGGTCAGGGCTATCAGAATCAGGGTTATCAGAATCCGGCCTATCAGCCGCCGGTGTACCAGGATCCCGCCTATCCGCCGACTGGATACCCGTCGGCTGGTATCCAGCCGCAGGGCTACTACCAGCCTCAAGATCCGGCTTCCCGCCCAGCCCAGCCGCCGGCGGCTCCGCCTCCGGCCTATGAGCCCCCTACCTACCCGCCGCCCGGCTATCCGCCCCCGGCGTTCCGTGATCCGCCGGCGTTCCGTGATCCGCCGGGCCAGCCTGTCCAGCCTGCTCAGCCGACCCAGCGGCAGGAGCCGAGCCAGGACTGGCGGCAACGGTCAGGTGAGTTCTGGTCGGACCAGCCCAACGTCGTCGATCCTGGCCAGCCGAGTGACCCGAGCTGAGCCGCGCCCGGCTGACTCGGTGCCGGCCGAGGGTGGTCCTGCCGATTACGCCAGCCGGGTACTCGACGTCGCCGAGTCGATCCCGCCCGGCAGAGTGATGTCCTACGGCGACATCGCCGAGTACGTCGGTGACGGCGGGCCCCGCCAGGTCGGCCGGGTCATGGCGCTCTGGGGCGGCGGCGTGCCGTGGTGGCGGGTCGTCCACTCCGATGGCCGATTCCTCGACGGCCACGAACGCGAAGCGCTCCGGCACTACAAGACCGAGCGAACTCCGTTGCGCACCGGCTCCGACGGCAAGCCCGCAAAGCTCGACATGCGCAAGGCCCGCTGGCACGGCCCCGACGACCCAGACGGGCTCGATCCCGCTGGCGAATAGGCCCTCGTATCGGCAATCGCCTCCTACGGCCGATGCGTTGACCGGCCTCACGCCTGAGTAGAGCATGACGGCCGATCCCAGACCGGTCTGGGATCGGCTGCTCGTAAACGGTCAGACCATCGCATAACGTCCGGACAGAACCAGCTTCGCTGAGTCGATCATGGTTGCCTGGGCAAGTCTCCAACGCGGCGCGGTCGTCTTCTGTTGGAATGCCAATTGACTATGCGAAACGACACGCCCGCAGTGCTGCCCGAAGGGGGGCGACCCTCTCGGACCCCCGCAGTGCTGTCCGAAGGGGCGCGACCCCCTCTGGCCCCCGCTTACCGCCTAGTCCGGCGGCCGGTAAGAACCATTGAGCCGGTCGTTCTCGACCCCGCACAGCGGCAGGTTGTCGACCACGACGGTGGCCCGCTGCTCGTCCTGGCCGGGCCGGGGACCGGCAAGACGACGGCGATCGTCGAGACCGTAGTCGACCGGATCATCAGGCGCGGCCTGGATCCGAGCCGGGTGCTCGTGCTCACGTTCAGCCGCAAGGCCGCCGCCGAGTTGCGGGAGCGGATCACGCTGCGGCTCGACCGCACCACGACCGAACCGCTCGCGCTGACCTTCCACAGCTATGCGTACGCGCTCGTGCGCCGGGAGTTCGCCCGCTCCGGAGACGAACCCCCCATCCTCCTCTCCGGCCCCGAACAGCTAGCCGAGGTCCGGCGGATGCTCAGAGGCGAGTCCGTCGACGGGGCGAATCACTGGCCCGAGCGGCTCCGGCCGCTGCTCGCGACCCGCGGGTTCGCCGCCGAGCTGCGCGACTTCCTGCTCAGGGCCGCCGAACGCGGCCTGGACGGCCCGAGCCTGACCGACCTCGGCCGCTCGGTCGGCCGTGACGACTGGATCGCGGCGGGCGGGTTCCTGACCAGGTACGCGGCCAGGTTCGACCTCGCGCCGGTGCCCGCTTACGACTACGCGGAGATCATCAGGCTCGCCGGGATGCTGCTCAGCCGGGCCGAGATCAGGCAGCGCGAGCGGCTCGCCTACGACGTCGTGGTGGTCGATGAGTACCAGGACAGCGACCCCGCCCAGGAAGCGCTGCTGCACGCGCTGGCCGGCGACGGCCGCGAGCTCATCGTGGTCGGCGATCCCGACCAGTCGATCTACGCGTTCCGGGGCGCGGAAGCCGACGTCATCGAGCGCTTCCCGAGCCGCTTCCGCGGTGCCGACGGCAAGCCGGCCCGGGTGGTCGCGCTGCACACCTGCCGCCGCAGTGGCGCCGTGCCGCTCGCCGCGTCGCGCCGGATCGCAGCCAGGCTGCCCGCGGTCAGAGGTATTAACGACATTTCGGCGAAAAGATTGCACCGGGCTTTGACCCCGCTCCCCGAGGCCGATCTCGGCGGGGTGCGGGTCGTGATCGCCGCGAGCGAGCGGCAGGAGGCGGCCGCGATCGCCGACACGCTCCGGCGGGCTCACCTGGTCGATCACGTGCCGTGGTCGTCGATGGCGGTGCTGGTGCGCTCGGCCGTGCGGCAGGTGCCGGCCTTGCAGCGGGCGCTGTCTGGGGCCGGGGTGCCGGTCGCCGTGGCCGGGGATGAGCTTCCGCTAGCCGATGATCCTGGGACGCGGCCGCTGCTGCAGCTGATCGGGTGCGCGATCGGCCTGGTGCCGCTGACTGAGGAGACCGGCGCTGAGCTGCTCACCGGGCCGCTGGGCGGCACCGATGCGCTAGGGCTGCGCAGGCTGCGGCGGCTGCTGAGGCAGCGTGATCCCGGGTCAGACGAGGCGGCTGAGCCAGTCGATGCGGGGGCCTGGGTGGTCTCGCCTGGCGGCGTGGTCGTCGCGCCGGGCGATGAGGCCGAGCCCGTCTCCGGGAGTGAGCCCGGGCTGGATCCGGCTCCGGGGCCGAGACCGACGCTGGAGGAGTCGCCGCTCGCGGCCGCGCTGCTCGATCCGCGGCTGCTCACCGCGGCCGGGTTCCGGCCTGGTCACGATCTCGCGGTCGCAGGTCAGCCGCTGATGGCGGCCCGGCGGATCTGCGGGCTGCTCGATGTCGCCAGGAGCACGGCGGTCACGGGAAGCGCCGCCGACGTGCTCTGGGCCGTCTGGAGCGCGACCGACCTCGCGGAAACGTGGCAGGGCGCCAGTGCAGGCGGCGGTATCGCCGGAGCGGTCGCCGATGCCGACCTCGATGCGGTGATGACCCTGTTTGACGCGGCGGCTCGATTCGATGCCCGGATGCCGCCCGGCTCGATTCCGCTATTCCTTGACAGCCTGTCCGGCCAGGAGATCGCCGGCGAGACCCTAGCCGAACGCTCTTCGTCAGGCGATGCCGTCGTCATCTGCACCGCGCACAAGGCGAAGGGCCTGGAGTGGGACCTGGTCGTGGTCGCCGGAGTGCAGGAAGGTGCCTGGCCCGACCTGCGGCTGCGCGGTTCGCTGCTGGGGATGGACCAGCTCGTCGAGGCAGTCGCCGGTACCCGGGCCGGCTTCGCCGTCCCGGCTGTGCTAGCCCGGGGGGGCGACCCCCCGGAACCCCCCGAAATGCGAGCCCGCGATGCGGCCGCGGTCGCGCTCAGCTCCAAGCTGCTCGACGAAGAACGCCGGCTCTTCTACGTCGCCGTCACCAGAGCCCGGCGCCAGCTCGTGGTGACCGCCGTGGGCGGCGACGACACCGACTACCGGCCATCCAGGTTCCTCGCCGAACTGGCCGGCGACGAGATCGAGATCGAGGAAATCATCGGCTCGGGCCGGCGCTGGCTCTCGCTGCCCGCGCTCACCGCCGACCTGCGCCGGGCCGTCTCTGACCGGTCGCTGCCCGCGCAGGTTCGCCAGGCCGCCGCCGCCCAGTTGGCCCGGCTAGCCAAGGAAGGCGTGCCCGGCGCCGATCCGGGCCGGTGGTACGCGCTGACCCCCTGGTCCGGGGTCGGGCCGATCAGCGAAGGCGACGTCCGGGTCTCGCCGTCCCAGGTCGACAAGTTCGTCACCTGCGGGCTGCGCTGGCTGATCGAATCGGCGGTCGGCACCAGCCCGCCGTCGGTCGCCGGTCATCTCGGCACGGTGATCCACGCGGCCGCCGCGCTCGTAGCCGAGGGCGCCGACCGCGGCGACATCGCCGGCCGGATCGACGAGATCTGGCATCAGCTCGACTTCGGCAGCGTCTGGTACAACGCCAAGCAGCGCGATCGCGCCGGCAACATGATCGGCAAGTTCAACGACTGGCAGCGGCAGAACCCCCGCGAGCTGCTCGCGATCGAGCAGCGCCTGCGGGTCAGGGTCGACAACGTGGTGATCTCCGGTCAGGTCGACCGGCTCGAACGGGACGCCGACGGCGCCGGGGTGGTCGTCGACCTCAAGACCGGGTCGAGCAAGCCGAACGCCGCCGACCTGGATCGCAATCCGCAGCTCGGCGTCTACCAGCTGGCCGTGCTGCTCGGAGGCTTCGTCGAGCTCGGGGTGACCGAGCCTGGCGGCGCCGCGCTGGTGCACGTCGGCAAGGCGGCCGGTACCAAGGGAGCCGCCGTCCAGAACCAGCGGCCGCTGGGCGATGATCCCGATCCCGGCTGGGCGCTCGCGCTGGTCAAGGAGGCCGCGGCGGGCATGGCCGGGCCGGACTACAGCGCGACCGCGAACGACGGCTGCCGTCGATGCCCGGTCGCGGGCAGTTGCCCGGTGGACGAGCGCGGCAAGCAGGTGCCGCCTTGAGCCGGTCTGGCTCGCGGGGGGGCGACCCCCCGCACCTTCGGCCGCTTCAAGACGCGCTCTTCGACCTGGACGAGCTGCCGCAACCACCCGCGCCGAGGCCGAGGTTCAGCCCGGTCCAGCTCGCCCGGTTGCTGGGCGGGGAGGAGCCGACGCCTGAGCAGGCGGCGGTCATCAGCGCGCCGCTTGACCCGCTCGCGGTGATCGCCGGGGCCGGGTCCGGCAAGAGCGAGACGATGGCGGCCAGGCTGGTCTGGCTGGTCGCGAACGGTCTCGCCCAGCCTGAGCGGGTGCTCGGGCTGACGTTTACCAGGAAAGCGGCCGCCGAGCTGGCGACTCGAGTCAGGACCCGGCTAGACGCGCTTCGCCGAGTTGGTCTTGTCGGGGGTTCGGGCGGGGCCGCGCGGAGCTCTGCGGGGGCTCAGGGAGTCGCCGCCCGGGCTATCCCTGCCCCACCCGACCTGGACGGCGAGCCTGTCATCGCGACCTATCACGCCTACGCAGGGCGGCTGATCACCGACCACGCGCTCCGCGAAGCCCTGGAGCCAACGCTCCGCCTGATCACGCCTGCGGTCTCCTGGCAGCTCGCCGCCAAGGTCGTGTCCGGCTACGACGGCCCGATGGACGCCGTCGACTGGGCGCCGGTCACGGTCACCGCGGCCGTGCTCGACCTGGCCGCCGAGCTGGCCGAGCACCTGCGCGACCCGTCCGACGTGCTCGACGCCGGCGACTGGCTGGATCGCCGGTACGCCGCCGTTCCGCCCGGCAAGCGCAAGGCAGCGACGGAGAACGTGCTCAAGGCCCAGCGGGTCCGGGCGCAGCTGCTGCCGCTGGTCCGCGCCTACACCTGGGCCAAGGCCGAGCGCGAGGTGATCGACTACGGCGACCAGATGTCGATCGCCGCCCGGATCGCGGTCGGGCATCCAGAGGTCGGTCAAATCGAGCGGGCCCGCTATCAGATCGTCTTGCTCGACGAGTTCCAGGACACCAGCCACGCGCAGCTCGAGCTGATGCGAGCGCTGTTCGGCGGCGGGCATCCAGTTACCGCCGTGGGTGACCCGTGCCAGTCGATCTACGGCTGGCGCGGAGCAAGCGCCGGAAACATGCGCAGGTTCGCGCAGAACTTCCCGCCAGCGCCGACCAGGGAGGACGATCCGCCGGAACCCACCGCGGTGCTGGCCAGGAGGGACGACCCCCCGGAACCCCCCGAGAGGGCCGGCCAGTCCGGCGGGGAACCAGGATCCCGGCGAGCAGAGGTCAGGTTGCTTTCGACCAGCTTCCGCAACACTGGCCGGGTCCTCGACGTTGCGGCCGAGGTGCAGCGGGACCTGCGAGTCGAAGCGCCCGACGTTCCCCGCCTCATTGCCCCGCCGGACCGAGCCGAGCGCGGTTCCGTCATCTGCGCGCTGCTTGAGACGACCGCGGCCGAGGCCGAGTGGGTCGCGGCGCAGATCCGGGGGCTGCTCGAGCTCCCGGCCGGTCTCGCCCCCGACGGAAAGCCCTGGCCCGACGGACGCACTGATTCGGTCAGGCCGTCTGACATCGCGGTGCTGTGTCGCCGCCGGGCCCAGTTTCCTGCGTTGCGCGCCGCGCTTGAAGCGCAGGGGATCCCGGTCGAGGTCGTCGGGCTGGGCGGGCTGCTCACCGTGCCCGAGGTCAGCGACATCGTGGCGACGCTGCGGGTTCTCGACAGCCCGCTGGCATCGGACGCGCTCGCGCGGACCCTGACTTCGCCCCGGTGGCGGATCGGTCCGCAAGACCTGGTCGCCCTGGGGGAGAGAGCAAGGGCCCTGGCGCGCTCAGCGGATGAGCCCGAGCGAGGTCAGCGCGCCGATTCGGGCGGCGCTAGCCGGACCGGCCGCGGCGGCGCCAAGACAGCCGGCCCGGGCTCGGCTGGTGATGCAAGCTCGACCAGTCCCGAGAGCCCTGTTAAAAATAATGAAGATTTTCTCACTCGGGCCGTTGCGGACTTCACCGCCGAATCCGGCAGCCTGGTCGAGGCGCTCGACGATCTCGGTGAGGCGTCCGCCTACTCCGAGCCCGGTTACGCGCGGCTGACGGCGCTCGCGGCCGAGTTGCGGGCGCTGCGCCGGCACGTCACCCGGCCGCTGCCTGAGCTGGTCACCGAGATCGAGCGGGCGCTCGGACTCGACGTCGAGGTCGGCGCCCGGCCGGGAGTCGAGCTGCCCGCCGCCCGAGCCGATCTGGATGCGTTCGCCGACGCGGCCGCCGCGTTCGCCGGGGACGCGCAGGAGCCGACGCTGAGCGCCTTCCTGGCGTACCTGACAGCGGCCGAGACCGAGGAGTTCGGGCTGGAGGCCGGTCAGGTCAGCGACACCGATTCGGTCAAGCTGGCGACCGTGCACTCGGCCAAGGGCCTGCAGTGGCCGGCCGTGGTGGTCCCTGGCCTCGCCGCCGGGTCCCGCTCGCAGAACTTCCCGGCCCGGGCCCGCTTGTCGACGCGGTGGACGGACAATCCGAGGCTGCTGCCGTTCTGGCTGCGGGGCGATGCGGCTGACCTGCCCGAGCTGGCCGGGCTCGATTCTGACTCGCTGACGGCGTTCGGGGCGGCCTGCACGACGCGGAACCTGGCCGAGGAGCGGCGGCTCTGCTACGTCGCGGTGACCAGGGCGGCTTACTGGCT
>DASYAT010000165.1:0-19430 GCA_036501205.1 Streptosporangiaceae bacterium | reverse complement strand
AGGGAGAAGCAAGAGAGCGAGGAGCGAGATCACGACCTCGATGCTCTGGTCCGGCAGCGGATCAGGGGGCTGCGGCAGGCCAGGGGCTGGTCGCTCGACGATCTGGCCCAGCGCTGCCACGTCAGCCCTTCGAACCTGAGCCGGATCGAGACCGGCGGCCGCCGGATCGCGCTCGATCAGCTCACCGTCATCGCTCGCGCGCTCGGTACCACGCTGGATCAGCTAGTCGAGCGGGCCGACGACGATGACGTGGTGATCCGGCCGCTGCGCGACGTCGCCAGGGGCCGGACGACCTGGATGCTCACTCCCCCGGAGCGGGCCCCGCACGGCGTGTCGGTGGCGAAGATCCGGATCAGCAAGGCCGAGCCGCCCGACCGCGATCAGCTGAAGGTTCACCCGGGGCGGGACTGGTTCACGGTCTTGTCGGGCACCGTGCGGCTGCGACTGGGCGATCGGGTCATCTTCGTGCCGGCCGGGCACGCGGCCGAGTTCTCGACCATGACCCCGCACGCGATCAACGCCCACGAGGGCCCGGCCGAGATGCTGTGCATCTTCGACCACGACGGCAACCAGGCTCACCTGGGTCCCCGGCAGCCGCCCGGCACCCACACCGATGTGGGAAGCTGACCCGGTGACGCCCGCTGATCTGGCCCGGTTGCGCAACGCCCGTGACCTGATGGATCGCGAGTACTGGCGGCCGCTCGATGTGCCGGCCTTGGCCCGGGTGGCGCTGATGTCGGCCTCGCACTTCTCCCGGCAGTTCAGGGCCGCTTACGGCGAGACGCCGTACGGCTACCTCATGACGCGCCGGATCGAGCGGGCGAAGGCGCTGCTGCGGCGGGGTGACCTGACCGTGACTGAGGTCTGCCTTGCGGTCGGCTGTACGTCGCTCGGATCGTTCAGCTCGCGGTTCACTGAGCTAGTCGGCGAGAGTCCGAGCGCCTACCGTGGCCGCTGTCACCAGGCCAGTTCCGCGATCCCGGCCTGCATTATCAGGACCTGGTCACGGCCGGCCTCGTCACCGCCGCGCAGCAAGGAAAATCGAGCAGTTTCCGAGAAGCCGACGGCAGGCGCGCTGGCCTAGGGTGGCCGGCATGAACCTCACAGTCTCGCATTGCTTCCTCACGGTCGATGACCATGACAAGGCGCTCGTGTTCTACCGCGACGCCCTCGGCTTGGCTGTGGTCAACGATGTCTCGTTCGAAGGCATGCGCTGGCTCACGCTCAGCCCGCCGTCCCAGCCCGGGGTCGAGATCGGCCTGGTGACCCCAGGGCAGAGCCCGGACGCATCCGACGAGGACCGGGACGCCGAGACCAGGCTGCTCGCCAAGGGCCTGCTCAACGGCATCATCTTCGCCACCGACGACTGCGACGCGACGTTCGAGAAGCTCCTTGCCTACGGAGCCGATGTGCTGCAGGAGCCGATCAACCAGGCCTACGGGGTACGCGACTGCGCGTTCCGCGATCCTGCGGGCAACGGGCTGCGGTTCTCCCAGTCACTCACCGGCTGAATCGACGAGATCAGCTGGGACGCCGATCACGCTCGGGAAGCTAGCTGAAGGCCATCGCAAAGCTTTCTAAATAAAATATTTGGGTTGAAAATTTTGCGCGGGCCTCCGGCCTGTTTCGCAGGCCGGCGCGGATTCAGCATTCGACGATCGTTTTGTGTCCCTGGCGCGTGGCGGCCAGGGCCATCGCGTCAGCCGCCTGAACCAGCGGGAACTGGTGGCTGACGACCGACAGGTCAATCTTGCCGGTCGCGGCCAGGGCGATCGCCCGCGGATAGGTGTCGTTCATGCGCCTGGACATGGCGATGGTCAGGCCTTTGCGGCGGGCGGTCGCGGCCGGGAGGCTGATGACGTCGTCGCCGGGGATGCCGCCAAGCACGACCCGGCCGCCGGCCCTGACGACCGCCACGGCCAACTGGACGGCGTCGTCGGTTCCGGCGATCTCGAACGCCACGTCCACGCCGATTCCGGTCAGCTCGGCGAGTTCGGCCTCGGTCGCCTCCTCGGGATGAAGCACCTGGTCGGCGCCGAATCGCAGGGCCGCCTCGCGCCGGTGCGGCAGCGGGTCGAAGGCGATCACGGTGCCGGCCCCCGACGTTCGCAGGAGCTGGATCAGCAGCAGGCCAATCGGGCCGCAGCCCACCACGGCGGTCGATCCTGACAGCGGCAGGTGGCCCAGGTCGACCGCGTGGATGGCGACTCCGAGCGGCTCGAGCAACGCGCCGTCGCTGTCGCTGAGCGCGTCCGGCAGCGCAGGCAGCAGGTGCGACGGCCAGGCGATGAACTCGGCCATCGCGCCGTCCAGGGTGCCGTGGCCGGCGAAGCGGATGTTCAGGCACAGATTCCGGTAGCCGCGCAGGCACAGTTCGCAGTGGCCGCAGGTGATCGCGGGGTCGATCGCCACTCGTTCGCCTGCGCGGGGGCCGCTGGCGATGATCCCGGCCGCCTCGTGCCCTGGGGTCAGCGGCTGGTCGATGACCGCGTCACCGATCCCGCCCTCTGACCACCAGTGCAGGTCAGAGCCGCAGATGCCGACGGCGGTGACCTTGACCAGGCTCTGCCCGGCCTCGACTTCAGGCGTCGGCTCGTCGGCAATCCGGAGATCGGCGATCCCATGCAACCTGGCGACGAGCATCAGCGTCCTCCGCTCCCTTGGTGCTACTAGCCTGCAAGGTATGACTAGCAAGCCGTTCCGGTTCGCCGTTCAGGCGGTCCCGCACAATAGCGACCAGTGGCTCGGCGTAGCCAAGCGCGCGGAGGATCTGGGTTATTCCAGCCTGCTCACGGCGGACGGTCTCCACCTGATGTCGCCGCTGCCCGCGCTGGCCCTGGCGGCCGGGGCGACCAAGACGCTGCGGGTCGGGACGTTCGTGCTCGCGAGCCCGCTGCGGCTGCCGCGGCTGACGGCCTGGGACGCGCATTCGCTGTCAGTGCTGTCCGGCGGGCGATTCGAGTTCGGCATCGGGACCGGACGCCCGGAAGTGGTCGATCAGGCCGCCGAGCTGACCGGCCAGCCGGCGGCTAGCGCGGGCCAGCGCCTGGCCATGGTCGAGCGGGCCATCGACGAGCTCCGTGCCTACGACGGCGACCATCACACGCCGGTCCTGGTCGCGGCGGCCGGGCCTAAGGCCATGGCGCTGGCGGCCGCCAAAGCTGACATCGTCACGATCGCCACCGGGCCGCTGGCCGAGCGGGACGAGGTGGCACAGCTCATCGCGCAGACTAGGCAGGCGGCCGGTGACCGGGGCGATGCGATCGAGTTCGCTAACCCGATCTTCGTCGTCGGAGACGAGGCACCGCCGTGGGTGGCGCAGTTCCTGCGGGCCGACATGGCGACGCTCATCGCCCGCGAGTCGCTGCAAGTGCTGCGCGGAACGACGCAGGAGATGGCCGACGAGCTCCAGCGCCGCCGCGACACGCTCGGGTTGTCCTACGTCACCGTGAACGCTGCCTTCACCGACCAGCTGGCGCCGGTCGTCGAACTGCTCAGCGGCCGCTGACCGACGGCCGAACCCCGATCATCGGCACGGCTCGATGATCGCGTACGGCGGCTTCCACCTCGGCAAGCTGATCATGGCAACAGCAGCTAACTGCGCCTGGCCTCTAGGTTGTAGTTCGGCCTCACGCTGACCAGGACGCCGGCCACGACGATCCGCCACGGGGTGAACACCAAGGTGACCGGGGTGCACGTGATCAGGGTAATGACCTGGCGGGTCGGCGGCTGGGACAGGTGACCGGGCACCGGCTCGAGCACCGAGGTGTCGGTATAGCGGACCACGCGCTCGGAGGTGACCCGGTACCGGTAGGTCCCGTTGACCGTTGTGACGAAGACAGCGTCGCCGGCTCGCAAGGACGCCAGGTGCAAGAACGGGTTGCCGGCCGTGATGTCATGCGCCGCCACCGCGAAGTTGCCCAGTTCGCCGGGAAACTGAGTACCCGGCACGTGCCCGGGGCCGTTCGCGAGCTGGGCCAGCGAGGCGCCCTGGACGATCGCGAACCGCCAGTGCCGCCCGAACTTAGGTATCCGGATAAAGGCGAACGGCTGGCCCAGTTTCGGGTGCAGCTTGCGGGCCACCGGTACCGCCCGGTGCTCCCGCCACTGCGACCTGAGCTGGTTCGACAGCCGGTGCTGGGACTGGCTCGCACCGGGATCCCAGACCTGATAGGCGAAATCCGCCAGAACGGCCAGCCCGCAGACGACGCTGATCAGGCCAAGCCAGTGGATAGCCCGGCCACCGCCGCGCGCGGCGTGACGACTGTCGTGGTGGCGGGAGCCCACCCGGCTCCCACCACCTCTTCTTGTCATGCGTGGGTGTAACGTCGGCGACGGTGCCAGCCGACCGCCGTGGCGCTCAGCCCGAGCAGGCCGGCCACCTGCTCGTTGAGCGTCACCATTGCCGCCGTGATGCCGATCGGCAAGGTGACCCCTAGGGACGTGTTGGCACCGGGAGTCCCGTTGAAGGTCGCGCCCAGGATACTGAGGTTCGCGACGCTCGCGGACTCCGTGAACGTGCCTTGCTGTTCGCGGTACCGCTAGACGAAACGGCGTTGGCCGAGATCCCGCCGAGCAGCGCACCGATGATGCCGGTGGTGTCCAGGCTCGCCGCCCCCGCGGTCGTGGTGTTGCCGCTGACCTGGGCACTAACCACGTTAGCGTTCAGGATGGTCGCCACCGACACGGTAGCCACGCTCGACGGGTTGGGGTTGCCGGTGGTCGCGTCGGGCGTCGGCGTGACCGCGACGAGCCCGGTCGCTGCGATGCCGATGCCTTCCGGGCTCTGCACCGAGGGTGCGGCCAGCGCTGCGGGCGTCGCGGCGAGAACCAGGTTGCCGGCCATCGCGGCGAGAATAAGCCCCCTCGTAATTTTTCCGTGCATATCTTCCCTTTCGTAGCGGCCGGGCACCACATTCGGCCCGGTGGCCGTTCTCATTGCCGGACGCTATGACCGCCGCCGAACAGTAGAGAACGCGGACCCGCTTAGCTCACGCGCTGGGGTGAATTAGTTCACCGAATTCACCCTGCAGAGGGAAGTGTCGCAGCCGCTGGACACGTCTCCGAGGACTACGTTGAGCGCATCGGGGAAAGTGCAAAGCGAATTCGGGGGCATAGCGCGTGAATCAGCTCGCGTCCGCGACCTACCAGGGTGGGCGCCCGGACACAAACGTCGCTGTCAATAAGGCGGCAGTCAGGCCGACGATCAGGTCTGCCATTCAGCGCGTGCCGCCAACAATTCGTGTAATGCTCGTCGATCCGGCCGAGCTGGTACATCTGGCGGTCAGGACTTTGCTCGCGGAAGACGCGCGGTATTCGCGGCCAATGGCGGCGACCACCGTTGCCGCAGCCGAACAGCTAATACGTCAGATCCGGCCAGGACTTCTTATCAGCGAAGTGGACCTAGGCGAAAAGTCGGGAATCGAGCTTTGCCGCTGGGTACGCTGCACCAGCCTGATCACCCAGGTTGTGTTCTTGACGAGCAGGAACGAGCCGTTGCTGGCGACGGCCGCACTAGCCGCCGGCGCGGCCGGCTATCTTCTCAAGGACAGCCCGCCGGATGTGCTGCGGGCCAGCCTTGAGCAGGCCGCCGCGGGCCATACCGTCGTCGATGACCGGCTGGGCTGGCACGGCGCGGCCGCGCACCGAGTCGATGCAGCGGATCAACTCGGCTTCAGCCGCCGCGAGCGCGAGGTTATCGGCGAGCTGGTCTCCGGGCAGGACAACCGCTCGATCGCGGCTGCCTTGGGCATAGCCGAGGAGACCGTCAAGAGCCACCTGAAGTCGATCTTCCGCAAACTCGGCGCCCGCGACCGGGCCCATGCGCTCGCGCTGGTGATCGGGACCGCCACCGCCGAGCGGGTTAACCCATGAGCGCGGCCGCACTCGGCGGTGACGCCGCGGCGCCGATCCCCCGGCGCAGTGCGAACCGGCACCGGCGCCGCCGCAAACAGGCCAGCGTGGTCCGTACCGGCACCCTGACCCTCGCCAGGCTGGTCGTCTGCCTGGGCAGCATTGCCCTGGCGGCCGGCGCGATCAAGGAGAATTTCCAGTTCCGGATCTTCGAGGCCTGGCTGGCCGGGCACGTGATGCCGCTGGTAAGCCAGATCCGAGCCGGATCGGTCCCTAACGCCCCGATCATGTGGTTCGCGGCCGGGCCGCACCGCTACCTCGGCCTGCTCGTGACCCATGAATGCACGGTCGCCATCTTGATGGCGCCGTTCCTGCTGTGCACGGCCTGGAACATCTGGCGTCAGCCAGGGGTCATCAGGCCGCTATTCGCGCTCGCGGTCGCGGTGGCGCTGCTGATCGTGGTCAACCAGCTGCGACTGCTGACGATCGCCTGGCTGGTCAGAGGGATGGGCATCGGCTCGGGCTTCTAGTGGGGGCACACCCTGCTCGGCTCGCTCGTCACCGTCTTCGGCGTCGTTCTCGTATTCCTCTGTTACGCCGTCCTGCTGGCCTCCGGCCGCAAGAGCGGCATCCGACTCGGCCGCAAGGCCGGATGAAACTCGTTAGGAGCTAACGAAATGTATCCACCGCCCACCGGCCCGCTGCCGGTCACCGGAGTAAACATGCTGGCGATCGCGATGGCGGGCAGCGGCCTGCTGGTCGTCGGCCTGCTGCTGCTGCGACTGGGGTACTTCATGCGCCGCCGCCGCCGCAACAACCCGAGTTCCTGACTGTCGTAGACGTTCCGCCAAAGCCATCGGGGGGATTGGCTGTGCTCGTAGCGGGGCTAGAACTGTTTCTCATCGCGATCGGCCTGACCTATTACCTGGGCACGGCCGGAGTCGGCCTGGTGCTCATGTGGGCGACCGGCTGGCACGGCAAGCACGCCCGGTTGCGTCGCCGGATGCCAGGCGACGCAAGGCCGTTCGGTCAAGCGCCAGCGGGCCAGGCGCCTTTGGGCCGAGCGTCCTTCGGGCACGCTCCCAACGGCCAGCCGCGCCGTCGCCGGTCCCGGCGGCATCCGCACCGCCGCCCGCGTCGCTGGCCCGAGCGGCCGATCGCGGCTTCAGAGAAGGTCAGCCAGCTGCTGCTGACCGCCGACGAGCCGATCCCGCGGGTCAGCCTGGTCACGATGCCTGAGGACCTGGTCACCTATTTCCTCGTCCCCTGCCTCAACGAAGAGCTGGTGGTCGAGCGCACGGTCAAGGGCCTACTTGGCAACCGGCAGGCCAAGGTCGTGGTCATCGACGACGCGAGCGACGACAACACCGGCGAGCTGGCCGCCGCGATCGATCCGGACCGCGTCATCGTGACCCACCGCGAGCTGCCGGAAGCGAGACTTGGCAAGGGACCAGCCCTGAATAATGGCCTGGCCGCCGTGGTCCACGACGCCGCCCGCCGCCGCATCGCCGCCTCCCGGATCGTGATCTGCGTGATAGACGCCGACGGCGAGCTGTCGGCAGGCGCCCTGCACGAGGTGCTGCCGCTGTTCTGCGACAGCCGCATCGGCGGCGTCCAACTGCAGGTGCGGATCAGGAACACCGGCTCGCCGCTGACGATCCTTCAGGACCTGGAGTTCTGGGGCGTAGCGGCCATCGGCCAGATCGGCCGGAACGCCACCGGCACGGTCAGCCTCGGCGGGAACGGCCAGTTCACCAGGCTGACCGCCTTGCTCGAGCTCGGCCGCGATCCCTGGCGACGCCGGCTCACCGAGGACCTCGATCTCGGCCTGGCCCTGGCCACAGCGAGCTGGCGGCTAGTCTGCGCACCCCGCGCCTATGTCTCGCAACAGGGCGTCCCCACCTTGCGCGCGCTGATCCGGCAGCGCACGCGCTGGTACCAGGGCCACATGGAGGCCGCCGAGTGGTTCGGTCCGCTCTGGCGGTCACTGCAGGTGTCCCATCTGGGGATGCTCGAGATGCTCCTGTACCTGATGCTCCCGTGGGCGCTCGTGCTTCCGTGGTCGATCCTGTTCAACTACAACCTGACGGTCACCGTCGAATGGCTGCTGGGCTGGGCTCCGGCCCCGCCGATCGGCACCGACCTGACCGAGCAGGTGTCCAGCATCGTGGCCTGGTATCTGCTGTCGTTCCTGCCGATCTGGACGGCCGGCTACATGTACTACCGGCAGCGCCGCCGGGTGGGCCTGCTCCGCGCGTTGCTATTCGCCCACATCCTCCTGATTGGCAACTACATCACCTACTTCGCCTGCTGGCGCGCGCTGATCCGGCTGATGACCAGGTCGAAGAGCTGGCAGAAGACCGGCCGAGTGCCCGAGCAACGACCGCTCAGGCCATCGCCTCCAGCCCGGCCCGCCGTACCCGCCACCGCCGCCACCCAGATCGCCCCGCTGACCCCGCTCGCGCCAGGCACCCGATGAACCCGCGCTGGCTCGCCGTCGTGGCCGGAACCAGGCCGGAGATCATCAAACTCGGCCACGTCGCCCGGGCCCTGGGCCCGGTCGGCCGGGTCGTGCACACCGGACAGCACGAGAGCCCCGAACTGGCCACCGATGTGCTGGCCTCGATGGGCATCACCAGCGCCAGAACTCTGACCGGCATCGTCGGCCGGTCCCGCCACACCCAGATCGGGCGGATGGTCGAACAGCTCGGCGACCTGTTCACCTCCGACGAGCCCGCCGCCGTGATTGTGCAAGGCGACACCAACAGCGCGGTCTCCGCCGCCCAGGCCGCCAATACGGCCGGGGTCCCGGTCCTCCACGTCGAAGCCGGCCTGCGCTCCTTCGACCGGGCGATGCCGGAGGAGATCAACCGGTGCGTCATCAGCGTGCTGACCGACGTGCATTGCGCACCAACGACGACGGCGGTAAGGCACCTGCTCAACGAGGGCGTTTCGGCCGCCAAGATCGAACTGACCGGCAACACGATCGTCGAGACGACCCTGGCCATGGTCCCGGCCGCCGCCGAAGCGGCCGAAATCGCCGCCCAGGCCGGCGCCGAGCCCCATCGCTACGTGCTCGCGACGATCCACCGGACCGAGAACGCCGACCACCCGGCTCGGCTTGAGGCGATCCTCGACCAGTTGACCAAGCTCGGGCTGCCGGTCCTGCTCCCGCTGCACCCAAGGACACGCCAGTCGATCATCAGGTTCGGGCTGACCCCCGCGCTTGACCGGCTCCGGGCGATGCCGCCGGTCGGCTACCGCACCTTCCTCGGCCTGGCCAGCCTGGCCGGCCTGATCGTGTCGGACTCGGGCGGGCTCCAGGAAGAGTGCACCGTGCTCAAGCGCCCGCTCATCGTGGTCCGCAACTCAACCGAGCGGCCGGAGTCGATCGCAGCTGGTTTCGCCTGGCTCGTCCAGCCGGGCGAGGCGATCAGCGAACTCGGGCGCCAGCTACTCGCGGACTCTGCGCTCCGGCCGCGGCTCAGCGCGATTCCGTGCCCGTTCGGCGACGGAACCGCCAGCGACCGGATCGCGGCCATCGCCCGCGGGTTCCTGTGACCGAGTCTTTGCCGACTGGCTGCCCGCCGCAGAACCAACGGGAGGAGATCCCGGAACGCACGACTGTTACATTGCGCTCTCCATAGATTACTAAATGTAGCGACAGGCGAGAGGTCAACCGACAAGGCAGCCACAAGACAAGGACGACTGACTCTCATGCGACGACTCATGCTCACTCGTAGACTCAGCTACCTGTTCTCCGGCGCGGTCGTCGCCGGGTCCGTGGCCCTTGCCTGCGGCCAGGCCGACCCCGCTCTCGCCGCCGGCTGCGGCGGTGCCGTCGCCGCCGGGTCGAACTGCACGATGACCGGCACCGTTAACCTGACCGCCGGCACGCTGACGCTGACCTCCCCGTCCTCGCTGAGCTGGAGCACGACGCTCACCGGCCTGGACCAGAGCCTGGTCGACACTACCGCCGCCGACCAGCAGTACACGGTCGACGACGCCACCGGCTCCAGCGCCGGCTGGCATGTGACGACCTCGGCGACCACCTTCACCAACGGCAGCGCCACGTTCCCGAACGCCACGACGTTCTCGACCAACGGCAGTACGTCGTCGGCCACCGCGACCTCGGCTCCGACCGCGACCTGCACCGCCACCTGCACGCTGCCGTCGAACTCCACCACCTACCCTGTCGCCATCGCAACGGCGGCCAGCTCGCCAACCCCGGTGACCATTTACGACAATGCCGCGTCCAGCGGCCTCGGCCAGATCCTGATCGGCGGCAGCACGCACGCTAACCCGGTCGGCTGGTGGGTCCAGGTGCCGGCGAGCGCGATCTCCGGTGCCTACACCTCGACGATCACGATGGCGATCATCTCGGGGCCGTGACCGGGATCAGCTCGCGGACGCTGCCGTTCGCACTCGCGCTAATAGTGGTTGCCGCGGGGCTGCTCGCAGTCGCTGCCCCCGCCGCGGCGGCCACCCTCACCAGCCCCACGTGGTCAACCTCCAAGACGGCGACCGGCGCCACCTCCGCGACTTACAGCTACACGTTCACGACCGCCACAGCTTCGTCGCTGAGCTCGGTCACGATGACTCTCCCAAGCGGTACCACCGGCATCCCCGCCGTCGCCTCGGTCAGCCCGACCACGATCAGCGGCGGCACCGTGGCTTTGGCGAGCAACACGCTGACCTACTCGTTCACGGCCGCGACCGTCGCCACCGGCACCGCCGTCTCGATCTCGATCAGCGGGCTGACCAACACCAGCACGGCCGGCGCCAGCACCGGGGCGATCACCACGAAGAACGGCGCAACCTCGGTCGACACCGGGACCTCCGGCTCGGTGACGTTCACCTCGGGACAGCTGACCAGCCTGGGCTGGTCCGCGTCGAGCACCACGGTGGGCGCCACCGGAGTCAGTTACACCTACACGTTCAAGACCGGCAGCCTGGCCACCATCACCTCGATCACGATGACCGTTCCGCCCGGTACCAGCGGAACGCCAACTCTCGGAACGGTGACCCCGATGACCCTGCTCGGCAGCGTGAGCCTGTCGGGAAACGTCCTCACGCTCTCTGGCATCTCGGTGGCGATCCTCCCCGGCACGTCGGTCTCCATCGCTGTCAACGGCCTCACCAACACGGCCACAGCCGGCAGTTACACGACGGAAATCGTGACCAACGTCCTCGGCGGTCCGGTCGACTCCGGCATCGCCGGCCCGGTCAGCTTCACCGGCACCCTGACGCTCACCTCGCCGTCCTCGCTGACCTGGGCGACCACGCTGACGGGCAGCACCCAGAACGTGGTCGACGCGACCTCGATCGACCAGCAGTTCACCGCCAGCGACCAGACCGGCAGCGGCGCCGGCTGGCACATCACGGTCTCAGGGACCACGTTTACCAACGGCATCAAGACGCTGCCGAATTCGGGGACCTTCGTGATGACCGGAAGCGTCTCCTCGATCACGGCCACGACCGCTCCCACCGCGGCCTGCAACCCGAGCTGCGTCCCGCCGATCAACACCATGAGCTATCCGGTCGCGATCACGACCGCGGCGACTTCCCCCACCCCAGCCACGGCCTTCGACACCTCGGCCAGCAGTGGCAAGGGCCCCGTGACGATCGGCGGCAGCTCGGCCGCCAACCCGGTCGGCTGGTGGGTGGTGGTCCCGGGCAGCGCTATCAGCGGCGCTTACACCTCGACCATCACCGTCGCGGTCGTGTCCGGCCCGTAACAGCCCGTCAAGAAAGGAGCCCTTCGGTGACCTCAATGCTCCCGGCCCGCCCGCTGGCCATCCTCACAGCGCTGGCGGCGATGTTCACTCTCATGCTCGCCGGCGGACCCGCGCAGGCCAGCCCGGCCGGCGCCTTTCCGTTCGGCCTGATCGCGACCCCAACTCCGGCCGGCACGCCGCGCCCCTACTTCAACGTGACGATCAGGCCCGGCCAGTCGGTCATCGATCACGCGATCATCACCAACCAAGGCGACAAGACCGAGACGCTCCTCGTTCTGGTCTCCAAAGGCGTAACCGCCGCGAACTCCGGCTCGGCCTACCAGACCCAGACTGGCCGCTGCTCCGGCGCCGACTGCTGGGTCAGCGGCCTCCCCCCGGCGGTCACGCTACCGGCCGGCACCCGCCGGCTGCTGACGTTCAAGGTCGAAGTCCCCCGCCGCACCGCCCCCGGCCAGTACCTAACCGGACTAACCGCCACGCCCGCTGTCCGGCCGCGCGCCGTCAAGGTCGGCGGCGCAGGCCGCTCCTCGGCCAAGGCGATCATCATCGACCAGGTCACCGTCGGCGTCGCGATCACCGTCGGCAACTTCTCGACCCTGCGCGGCGCGCTCAAGCTCGGCGCCGTATCGGCCGGCTGGATCGGACCGACGCCCCGGCTCTACCTCCCGGTTCGCAACACCGGCCAGCGGTTCGAACGCGCCACCGGCCACATCACCTGCCAGACCGGCCAGTCGCACCGCCGCTATCGAGTGATCATGGAGACAGTTCTGCCCGGCGGGCACGCGGTCCTGCCGGTCAACGCCCGCGGCCTGGCCGCCGGATCCTTCTCCTGCGCGGCCAGGCTCACCGCCGATCACCGGACCTTCGCCTCCTGGTCAGGCACGGTCCGCCTGCTGTCGGCCGTAACGCGGAAGGTCTACCACCCGGCCACTGGCGTCTTCGTGGCACTGCCGAGCCAGACCACGCCGTCCTGGGCGATCGCCCTGTTCATCGTCGGCGGGCTGATCCTCGCGGCCATCCTGGTCCTGCTAATCCGGACCAGGAGAAAGGCAACGACCTCGTAGGAGAAAGCATCGCTCGGGCCTACTCCACCCAGCCCGAGGCCGGTCCGCCGAGCCTCAGCCGACGGGCGCGGACTCGACCTCCAGCACGGACTCACTCTGACCCTGCTCCTGCGCCGGAATCAGGTTCGCGTCCGCCGGAACAAAGCGGCCGAGCCACAGCGCCCCGACGGCGCCTGCCGCGCAGATCCCGGCCAGCACCACGAACAGTTCAGCGCCCCAGCCCGCGCCGAGCGCGGCCCCGCCGCTGGCCGGTCCGACGAGGAAACCGACGGTAAAGGCCATCGCGAGCAGGCCGTTGTACCGCCCGGCCGCCCCGGGCGGCGCGATGTCGTTGATGATCGCCGGGAGCGTCGGCGACATCAGGCACTCGCCGATAGAGAACACCACGGCCGCCACGATGAACCCGGCCAGCGCCACCCCGCCGCCCCCTAGGTGACCGGCGATCGCGACTAGCACCCAGCTGATCGCCCAGGCCACCGCGGCCAGGGCAAGCCCGGTGGTGCGCCGCCGCCCGCCGAGCCCCTTGAGCACGAAAAGCTGGGCGAGGACCACGGTCACGCAGTTGGCCGCTTCCGCCAGGGCCAGTCCGTGCGTACCGATCCCGCCGGGCCTCGCCGCGAACCCCTGGAAGCTGGAATTGAACTGCCCGAAGCTGACGATCATCAAGATCGCGGCCAGCACCCAGACCCGGACCAGCACCGAGTCCCGCAGCACTTTCCGCCACCCAGCCTGCTTCTGCCCAGCCTGCTCCTGCCCAGCCTGCTCCTGCCCAGGGGACTCCGGCTCCCCTTCCGGAACACGCAGCCGGGCCAGGATCGGCAGGTAGATCAGGAACGAGGCCGCGTCAGCTAGGTAAACCGCCATGAACGTCCCTGGCTGGGAGACGCTGATCACGATTGCCGCGCCCAGGGAGCCAATCCCGAGGCCGGCGTTCAAGCACCAATGCCGGACCGAGAACACCGCCGACCGCTGATCAGAACCAGTCAGGCTCGCCAGCAGCGCGTCTTGCGCCGGCCAGATGATCGAGGCCCCGAGTCCGACGATCGCCGTGGCGCCGAACAACTCGGCCTCGTTGCGCGCCAGCGCCAGCGCGACCGCCCCGGCCGCGTTGATGACCAGTCCCAGCATCAGCGCCCGGCGCGGACTCCAGCGATCCGCCATCGCCCCGCCGAGCGGATTGCCGATCAGCGAGGCCAAGGCGATCATCGCGACGACCAGGCCGGAGATGCCGTAGCTCAGGTCCCTGATCCGGTGCGCGTAGATAAACAGCAGCGGCAGGGTCAGGCCGCTGCCAACGGCCGAGATGAAGTCGCCGCTGAGCACCACCCAGGCCGGCTGCGGCAGGGCGGGCACGAACCCAGGACGCCTCAATCTGGCTCCTTCCGGCCGGTTCATGCCGGTTCCCCGAACTTCTTGACGGCATTGCCCGCCGCCTCCAGAAACGGATGACCGGCCGGCAGCCGGCCGCTCAAGATCGCCTCGGCCTCGACCGCCAGCGCGGCCGCCTCGACCAGCCGGTCCTGGCCGGCGACGGCCACGGCCAGATTCAGCTTGGTCAGGCCGACTTCGGCGTCGTCCGGGCCGAGCACGGATTCCAGGATCAGAAGCGACCGCCGGTGCAGTTCCTCGGCCGGGCCGAACTCGTCCTGGTCAGCACGGAAAACGGCGAGGTTGGCGCAGGTCATCGCGACCTCGAAGTGATCGGGCCCGTAGCACCGCTCGAAGATCGCCAGTGCCCGCTGGCCTGCCTCGTCCGCGTCGGTGAATCGCCCGGCCAGGTGGTACAGCGCGCTCAGCGCGTTCAGGTCGGCGGCGACATCGGGATGATGCGCGCCTAGTTCCTCGGTCCGCACCTGCAGCCCGCGCTCGGCCAGCGGTATACCAGTACCGGCGTCTCCGCGAGAATGCGCGAGCCCGCCCAGGTTATGCAGCAGTGCCGCCTCGACCAGCGGATCCCGGGCATCCAGCTTCTCGGCGGCCGCCATGGCCCGCTCATACGCGGCGGTCGCGGCGTCGAACTCGCCCGAGTGCTTGCCCACGACGCCAAGTGCGTTCGCTGCGGCCACCACCGCCATCGATGCCTCGCCGAACTCGGCCGAAGCGATCTCGATTGCCTGGGTGAGCCGGCCAGCAGCGGCGGCGAACTCCCCGCTAAGCCGCTCAAGCCCGGCCTTGCGCTCCTGCGCCTGGCACCACAGCAGCACCGCGTCCGATTCGCCGGAGGACCGATCCGGCCCGTTATCCCCGCCCAGCAACTCGATCGCTGCGTCAGCCGACTCCCCCGCCGCGCCGAACCGATCGAGCCTCTCCTCAATTTCGGCCACCGCGATCAGCAGCGCCGCCCTGTCAAGTTTGTCCAGACCCCCGCCCGGGCCGGTCTCGTCCAGAACCATTAGCCCTCGCCGGGCCAACTCCAAAGCCTGCTGCGGGTTACCCTCATCGAGCGCCACCAGCGCCCGATCCCTCCACTCAAGCGCATCCTGACCAGCCGACACGGGAACGGTCACCTCTTTCTCACCGACCTAGCACTGGGGCAGTGCTCGGCCCGTTCCCGCTCCCTTCGCAGGTCAGCAGGCTCGGGCCGAGCCCGAGTAACCCTTGCTCATACGATCAGTCCCACCTGGCAGAGAGCCTGAGCACGAACTACTTAATTCATCCGATCATTTGTCTTACGTAGCTTGCCCTACCTAGGCAGCCTCCGGCTGACCGCCCGTGAATGGTTGGCGGTTATCGCCCGGCTGACGGCCCGTGAATGGTTCGGAGACACGACCCGGCTGACTGCCCGCGAGTGGTTCGGCGAGATACCCCGGCTGACTGCCCGTGAGTGGTTGGCGATGATCCTCCAGCTGACCGCCAGCGAATGATTCGGAGACAGGCTCCGGCTCACTGCCCGTGAACGATTGGACATGATCCACTCCTCACTTGCCTGCGAGCCGCCGATCGGCTCGCTCCCCTCCTTTGTAGGTCATCGCCAGGGGTGCAAGCACCCGGTGCTCGGCCCGTTCCCACATCTTTATAGGTCTGTGGCCCGGACCGAGCCCGAGTAGCGACGGCTCATTCGCTACTAGTCAGATCCGGTCACTTGCTGACCGCCCGCGAGTGGTTGAACGTCAGAGCCCGGCTGACCGCCCGCGAATGGTTGAGGGTCAATGACCAGTTTCGAACTACGAGTGACTTCTTGCCGTTATCAACCTCGGGGTGAATAATTTCGCGCCTCTCCGGGTCTGCGAGCCGCCAATCGACCCGCTCCCCTTCCTTTGTAGGTCATCGGCCGCATCCTGGACCTAGTCAATATTGCTTATTTGCGCATGATTTCCCCGGTCGCCACTTCTGGCCGTCGGCCCCCCAAGGTGAGCGCAAACCCCGGCCACCAGTCAGATTCTGGCTCTCAGGACCGCGTTCTGTGCCAGAGTGCTGCGGCGAAGGTGTGCGCAAGGCAACGGGGAGCGAGCGGGGCACTATGACGATCGCGGGCGGTCACTCGGGCTACCACGGCCCGGACTTGCCCGCGGTCGGTGAGCGGTTCCGGCTGTTCAACTTCACCCGCCGCGAGGACTACGTCGCCTACCTCTGGGTCCTGCGGGCCCTGGACCAGCTGCGCGGCCTGCACATCGCCCAGTCGCACACCGACGATGTCGCCGCGGTCCTCACCGAGCTGGCCGCCGCGCACGACGGCGTGCCCGATAGCAGCGGCAACCTCCGCGACCGGCTGGACAGCCTGGTCGACGACGGCGTCCTGCACCGGCTCGAGGACGCTTCGCGGGCGGGCAGCCTGGCCCGGTACCGGAACCGGCAGTCGGTCTATCAGTTCAGCGAGCTCGGGCACCGCGCCTACACGGCGGTCGAGGGCGTGCTCGCCGCCCGGGTTCAGGACGCCAGCCTGTCCCGGCTGGTGTTCTCCGACATCCTGCGCGACCTGCACGACCTGGCCAATGCCAACCGGGATGGCGACGGCGACGAGATCGTCCGCCGGCTGTCCAGCCTGGACCGGGTGACTCAGGACCTGGCGCGCCGGTCGGCTCAGTTCCACCTCACGCTCGGCGACATCACCAGGTCGACCGACACCTCCCCCGAGGTGTTCCTGCGGTACAAGAACGCGCTGATGGCGCACATGAGCGACTTCATGGCCGAGCTGGACCGGTATCTGCCGAGGCTCGCCGCCGCGGTCGGCGAGGTCGAGGCAACGGGCCTGGACCGGCTGCTTGACCTCATCGCCGCGGCCGACGAACGCCCGCTGATGACCAGCGACGAGGTGCGCCAGGACTGGCACCGGCGCTGGCTCGGCGTCCGAGCCTGGTTCGTCACTGGCCCCGCCTCGCACAGCTCCCGCGCCGCCGAGCTAGGACACGCCACCCGAGCGGGCGTCTCCACCGTGATCGCGCTGCTCCGGCAGATCACCGAGGCTCAGCGCGGCGGCGTCAACCGGGCCACCCAGCTGCGGCACCTGGCCGGCTGGATCACCAGCGTGCCCGACGACGACGCCGCGCACGCGCTGGCCGGCGCCGCGTTCAACCTGCGGCTGGCCCGCCATCTCGGCGGCGTGCACGACGACACCGACCTGATCTCGCCCAGGCTGTCCTGGCAGGACGCGCCCGGCGTCGACATCGCGGTCCCGTTGTTCAGGCGGGGCAAGGTGCCCGGCTCCGGCGTCCCGCAGCGGCTCGGTGCCCAGCCCGGCCTGCGGGCCGAGTTGCGCCGCCGCCAGGCCGGTCAGCGCGCCGCCGAACGCCAGGCCGGCCGTCAGCTGCTGAATGCCGACCTCGCCCAGACGGTCCTGGACGACGTCCAGACCAGCGTCCTGCTCAAGCTGCTCACCCGCGCGCTCGAAGCCCGGTCGGTGGTTGCCGGCCAGATCACCGGCGGGACCGGCGGCAACGACGTACTCACCCTGCGGCTGGTCCCGGCGGAAAGCGGCAGCTCAGTCCGTACCCCGAACGGCACCCTGCACCTGCCCGGCCTGCGCGTGGAGATCGTCGCGGCCCGCGCGACCAGGCGACTGGCCGGAACCGGCGCTGGCTCGAGGGGGGCAACCCCCTCAGACCCCCGAGGAACACCGAGTGCCTGAGCCCACCGCAGCCAGAGGCGTCGAGTCTGGCGACCTCGGCGCCTACCAGCACGCTGTCCGTCTCGTGCTCACCAATGATCTCATCACCGAGGAACGCCCCAGGGCCGGCGCGCTCGCCGCGGTACTGCGCTGGGCCGACGTGATCGCCCGCGACTTCGCCGACCTGCTCGGCTACACGCTGGTCGCCTCGACCCGCCAGGTCAGGCTGATCCGCAGGCTCGACTCGGTGGATCCGACCCAGCGCACGATCTTCGTCACTCGAAGCGGCCGGCCGTTTGACCGGCGCCGGCTGGCCTACCTGTGCCTGGTGCTCGCCGTGTTCCAGCGATCCAGGATCGAGATCAGCCTGGCCGACCTCGTACGCGCCCTCGCGCCGTCCGCTAACGCGATAAAAGGTCTCGGCTTCGACGCCACGATCACCGAGCACAAGCGCGCGATCGTGGACGCGGTCGACTGGCTCTGCGATCACGGCGCGCTGCGGCTGTCCGACGGCTCAGCCGAGATCTGGGCCCACGACACCGAGCGCGGCGATGCGCTGTACGACATCGATCACGACGTCTGCTCCCTGTTGTTCCGCCCGAGCAGGCCGATCCAGCAGCTCACCGGCGTGACCGATCTGCTGGAGCCCGCCGAGACCAGCCTGCGGCCCTCCGCCCAGCGGGACGCGGCTGCTCGAAGAGCCCGTCGCCTGCTGATCGAGCATCCGGTGATCTATTACCCGACGGTCGATGCCGACACCGCGACCGCGCTTCGCGACCCGGCCCTGGCCGACAACCTCGCGAAGCTGACCGGCCTCGTGGTCGAACGCCGCGCCGAGGGAGTCATGCTCGTCGACCCCACCGATCGCTTCACCGATCACCCGTTCCCTGGCCGGGGCGGGGCCGTCAACCGCTCCGCCGGGCTGCTCCTGGCCAAGTTCGCCGACCTGCTCGAAGACCCCGATACCGGCCCGGCCGTCACCAGGATGCCGGTGCCGTCCGCACTCGATGATCTTCAAGATTTGGCTGAACGCATTGACGCGGGCTTGCACGCCGTTGCCAGAGGCCAGTCACGCCCGGAGAACTCACTACCGGGCGAGCCGGCGCTCGACGTGCCGTTCATCGACCGCACCAATTGCGAAACGATGCTGAAAGAGCTGTACGACGAATTCGGCGCGGCGTCATTCACCGTGGTGTGGCAGTTCGACCAGCCCGGCCTGCTCGACGCCGCGATCCGCCTGCTGGACGACCTGCGTCTGATCAAGCCGCTCCCCGGCGGCGTACTGGTCCTGCCCGCCGCCGCCCGCTACCGCAACATCACCGCAGCGCTTCCGGATAGTTCGCGGCACGACGGCCAGAGCGTCTTCAAGCTCGAGTTTTCGCCGGAGGGGGCTAAATGATCGAACGGTTCAAGCCGACCCGGGCCGGGATCATCAACCTCTGGGACTACCTCGACGAGGAGTTCACGTTCGCCGACGGGCGGCTCGCGCTGCGCGGGCACAACGGGTCCGGCAAGACCAAAGCGCTTGAGGTCCTGTTCCCGTTCGTGCTCGACGGCAGCCTGGATGCCCGCCGTCTCGACCCGTTCAGCGGCGAGAACCGCACGATGAAGGCCAACGTGCTGTACCGGGGCCAGGACGCCGAGCACGGCTACGTCTGGATGGAATTCGCGCGCCCTAGCGCCCCCGAGAACGCCAGCCCTAGCGCCCCCGAGCACGCACGTACTAGCGCC
>DASYAT010000164.1:0-2263 GCA_036501205.1 Streptosporangiaceae bacterium | reverse complement strand
CCGGTGGGCGAAGGCCGCCGCCGACTCGATCACGTGCTCGCAGTTGTCCAGGATGAGCAGTGCATCCCGCTCGCGGATCGCGGCGATGAGCCGGTCCGCAGGCTCCGCGTTCGGTGCGCCGCCGAGCAGGGCGTCCCTGAGGCCGAGCGCGGCCAGCGTCGCCTGAGCGACATCGTCGCCGGTGCCGATCGCTGCGAGCTCTACCAGCCACGCCCCGTCCGGGAGGTTCCCGTCGCCAAGCAGCGTTCGCGCGGTTTCCGTGGCCAGCCTGGTCTTCCCGGCTCCGCCCGGGCCGATGATGGTCGTCAGCCGGTGCTCGGCGATGAGTTCGCGGACCGCCGCGACATCCGCGTCCTTGCCGACGAAGCTGGTCAGCTCGGCCCGCAGGTTGGTCTTCCTGGTCTCCTCCCGCTGTCCCAGCTCGCCCCGCAGCAGCGCGACGTGCAATGCGGACAGCTCGGGTGAGGGATCGACGCCGAGCGCATCGGCCAGGGCTTCTCTGGTGCGCTGGTAGGCGAGCAGCGCCTCGGTGTCGCGACCGGCCGAAACGAGGGCGCGCATCAGCGCGGCGGCAAGTCGTTCTCGCACCGGATGCGCGGCTACCAGGTCGGTCAGCTCGGCGACCAGCTCCGCGCCGTTGCCGACGCTGAGCTCCGCCTCGAACCGATCCTCGATGGCGGCCAGGCGCAGCCGCTCGAGCCGGGTGACCGCCGCGTCAAAGGCCGGGCTTTCCTGCAGGCCGACGTCCTGCAGGGCCGGACCGCGCCACAAGGCGAGCGCCTCGCGCAGCCGCCGGACTCGCAACCGATCCTCGTCATGGCGGGCCTGGCCCAGGAGGCGTTCGAACCGCACGGCGTCGACAGCGTCGGGCTCTATCCTCAGCCGGTAGCCGTCCGTCTGCCCTTCGACGGCGCCGTCCGGCAGGGCCTTGCGCAGGCGGGACACCAGGCGCTGCAAGGCGTTCGCCGCGTCGGAGGGCGGGTGTTCGCCCCAGATCCAGTCGATGAGGGTCGCCTTGGGGACTACGTGGCCTGGTCCGAGCGCGAGGGCGACCAGCAGCGCACGCAGCCGGGCGCCCGGCACGTCGGCGTAGGCGCCGTCGTCCGCGCGAACCTCGAATGATCCGAGTACCCCGATCTGCACCCAGCCGATTTTGCCATGAGCGATGGAGCGGTCCGGCTGCTGACGCGACCCGCTCGGGTCGGCTAGCGGCAGAGGGCCAACGACGCACCTATAGGTGCGCCTCGCGAGCCGGTCAGGTCACATCCTTCACATTACCGCCACCTGGCCACACCCGCCTCAACCGTGGCCGCCGAGGTTATCTCGCAAACAGATGAATATGCGCTTTCATCCGGGTTCCCGGGTATGAATATGCGCATTCATCTGCCCGGCCCGCCGCGGCCCTGCTCGAGTATCAACGTCAGGGCGGTCCAGCCCTCCAGTCTGCCTACCCGAATGCGAAATCACCCGCTATCTGGATGGCCCCGGCTAGTTCAAGCGCATCGAATCCGGACCGAATGGGCCACATTCCGACAACCCTGGGCCAAGCGCCATGCGTATTCGCCCTGGACCAGGACAGCACTTTCCACGACGCCTTTCCTCACATGCTCCAGATAATCCTCTCGCGACCTTGAAATAACTCACTTGAACAAGGGGGGCTATAATATGGACCGATCCGGCCTGGCATTACTAGCTGGGGATGCCCTAGTCGCGTCCGCTACTACCAGCCTATGGGTCGACCTAAGACTTGAGCTCGCCGCCCTATTCGGCTCAGGAACACCAGACTGGATTACCCTGCGAAGGCTAGACGCCACCCAAGCGGAACTATGCGCAGCGACCAGGGGAACGCTCCGGCGAGCCCGTATCACCCTAGCCACGGAATGGTCTGTACGGTTTAAGGATCTCCTCACCGAGCATCCGGGCGTTGAGATCGACGTGACGAACATCGTCGCAGGAATCCTGGCCAGAACCCGCAATTCGTCAGTGGTCGTGGCCAGGGCCAGCCTGGGCGGCGCGGGCGCCTGGGGGGCGATCCTGGCGGGTGAGGGCGCCGGGGCGGTCGTTGGCGGCTTCGTCGGCTTGTGGATCCGGCCGGGCCGACCGCTCGTGGCCGCGCTGATCGGTCGGATCGCGCTGCTCGCCCCGCTGATCCTGCTCATCCTGCGTGCCCCCGTCCTGGTCATCGTGGCTGGCGGCTGCCTGGCGGGCGCGGGCTCCGAACTATTTGCGACGTTCTGGTCATCAACCGTGCAAAGGCTTGTTC